>NZ_FYEC01000023.1:0-88923 GCF_900187635.1 Pseudomonas sp. Irchel 3H3 | reverse complement strand
GTAAACCGGCAGGACGCCGGTTTAGCCGCACTGGGCCAGGGAGGGCCCATTGCGGCGGCCCCCCAAATCAATGTCGGAGTACGGGCATGCCGAGCCTAAGCGAGGCACCGAGTGGTGGGGTAAGAGCCTTTTGCTTACTTTTGGGCTGTTCAAAAGTGAGCCGCCGTCAGGCGGAACCATAGGAGGCCGTTACCGAAGAAATGGATATGTACTCGGCCTGATCCAACATCCTGGTCGGCCCAGAGGTCACGACCCAAGCAGGTTCTCTCTCCACAGGTGCAACGTCGCACCACAGTTGTGTAGATACCTATGCCGCGATGGCGGCGACTCAGCCCCCCAATTGAGAACCCATGCCAATTGACGCCAATCCCCCGCCCATGCTCTCCTACACACCTTGTTACGGGTGCCCTTCACAGGGTGAAACGGGAAACCGGTGAATCATGTGCTTTACTGCAAAGCCATGTCAGTCCGGTGCTGCCCCCGCAACGGTAAGCGAGCGAAGAGTCAGATCCACTGTGCCAGTCGTACGGCATGGGAAGGCGATTCTTGCAGGTGTGGCCACAGCCCGCCCCTCGTGAGCCCGGAGACCGGCCCGCAACACATAGCTAACAAACCCGCGGTGGGCGGGCGCTGTTCAAGTCTCTGCGTGCCCGGCTCGCGGAGGTTTGCATGCGCACGTTTCACCCCTGACTGACCAGAGGGAAGCGCCATGTCGACCATCACCAGCACCCGCCACGCCACCGCCAGCACCACCACCCTGGGCCAACGCCTCGTTGCCGCCATCGGCGCATCGATCCTGGGTGTGTGCCTAGTGTACTTCGCCGGGTTCTCCCATATCGAGGCCGTGCATAACGCCGCCCACGATACCCGCCACAGCGCCGCCTTCCCGTGCCACTGAGACCTGCCCAGATGATCAAGCGTATTGCACAAACCGCAGGTTTCAGCGGGCTGCTGGCTGCCCTGCTGCTGACGCTGTTGCAGAGTTTCTGGGTCGCCCCGCTGATTCTGCAGGCCGAGACTTACGAACAGTCCGCACCCGCGGCAGCAGAAGTCCATGAACACGCCGCCGGCACCGCGGCCCACAGCCATGACGGCGAAGCCTGGGAACCGGAAGACGGCTGGCAGCGTGTGCTGTCGACCACGGGCGGCAACCTGGTGGTGGCCGTCGGTTTTGCCCTGATGCTGGCCGGCCTCTACACCCTGCGCGCGCCGACCCGCACTTCCCAGGGCCTGCTCTGGGGCCTGGCCGGTTATGCCACCTTCGTCCTGGCACCGACCCTCGGCCTGCCACCCGAGTTGCCGGGCACCGCCGCGGCCGACCTGGGCCAACGGCAGATGTGGTGGATCGCTACGGCGGCCTCGACCGCCGCCGGCATTGCCCTGATCGCGTTCGGCCGCAACTGGCTGCTCAAGCTGCTGGGCGTTGCGATCCTGGCGGTACCCCATGTGATCGGCGCGCCCCAACCGACCGTGCATTCGATGCTGGCGCCGGAAGAACTGGAAACGCAGTTCAAAATCGCTTCGCAACTGACCAACGTGGCTTTCTGGCTGGCCCTGGGCGTGCTCAGCGCCTGGTTGTTCCGCCGCAAAAGCGCAGACCAGTTACCTGCATGAGTGACACCCGCGCAGCGCCGACCCTGGTGGTCGGCCTGGGCTGCCAGCGTGGCTGCCCAGCGAGCACGCTGCGCGCGTTACTCGATCAGGCCCTGCAGGCGAACCAGATCGACCTGCACTCGATCAAGGCCCTGGCCAGCATCGACCTCAAGCGCGAGGAGCCGGGACTGCTTGAACTGGCCGCCCAACTGGGACTGCCGCTGATGTACTTCAGCAGCGAACAACTGGCCCAGTATCAAGCCCGCCTCAGCCACCAATCGCAGATCGCCTTCGAACGCACCGGTTGTTATGGCGTGGCCGAAAGCGCCGCCCTGGCCCTGGCCGAACAACTGGCCCAGGCCCCGGCAACCCTGCTGATTTGCCGGCAGAAATACGCCCAGGCCACCTTTGCATTGGCCTGCGCTTCGTAAAATCCCGATAATCCACCCTTTCGATCATGAGCAAACTTCATCTGAAGCCTTGCCTTGTCGTTTTTTCACAGGAGCCGGCCATGACCGTCTACTTCATCGGCGCAGGTCCCGGCGACCCGGAACTGATCACCGTCAAGGGCCAACGGCTGATTCACAGCTGCCCGGTGATCATCTACGCCGGCTCACTGGTGCCTGAAGCAGTGCTCCAGGGCCACCGGGCGCACCAGGTGGTCAACAGTGCCGAACTGCACCTGGAACAGATCATCGAGTTGATCAGCCAAGCCCACGCCCAGGGTCACGACGTGGCACGCGTGCATTCCGGCGACCCGAGCCTGTACGGGGCGATTGGCGAGCAGATCCGCCATCTGCGCGCGCTGGGCATCCCCTTCGAAATCATCCCCGGCGTCACGGCCACGGCGGCCTGTGCGGCGTTGCTGGGGGTCGAACTGACCCTGCCGGACATCGCGCAAAGCGTGATCCTGACCCGCTACGCCGATAAAACCACGATGCCGGCCGGTGAGGAGTTCGCCAGCCTGGCCCGGCATGGCACGACCATGGCGATTCACCTGGGGGTCAACCACCTGGCGAAAATCGTCGCCGAACTGCTGCCCCACTACGGCGCCGATTGCCCGATTGCCGTGGTGCACAAGGCCAGTTGGCCGGATCAGGACTGGGTCCTGGGCACCCTCGACGACATCGTCGACAAGGTCCAGGCCAAGGGATTCCGACGCACGGCGCTGATCCTGGTGGGCCGGGTGCTGGCAGCGGACACCTTCAGCGAGTCGTCGCTGTACCGGGCCGGGCACGCGCATCTGTACCGGCCCTGAGGGGTTTGTAGCAGCTGCCGAGCTCGCGAGGCTGCGTTCGAGGACGCAGTCCTCGCCAGGTTGGTGCGGGTCCTTGGCGGCTGCTTCGCAGCCGAACGCAGCCTCGCGGGCTCGGCAGCTGCTACAGGTTCCACAAGGGTTGGCCATAAAAAAACGGCGCTCACGGGCGCCGTTTTTTCATCTCGCAGCGAACACCTTAGTAGTAGGCGTTTTCTTTCTGCGTGTGGTCGGTCACGTCGCGCACGCCCTTGAGCTCGGGAACGCGCTCCAGCAGGGTGCGCTCGATGCCTTCGCGCAAGGTCACGTCCGCCTGGCCGCAGCCCTGGCAGCCGCCACCGAACTTCAACACGGCAATGCCGTCGTCCACGACGTCGATCAGGCTGACCTGACCGCCGTGGCTGGCCAGCCCCGGGTTGATTTCGGTTTGCAGGTAGTAGTTGATGCGCTCGTTGATCGGGCTGTCGGCGTTGACCATCGGTACTTTGGCGTTCGGCGCCTTGATGGTCAGCTGGCCGCCCATGCGGTCGGTGGCGTAGTCGACCACGGCGTCGTCGAGGAAGGCCTCGCTGAACGAGTCGATGTAGGCGGTGAAGCTCTTGAGCCCCAGCGCGGTGTCTTCAGGTTTTTCTTCGCCCGGCTTGCAGTAGGCAATGCAGGTTTCGGCGTACTGGGTGCCAGGCTGGGTGATAAAGACCCGAATGCCGATCCCCGGGGTGTTCTGCTTGGAGAGCAGATCAGCCAGATAATCGTGGGCGGCGTCGGTAATGGTAATGGCGGTCATGGAAATTCCTCGCAGGCTTGGGCGCAGTTTACGCCAATCATGGCGCCGGACAAAGTCCCAGTATTTTTGTCGGGATAAAGCCCTGTCGGAAACAGCTGCTGCAGGAGCCGGCTTGCCAACTCCTGCAGCAGGTTTGGGTCAGAGATTCTCGTAGCGGTTCATGTCCAGCACGCCCTCTTCCACCGGGTCGGTCTCATGGAGGTACTGGCTCAAATCGTGGAAATACACCCAGAACTGCGGGTGGCTGCGGCGAATGCCCCAGCGCCCGACGATTCGTTCAAAACGCTGGGCGTCCTTGGCGTTCTCCATGTCTTCGACGAATTCCGGCACTTCGTCGGCCGGGATGTTGAACATGAAGTTCGGATAGCTGCTGAGCACCCCCGGATACAAGGTCATGGTGTCCAATCCGGGCTGATAGCGCAGCGACTCGCCGAGCATGAACGCCACGTTGCTGTGGGCGCGGTTGCGCAGCAGGCTGTAGACCTCACGTTTGCCATCGCTGGTTTCGATGCGCAGCATGGTCGCTTCCGGCATCTGCTCGATCACCTTCAACCCAGCCGCCGGGCGTGACGTCAGGCGGCTCAGGGTTTGCTCGGCATTCTGCAGGGCCGGGTCGATGTTCGGCCGGGAACAGTAGGCGCCACTGCAGCGGTTGATCGGATCCGGCCGGGCGTTGAGGTCGCCATAACGGGCCAGCAACTGCTGGACGAAGTCGCGCTTGGGGTCTTTCGGCGCAAGCTTGAGCGCGGTCGGCGTGTCGTTGTCGATGCTGGCGTAATCCATCCACATCTTGAACTTGCCGCTGTTCTGGTACCAGTCGTCGAGGTAATCGTCGCGGGAGTCGGCGGGCATCAAGCGCAGGAAATTCTGCTCGGCGCCATTCCTGATCAGGTCGAAATACAGCCGGGTCTGGGCCTGGTGGGACACGTTGCCGAACACGTCGAAATTCACCGCCAACTGGTAATAGGTGCGCTCCAGCAACGGGAAGTCGAACAGCCACAGGGTCTGCGGTACGTCGCCGATCAGGCCCTTGGTCACCGAGGCACTGTCGAAGTGGCGAAAGATGCTCAGCAAGGCGTTGTCGTTACCCGCCCACAAGGACGACCAACTCGGCGCCGGGGCATCGGCGTAGGCATCCTGGCGCAGGGTTTCGTACTCGTTGCGCTTGTCGCGGTAGGCGTGCCACAGGCTCAGCACACTGCCGACGTCGTCATTCTGCCCGGGCATCGCCAGCAACGGCGTGGCCTGGCCGCGGTAGTTCGGGTCGACGATATACAGGTCATGTTCCGGCGCCTGGAACATGGCCCAGAAATGGTCACGGATCACATCGGTGGCGATCTGTCCGCGGCACACCGGCCCACGAATGAAAGTGCGCACGAAGTACTCGGCGTTATCGAGCATGAACTGGTAGCGGGCCTGGGCCGGAATCGCCTGGAAGGTCTCGAACGGGTTGGCACGGCGTTCCGGACCATAGCCGGGCAAGGCGTCGACCTGCCAGTTGCCGCTGTAGAACAGGCTCTTGATCCGGGCCATTTTCCCCGGGCTCAAGGGATAGGTGATGTGGGTCTTGTGCACGATCACCCCTTGTACTGGCCACAGGCGGTAATACACCTGGGTCCCCGGGTCATCGTTGGGCCGCCGGCTGTTGATCAGGTCGATCGGCTGGCCGGTGGGCGTGCGCGAACGCACCCACTGGAAGAAGTGACCCTGCTCGCCATCCTTGAAGTACAGGTGGGCCAGGAACAAGTGCTCATACAGCCAGCGCGCCACCAGGCTTTCACGGGCGCCGGGAGCGTTGAGCAGATTTTCCCACTGCACGATCTGCAGTGCTTCCTGGGCGCTGGGAGCCAGGCCCTGTTCATCGATGGGCGCCCCGGACGCCAGCCAGCGCTGCAGGGTCTGGTACTGCGCCGTGGTCAGGCCGGTCACCGCCAGCGGCATGCCCTCCTTGGGGTGCTGCTTGGCATAGGCGTCGAACTCCCCTGGCTGCGGGCACATGTTGGCCCGGTTCAGGCCCAGGACGATCTCTTGCGGCAGCTTGGCGTTGGGTTGCAACGGAGTCTGATGGCCCAGTTCGAGCATGCGCGCCATCAGCGCGGCCTGGCTGCCCTGGGCATCCAGTACCGAGTAGAAGTCCTTGTGTTGCCAGGCCGCCTTGCCGAACGCGTCATAATAAAGCCGCGTCGGGCTCGCAGCCTTGCTACGGTCGCCGGCGTACACCGGGATTTTGGTCGCGCCCCGCGCTGCGCCTTCGCCACTGCCCAGGTTGAGCTGGCAGGCGGAGTCGTAGCAGGCGTGGCAGGCCACGCACTTTTGCGTGAAGATCGGTTGAATGTCGCGGGTATAGGAAATCGCCGGCGCCGGTCCCTGGGCAAAGGCGGCACTGCTGATGAGCAGCGCAAAAAGGCTGATGAAAACGCGATACGACATGTCCCTGGTCCCGATCATGAAAAACGCCGCGATTCTACCGGTCTGGCTCCACCTTCAACATGAGCGATATTCATGCAAATCCTGCTCATGCCCCAATAGCGCACAGGTTTGTTATGATTCCGGCCCTTCGTAATCGCCTGACCAGGTAGTCCCCATGTCCGATCGCAGTGCTCGCCTCCACGTTCTCAAGCAAGCCCTCAAAGAACGTATCCTGATTCTCGATGGCGGCATGGGCACGATGATCCAGAGCTACAAGCTCGAGGAACAGGATTATCGCGGCAAACGCTTCGCCGACTGGCCAAGCGACGTCAAGGGCAACAACGACCTGCTGGTCCTGACTCGCCCGGACGTAATCGGCTCGATCGAGAAGGCCTACCTGGATGCCGGCGCCGACATTCTCGAAACCAACACCTTCAACGCCACCCAGGTATCCCTGGCCGACTACGGCATGCAGGGCCTGGCCTACGAATTGAACGTAGAAGGTGCGCGCCTGGCACGCAAGGTGGCCGACACCAAAACCCTGGAAACCCCGGACAAGCCGCGTTTCGTCGCGGGCGTGATCGGGCCGACCAGCCGCACCTGCTCGCTGTCGCCAGACGTCAACAACCCCGGCTACCGCAACGTGACCTTCGACGAGTTGGTGGAGAACTACACCGAAGCCGCCAAGGGCCTGATCGAGGGTGGCGCCGACCTGATCCTGATCGAGACCATTTTCGACACCCTCAACGCCAAGGCGGCGATTTTCGCTGTGCAAGGCGTGTTCGAGGAGCTGGGTTTCGAACTGCCGATCATGATTTCCGGGACCATCACCGATGCTTCCGGTCGCACCCTGTCGGGGCAGACCACCGAAGCCTTCTGGAACTCGATTGCCCACGCCAAGCCGATTTCCGTCGGCCTGAACTGCGCCCTGGGTGCCAGTGAGCTGCGTCCGTACCTCGAAGAGCTGTCGAACAAGGCCAACACCCATGTCTCGGCGCACCCCAACGCCGGCCTGCCGAACGAGTTCGGCGAGTACGACGAACTGCCGGAGGAAACCGCCAGGGTCATCGAAGAATTCGCCCAAAGCGGCTTCCTCAACATCGTCGGCGGTTGCTGCGGCACCACGCCGGGGCACATCGAGGCCATCGCCAAGGCCGTTGCCGGCTATGCCCCGCGGCAGATTCCAGAAATCCCCAAGGCTTGCCGGCTGTCGGGCCTGGAGCCCTTCACCATCGATCGCAACTCGCTGTTCGTCAACGTCGGCGAGCGGACCAACATCACCGGTTCCGCCAAGTTCGCCCGGCTGATTCGCGAAGACAACTACACCGAAGCCCTCGAAGTCGCCCTGCAGCAGGTGGAAGCCGGCGCTCAGGTGATCGACATCAACATGGACGAGGGCATGCTCGACTCGAAGAAGGCCATGGTCACCTTCCTCAATCTGATTGCCGGCGAGCCGGACATCTCCCGCGTGCCCATCATGATCGACTCCTCGAAATGGGAAGTGATCGAAGCCGGCCTCAAGTGCATCCAGGGCAAGGGCATCGTCAACTCCATCAGCATGAAGGAAGGCGTCGAGCAGTTCATTCACCACGCCAAGCTGTGCAAGCGCTACGGCGCCGCCGTGGTGGTGATGGCCTTCGACGAGGCCGGCCAGGCCGACACCGAAGCGCGCAAGAAAGAAATCTGCAAGCGCTCCTACGACATCCTGGTCAACGAAGTGGACTTCCCACCGGAAGACATCATCTTCGACCCGAACATCTTTGCCGTCGCCACCGGCATCGAGGAGCACAACAACTACGCGGTCGACTTCATCAACGCCTGCGCCTACATCCGTGACGAACTGCCCTACGCCCTGACGTCGGGCGGGGTGTCCAACGTGTCGTTCTCGTTCCGTGGCAACAACCCGGTGCGCGAGGCGATCCACTCGGTGTTCCTGCTGTACGCGATCCGCAACGGCCTGACCATGGGCATCGTCAACGCCGGCCAACTGGAGATCTACGACCAGATCCCGAGCGAGCTGCGCGACGCCGTGGAAGACGTGGTGCTCAACCGTACCCCGAACGGCACCGACGCCCTCCTCGCCATCGCCGACAAGTACAAGGGCGATGGCAGCGTCAAGGAAGCCGAGACCGAGGAATGGCGCGGCTGGGCCGTCAACAAGCGCCTGGAACACGCGCTAGTCAAGGGCATCACCACCCACATCGTCGAAGACACCGAAGAATCGCGCCAGTCCTTCGCCCGGCCGATCGAGGTCATCGAAGGCCCGTTGATGTCCGGCATGAACATCGTCGGCGACCTGTTTGGCGCCGGCAAAATGTTCCTGCCCCAGGTGGTGAAATCCGCCCGGGTAATGAAGCAGGCCGTAGCCCACCTGATCCCGTTCATCGAACTGGAAAAAGGCGACAAACCGGAGGCCAAGGGCAAGATCCTCATGGCCACCGTGAAAGGCGACGTGCACGACATCGGCAAGAACATCGTCGGCGTGGTCCTGGGGTGCAACGGCTACGACATCGTCGACCTCGGCGTGATGGTCCCGGCGGAGAAGATCCTGCAGGTGGCCAAGGAACAGAAGTGCGACATCATCGGCCTGTCCGGCCTGATCACCCCGTCGCTTGACGAGATGGTCCACGTCGCCCGCGAGATGCAGCGCCAGGACTTCCACCTGCCGCTGATGATCGGTGGCGCGACCACCTCCAAGGCCCATACGGCGGTGAAGATCGAACCCAAGTACAGCAACGACGCAGTGGTCTACGTCACCGACGCCTCCCGTGCGGTGGGCGTGGCCACGCAGTTGCTGTCCAAGGAACTGAAGGCCGGATTCGTCGCGAAAACCCGCGAGGAATACATCGAAGTCCGCGAGCGTACCGCCAACCGCAGCGCCCGCACCGAACGCCTGAGCTACCCAGCGGCGATTGCCAAGAAGCCGCAGTTCGACTGGAGCAGCTACGCACCGGTGAAGCCGACCTTCACCGGCGCCAAGGTCCTGGACAACATTGACCTGAAGGTCCTGGCCGAATACATCGACTGGACACCGTTCTTCATTTCCTGGGACCTGGCCGGCAAATTCCCGCGCATCCTGCAGGACGAAGTGGTGGGTGAAGCCGCTACCGCGCTGTACGCCGATGCCCAGGAGATGCTCGCCAAGCTGATCGACGAGAAACTGATCAGCGCCCGTGCGGTGTTCGGCTTCTGGCCGGCCAACCAGGTGCACGACGACGACCTGGAAGTCTACGGTGACGACGGCAAGCCAATCGCCCGCCTGCACCACCTGCGCCAGCAGATCATCAAGACCGACGGCAAGCCGAACTTTTCCCTGGCCGACTTCGTTGCACCCAAGGACAGCGGCGTCACCGACTACGTCGGCGGCTTCATCACCACCGCCGGGATCGGCGCCGAGGAAGTGGCCAAGGCCTACCAGGACGCGGGCGACGACTACAACTCGATCATGGTCAAGGCCCTGGCCGACCGCCTGGCCGAGGCCTGCGCCGAGTGGCTGCACCAACAGGTGCGCAAGGAACACTGGGGGTATGCCAAGGACGAAGTGCTGGACAACGAGGCGCTGATCAAGGAGCAGTACAGCGGTATCCGCCCTGCCCCCGGCTACCCGGCCTGCCCGGATCACACCGAGAAGTCGACCCTGTTCAAGCTGCTCGACCCGCAAGCCTCGGAGCTCAAGGCCGGCCGCAGCGGCGTGTTCCTCACCGAGCACTATGCGATGTTCCCGGCGGCTGCGGTCAGCGGCTGGTACTTCGCCCATCCGCAGGCGCAGTATTTTGCCGTGGGCAAGATCGACAAGGATCAGGTGCAGAGCTACACCGCCCGCAAAGGCCAGGAATTGAGCGTGAGTGAGCGTTGGCTGGCACCCAACCTGGGCTATGACAACTGAGGCTTGAGTGGGTGCGGGTCGAACTTTATCGACGCCGCGCCCTCTAAACTTCAAGTTTCCCCCCACAGCGTGAACACACGGAAGACCCCCATCATGCGAATGATCCTGTCTACTCTTGCTCTAGGCATTCTGATCACCCAAGGCGCCATGGCTGCCGGAGATGGCACTGCTGCCGTCGGCGGCGGGATAGGTGGTGCGCTGGGTAACGTCCTCGGCCAACAGATCGGCGGCAGCACTGGCGCGGCGATCGGTGCGGGTGTTGGCGGTGCTGCGGGCGGTGCCATCGCCGCCCCCAAAGGCAACAAGAATGAAGCCGCGATTGGTGGCGGCCTCGGCGCAGCCGGTGGCTCGGTAATCGGCAACCAGTTGGGCGGCTCCACCGGCTCGACCATCGGCGCCGGCCTTGGCGGTGCCGCGGGCGGCGCGGTTGGCAACAACCTGGCCGATGACGACGATCATCACAGCTCTGGCGGCAACAGCCATAAGCACAAACACAAGAACAAGCACAAAAACAAAAACCACTGATTGGTGGTCTTGAGGGAGCTGCCTTGCGGCAGCTCCCACGGTCACACCGCAACCTTTACCCGCGCTTCACCCGCACCCCGGCATGGATCAAGCCATGCATCGCCAGCCCCACCAACAACCCCCAGAATGCCCCGCCCAGCCCGAGCAAGGTGACATTGGCCGCGGTCGCCAAAAAGGTGATCAACGCCGTTTCCCGCCCTCGCACATCACTCACCGCCGTCGCCAGGCTGCCTCCTATTGCCCCCAGCAAGGCCAGGCCGGCCAAAGTGCTGATAAAGGTGGCTGGCAGGACCACGAACAAGGTGGCCAGGGTAGTGCCGAATACCCCCACCAGCACATAGAACAGCCCGCAGGCGAGGCCGGCGATGTAGCGTTTGCCGGGCTCTTCGTGGGACTCCGGGCCGGTGCAGATAGCAGCCGTGATCGCCGCCACGTTGAACGCGTGGGAGCCGAACGGCGCCATCAGCAATGACCCCAGCCCCGTCACCGTGATAATCGGGTTGGCGCTGGTGGTGAAACCGTCGTTGCGCAACACCAGCATGCCCGGCATGTATTGCCCGGTGAGGGTGATCAGAAACAACGGCAAGGCGACGCTGAGCAGCGCGTTGACGGAAAACTCAGGCGTGGTCCAGACCGGCGCTGCCAGGCTCAACTCGACACGGTCGAAACTGACTTGGCCCATCCCCAGCAGTAGCGCGATACCGATCAGCAGCACGCCGACTATGGCGTAGCGGGCGGTGAAACGACGTAGTACGCCGTAGCTGACAATCAGCACGCCCACCAGCAGCGGATCGACACTCGCGCCACCAAACGCGCCCATGCCGAAGCGCAACAGAATGCCCGCCAGCAGACCTGCGGCAATCCCCGGCGGAATCAGCCTGACCAGCCGCTCGAAGTAGCCCGACAACCCCAGTATCACGAAACCAGCGGCCGACAGCAGGTAGGCTCCGATGACTTCGGCAAAAGGCGTGTGGGGCAGCACCGTGATCAGAAAGGCCGCACCGGGGGTCGACCAGGCTGTGATGATCGGCTCGCGGTAGCGGTAGCTCAACCAGGCCCCGGTCAAACCGACCCCGATCGAGATCGACCAGATCCACGAGGCGGTCAACTCAGGACTGAATCCGGCGGCCGTGGCGCCCTGGAATACCAGGATGAAAGTGCCGCCGTAATTGACGATCACCGAGATCAGGGCCGCCACGACCGGGTGCAGCAGATCGCTGGATTTCAGGGGTAAGGCAACAGCGCTGTGGTTCATCCGTGATTGACCTTCAAACGTGCGCGCCACCAGGCCTGGCCTGGGGAGCTGGGCTAACAGTGGCGCCAGTATCGGGACAAAATGGACTGTTTGAAATATCCACTTCCAGCAGATAAATTAGACCACTTTCCCTTTGGCTGTCCCTTGCCCATGAAGACCCGCGCGACCGCTTACCCGGTCTGGAACGCCTTTGTCCCCAGCCCCGACAGCCCGCTGACATTGCGCGAACAACTGCTGCGGTTTTTCCGCAAGGGGGTCGCCGACGGCACCTTGAAGCCCGGCATCCGCCTGCCCGCCTCGCGCCTGCTGGCGCAGGAGTTGGGGGTGTCGCGCATGACCGTGACCGGGGTCTACGAGCAACTGCTGGCCGAGGGATTCTGCGAGGCACGACAAGGGGCCGGCACCTATGTCGCGAGCCGGATCAACGCCCGGCCGCCGCCCTCGCCCACCGCGCCGCCGGGGTTACTGGGCGGCTCCTTGCGCGCCCGGCAACTGGCCGGGCCGGACTCCATGTCGCTGGGGCATCCCGACTGGCCGCTGACCCCCGGCCTTCCTGCCCTGGATGCCTTTCCCTATGCCCTGTGGGGCCGACTCGAAGGGCGATTCTGGCGTGGCCGGCTGCCGACTCACTCGTCCTACGGCGATCCCCAGGGCTCGCTGCCCTTGCGCCAGGCCCTGGCGGAGTATCTGGGAGTGGCCCGTGGCGTGGTCTGTACGGCCGAGCAGATCATCATCACCCCCGGCGCCCAGGCCGCGGTCTCGATCGCCGCGCTCGCCCTCACCGACCGTGGCGAGCGGGCCTGGGTCGAAAACCCCGGCTACGATGCGACGTACCGCAGCCTGATCCTCGCCGGGCTGGAAACCGTCGGCGTGCCGGTGGATGCCGAGGGCCTGGACGTGCAGGCCGGCCGCCTCCTGGCCCCCGATGCCCGGCTGGCACTGGTGTCGCCCTCGCACCAATACCCCACCGGCGTGACCATGAGCCTGGCCCGGCGCCTGGCCCTGCTGCAATGGGCAGACCAAGCCAATGCGCTGATCCTCGAAGACGACTACGACAGCGAGTTCCGCTATGACTGTGGACCGACCCCTGCGCTCAAGGCGCTGGATGGCCACAACGGCCGGGTGATTTATGTGGGCACCTTGAGCAAGCTGTTGATCCCCGGCCTGCGCCTGGGGTTCCTGGTGGCGCCAGAGGGCTTGGTGGATGTCCTGCAACGGGTGCGCAACGGCAGCGGGCATCGGGTGCCTAAGTCATTGCAGGCGACGGCCGCCGACTTCATTGGCAACGGCCACCTGGGCAGTCATATTCGCCGCGCCAAGGCACTCTATAGCGAGCGCCGCGCCGCCTTGCTCGCAGCCCTCGACAGCCACGCCGATGGCCTGCTTTCAGTGGCGACGGCGGCCACCGGCTTGCACCTGCTGGCGTACTTGCCTGAAGGCTGTGACGACCAGGCGCTGACCCTGGCCGCACGCCGCCGACAGATCGGCGCGGGGTCATTGTCGAGCCTGTGGGTGACGCGCCCGACCGCGGCGCGCCATGGACTCCTGCTGGGTTTTGGCAACACCGCGGCAGACGCCATGCCAGCAGCGGTACGCAGCCTGTGCCAACTGATTGAGGCCCAGCTCGCCGGGCGGTCCCTCGATTAAGCACCCGCCCGGGAGGCTTTAGATACGGCTGGGTGAGACGATGATCTTGACGTTGTGCTCCTTGTTGTTGACCAGTTCCTCGAAGCCTTGGCCGACGATCTGCTCCAACTGGATGCGCCCGGTCACCAGCGGCGTGATGTCCAGGCGGCCGTCGGCGATAAAGGCGATCACGTCGGCGAACTCGCCGTTGTAGGCCAGCGCGCCAAGCACCTGTTTCTCGGTGGCTACCAGCTCGAAAAAGTTGAATTCGCTGGGCTCCTCGAAGATGCCCACCAACACACACTTGCCAGCCTTGCGGATCAGGTCGATGGCCAGCTTGGCCGTGTGCTTGTTGCCGATGCATTCGAAACTGACATCGGCCCCCAGGCCCCCGGTCAGGCGCCGGACCTCGGCCAGGGCATCACACTCCTGGGGATCGAGCACATGACTGGCGCCCACCTCCAGCGCCTTGGCCTTGCGCGCTCCGGACATTTCCAGGGCGATCACCTGTGCCGCTCCGGCGGCCTTGGCACACATGATGGTGCACAGGCCGATGGTCCCGGCACCAACCACCACCACGTTCTGCCCCAGCAGGCTGCCGGCCTTTTTCACCGCGTGCATGCCCACGGCCAAGGGCTCGATCAGCGCCCCGGCTTCGGCGGGAAAGTTGGCCGGCAGCTTGTACAGCAGGTTGGCCGGCACGTTGACCAGTTCGGCAAAGGCACCGTTGTTCATCAGGCCGGTGAAAGCCAGGTTCTCGCAGATGTTGTACATCCCGTGGGTGCAGTAGTAACAGGTGCCGCAATGCTGGCAGGCATCGGCGGCCACCGGTTCGCCAACACTGAAGCCCTCGACCCCGGCGCCGATTTCGACGATCTCGCCACAGAACTCGTGACCGAGGATGCACTGGCCCTTGATCCCGGTCAGCGGATGCGGCGCGTCCACCGGGATGAACACCGGCCCGGCCACATACTCGTGCAGGTCGGAACCACAGATGCCGCACCACTCGACGCGGATCTGCACCCAACCGGCGGGAGGTGCCACGGGCAACGGTACGTCTTCGACCCGGATATCGTGGCGGCCATGCCAGACGGCGGCGCGCATGCTGCGGGGCGGGTTATTGATCAGGCTCATGGTGAAATCTCCTTGAAAACAAAGGCTGCCGGTGACCGTCGCGGGTCACCGGGAGCGCGTTCAGTGGCTCTGCACGAAGTCCAGGAGCAAGCAGTTGACCTGCTCCGCCGCTTCCATCTGCACCATGTGCGCCTGGCCCGGCAGGATCTCGACCTGGGCTGCCAGACCTTGGCTATGGGCCGCCGGAATGATCGCGTCGTCGCTGCCCCAGATCACCAACACCGGGTGCCGGGCGTCCTGCACCACGGCACGCAGGTCGACCTGTTGCCGGCCCGCGTGAAACAGCGTGTTCGCCAGTTGCCGCAGCGCATCGTCGACCCCTTCCAGGCGCTTGTACTTGAGCATGTCTTCGAGCATCTGCCGGTTGACCAGCTCGGCGTTGGAGAACAGTTGCACCAGCGGCGCCTTGAGGGCATTGCGGTTGCCTGCTTCGATGAAGCCTTGCAGGTAGTCGCCGTTGATTTGCGGGCCCAGGCCGGCGCTGCCGATCAGGCTCAGCGAGCGCACCCGCTGGGGCGCCAGGCGCGCCGCATTCAAGGACACCGCGCCGCCCATGGAATGGCCCACCAGGTGCACCTGGGCGATATCCAGGTGATCGAGCAAGGCCAGCAGCACGCCGCTCAACTCATCCAGGTCGCCGCGTTGCAGTTGCTTGCTCGACTCGCCATGCCCGGGCAGGTCCAGGGCGATCACCCGGCGTTCGGCCGCCAGGGCCTGGTGGTTGAACAGCCAGTTGTTCAGGTCGCCACCAAAGCCGTGCACCAGCACCAATGGGATACCGCCTGTGCCGCGCTCGAAGTAACGGATCACCCGGCCATCGAGCTCGACCTTCTGCGGTTTCGGTCCCAGGTCTTCCTCGGCGCCGGCACCCGGCACGAACGCCGCCTGGAACTGCTCGACCACGGCATCGATCTCGGCCTCGCTGGCGTCGCCCTCGACCACAATCCCGAGCAAGGCACCGACGGCCAGGGTTTCGTCCTGGCGGGCGATCTGGCGTCGCAGCACCCCGGAAAACGGCGCCTCGACACTGCTGGAGATCTTGTCGGTCTCCACGTCCAGCACTTCGTCGCCCTTGTTGATGGCTTGCCCCGGCTCCTTGAGCCAGGCATCCACCCGGCCTTCGGTCATCGACAGGCCCCACTTGGGCATGGTCAGGGTATGGATCTGGCTCATGAACGCTTGCTCCACTCAATCAGCTTGAGCACGGCGTTCTCGATCTTCGCCGCGTCAGGGATGTAGAGGTCTTCCAGGGCATCGGAAAACGGCACCGGGGTGTGCGGCGCGGTGACCATTTCAATCGGCGCCTTGAGTGCGCCGAAGGCCTTTTGCGCCACCAGCGCCGAGATGTCGGTGGCCATCGAGCAGCGCGGGTTGGCTTCGTCGATCACCACCAGGCGCCCGGTCTTCTCGACGCTTTCGAGGATGCTGTCTTCGTCCAGCGGGCTGGTGGTGCGCAGGTCGATCACCTCGCAGTCGATACCGCGCCCGGCCAGGCTGCGGGCCGCGTCCATCGCGGTGTTGACGGTGCGCCCGTAGGACACCAGGGTCACGTCCTTGCCATCGCGCAGGAAGTTGGCCTCGCCAAACGGGATCGTGTAGAGCTCTTCCGGCACGTCGCCCTGCATGCTGTAGAGCAATTTGTGCTCGCAGAAAATCACCGGGTCGTTGTCGCGAATGGCCTGGATCAGCAAGCCCTTGGCGTCGTAGGGGGACGAGGGGCAGACCACTTTCAGGCCCGGGATGTGGGTCCACAGGGAGGTGAGCATTTGCGAGTGCTGGGCAGCGGCGCGCAGCCCGGCGCCGACCATGGTGCGAATCACCAGCGGCGTGGCGGCCTTGCCGCCGAACATGTAGCGAAATTTAGCGGCCTGGTTGAGGATCTGGTCCAGGCAGCAACCGGCGAAGTCGACGAACATCAACTCACACACCGGACGCACGCCACAGGTCGCCGCCCCCACCGCCGCGCCGACATACCCCAGTTCCGACAACGGGGTGTCGAGCACCCGCCCGGGAAACTGGTGATAGAGGCCCTTGGTCACGCCCAGTACGCCGCCCCAGGCATCGTTTTCGCCAGGGGCACCGGCACCGCCGGCAACGTCTTCACCCATGATGAACACGCTGGGATCGCGGCGCATTTCCTGGGCCAGGGCTTCGTTGATTGCCTGCTGATAACTGATTTTTCTCGCCATGATGAAAGTCTCGATTCTTGTTATAGGGGGGCGTTCAGGGATAGGAGACGTAGACGTCGGTCAGCAGGTCGGTCGCGCTCGGCTTGGGGTCGGACTTGGCCTTGCGCACGGCGTTCTCGATCAACGACTCGACCTCCTGGTCGATGCGGTCCAGTTGGCTGGCCTCAAGCAAGCCGGCGCGGGTGGTGCGCTCGCGAAACTGCATCAGGCAGTCGTTGTGCTCACGGAAATGCTTGACCTCGTCCGGGGCCCGATAGGTCTGGGCATCACCTTCGAAGTGACCGTAGTAGCGGGTCAGCTTGACCTCGATCAGCGACGGCCCCTCCCCGGCCCGGGCCCGCTCCACGGCGGCGCCGGCGGCTTCGTGGACGGCAAAGAAGTCGAACCCATCCACCGTGACCCCGGGCATGCCGAAACCGGCGGCGCGGTCGGCGATATGGTCGCAGGCCACCGACCAGTTGGAGGCCGTGGCCTCGGCATAGCCGTTGTTCTCGGCAATGAACAGGCACGGCAGGTTCCACACCGAGGCCATGTTCATCGCTTCGAACACAGCCCCTTCGTTGGAGCCGCCGTCGCCGAAGAACACCACCGCAACGCTGTCGGTGCCCTTGAGCCGGGCGGCCAGCGCCGCGCCAACCACCAGCGGTGCGCCGGCCCCGACAATGCCGTTGGCGCCGAGCATGCCCTTCTCGAAGTCGGCGATGTGCATGGAGCCGCCCTTGCCCTGGCAGACCCCGGTTTTCTTGCCGTAGATCTCGGCCATCATCCCGTACACATCAACGCCCTTGGCGATGCAGTGACCGTGGCCACGGTGGTTGGAGGCAATGCAATCGTCATCGCCCAGGTGGGCCATGACCCCGGCGGCCGACGCTTCCTCGCCGGCGTACAGGTGGACAAAACCGGGAATCTCGCCGGTGGCGAATTCCACGTGCAGGCGCTCTTCGAAGGCGCGGATGGTGCGCATCACCTGGTAGGCATGCAGCAATTTTTCAGCAGTCAGCGGTGTCGACATTTTTATTCTCCAGGAGTGTCTTGGGACTGAAGGTTCACGGGGTGTTGCGGGTGTTCGCGACCGATGGCCAGCAGGCGCTCTTGCGCGACATAGGCCAGGGCCGCATGCACATCGATGCTCAGCGGGCCGCCGGCATCGAGGGTGACGGTGGGTCGGTCGTGGACGTTGAATTCGATCTCGCGCTCGCCGTCCAGGGCCAGGGTCCCGCTGGCGAGCGCCAGGCCATGGGCGACGCCGGGTTCCAGGCTGCCGGCCGCCAGCACGCCGCAGCCTTGCAGCAGCCCGGGCGCCAGCGGCACCAGCAGGGCCTCCGGGGATTGGCCATCGAGGCGCATCCAGGCCCCGCCCGGCGCCTGCCGCGACACCGGCAACCACAGCCCGCAGAGGGCCGACAGGCCGATCGATTGCGGCTCGGCAAAAGTCACGAAGACTTGTGCCAGGTCCGCGGCTCGGCTAATGGCCCGGGCGCCGACGAAGGGCAACGAGGACACCGCGACATCCACCAGGGCGATCTCGCACAGGCCCCGGTTCGGCTCCCGCACCACCAGCCGCTTGTTGCGACGCAGGGCGATGGCCGGGGGAATCCGTCCGCTGGCGTACAAGCCACCGGCCAGGCCGGCACTGGTGGCTTCGCGCAGTTCCGGGAAAGCGTTGTTGGTGCCGGTAGAAAGGGTCAGCATGGGGATGTCGCCGATCTCGCCGGCCACCGCCTTGTGGGTGCCGTCGCCGCCGAGCACGGCGACCAGGCTGACGCCGCGCTCGGCCATCAGGCGCGCGGCCTGGCGGGTGTCGGCGACGCTCTGGCGCAAGGTGATGTCGAGAAACTCCAGGGCCGGCCAGTGGCTCTCGCGGGCCTGGCGGCTGTGGCTGTTTTTCTGGACGGCGGCGGCGATACCGGTCATGTCGGTGGGCAGCAGCACCCGCTCGATGCCGGTGGCCCCAAAGGCGGCGAGCAGGCGCTGGATCACCGAGACCTTGTCGGTGCTGGAAAACAGCCCGGCGTTGGCGGTCAGGCGGCGCACGTCACGCCCGGACGCCGGGTTGGCGATGATTCCCACGGTCAACGGCGGGCGGCTCATGGCGCGCTCCGGGACAGCTCAGGCACAAAGCCGCAATGGCAGGACATAAGGCACCTCGAATTATTGTTGTCAGGCTTGCCAGGGCTAGAGCAAGGCCGGTGCCAGTTTCCCAATAACCGCCGGAGAAGCCCGTTACAGAGGCTTTTCATCCGCCTGATCGCAACGCCGGGCCAGGTCCGGTTGAGACGTCGGATGTCAGGTTGCACGGGGCGGCACCGAGACCGTGAGACGTCGCGTCTCACGCGCAGCCGTGCGCCCCCTGGCGCTTGTCTGCGGGCATTGATCGGCGCTTAATGGCCGCACAACGACAAGAAGCTGGAACCGGAGGCCTGAATGCTTTCCGTACACTCGAAGGCGCACGTGGATTGCGTCAGCCGGGTCTTGAAGAACGCTGCCCATTTGCCGCAGTTGCCTGTGCCCGACCTGATCCTCGACTCCTGGCGCCGCTCCATGGAGCAACACCATCTGGACCCCGGCTCGCTGCAGGGGCCACGGATCCTTTCGCACAACGTGCTGCAGGAATGCCGCGAGCGCTCGGAGCTGTTCTTGCGCATCGCCAGCGAAGAAGTCGCCCGCCTCCACGGCCGCGTGCGGGATGCCGACTACTGCGTGCTGCTCACCGATGCCCAGGGCCAGACCATCGACTACCGGGTCGAAAGCACGATCCGCAACGATTGCCAGAAAGCCGGCCTGTACCTGGGTACCTGCTGGTCGGAGGGCGAAGAAGGCACCTGCGGCGTGGCCGCGGTACTCACCGCCCGCACCCCGGTGACGGTGCACAAGCGCGACCACTTTCGGGCGGCCTTTATCGGCCTCACCTGCTCCGCGGCACCGGTGTTCGACCCTCAGGGTGAGTTGCTCGGAGTGCTCGACGTCTCGGCCGTGCGCTCGCCGGACGAGCGTCGTTCCCAGCACCTGATCCGGCAGATGGTGGTGCAGAGCGCGCGGGAAATCGAACAGGCGTTTTTCATGAACAGCGTCCAGGGCTACTGGGTGCTGCGCGCGCACCGCAGCCCGGGGTACGTCGACAGCCAGCCCGATTACCTGCTGGCCTGGGACGACGACGGTCGCCTGCAAGCGCTCAACCCGGCGGCGCGCCAATGGCTGCTGCACGGCTTTGGCCGGCTGCCGGAACATATCGGCCAGGTGTTCGATCAAGCACAGCTGCAGGCCGCCCGCGACGAATCGCTGTGCCTGTTGCACCACCAGGCGGGCACCCAGGCCTTGCACGGACGCCTGAGCGCGCCCCGCCGCAGCAACCGCAGCCGACAGCGCCTGGTGTTGAGCCCGGCCGAACTGGACCCACGCCTGGCCGAGAGCCTGCGCCTGGCGGTACGGGTCAAGGACCGCAACCTGCCGGTGCTGATCCAGGGTGAGACCGGCTCGGGCAAGGAAGTCTTCGCCCGCCAATTGCACCAGGCCAGCCAACGCCGGGAGCAACCCTTCGTCGCGATCAACTGTGCGGCCATCCCGGAAAGCCTGATCGAGAGCGAGTTGTTCGGCTACGTCGCCGGGGCCTTTACCGGTGCCTCGCACAAGGGCATGCCCGGTCTGCTGCAACAGGCCGATGGCGGCACGCTGTTCCTCGACGAGATCGGCGACATGCCCCTGGCACTGCAGACCCGCCTGCTGCGGGTGCTGGCGGAAGGCGAAGTGGCCCCCCTGGGCGCTTCACGGCGCAAGGCGGTGGACCTGCAGGTGATCTGCGCCAGTCACCGTGACCTGGAAAGCCTGGTGGCCGCCGGCGAGTTCCGCGAGGACCTGTACTTTCGCCTGGGGGGCGCGCGTTTCCAGT
This sequence comes from Pseudomonas sp. Irchel 3H3, assembly GCF_900187635.1. Classification (NCBI taxonomy): domain Bacteria; kingdom Pseudomonadati; phylum Pseudomonadota; class Gammaproteobacteria; order Pseudomonadales; family Pseudomonadaceae; genus Pseudomonas; species Pseudomonas sp. Irchel 3H3. The sequence continues at coordinate 68,381 of NZ_FYEC01000023.1, read as the reverse complement.
TGCCCCCGCTGCGCGAACGCAGTGACCGCCTGGCCTTGATCAACCGGATCCTCGCTGAAGAGTCGAGCCACTGCGCTACTACCCTGCAACTGGGCAGCGCCGCCCTGGAGTGCCTGCTCGGCTATCGCTGGCCAGGCAATGTCCGGCAGTTGCGCCACGTGCTGCGCTACGCCTGCGCGGTGTGCGAAGGGCCGCTGATCCAGCCCGGCCACCTGCCCGAACCCCTGCACAGCCAGGGCCTGCTCGGCCCGGTGCTCGAGGATGCCCGGGAGCTCGAGCCCAGCCCGCAACGCCAGGCCCTGATCGACGCCCTGATCCGTCACCGCTGGAAACCCACAGCCACCGCCAAGGCCCTCGGCATCTCCCGGGCAACCCTGTACCGCCGGGTGCACCAGCATGGCATCGAGATGCCGGGGAGAAGCCCAGCCTGAATCCCGCATACAGCGTTCAAACCTGTGGGAGCGAGCTTGCTCGCGATGGCGGTGTGTCAGGCGACATTGATGTTGAATGCACTGGCCCCATCGCGAGCAAGCTCGCTCCTACAGGGGGGTGGTGGCTTGCAGTTTTGCATGCCCCACACACCTGGTCATATCTGGAAACATCCGGTCAATTGCCAACACCCCCCACCTCTGTTTGCATCCGCGCTCAATTCTGTCAGTCGGGTCAAGGAGACAATCGATGAAAACCCTGGTGGTCGGTGCTAGCAAAGGATTGGGCAGAGCCTTGATCGAGGGCCTGGGGGAGCCCGGGGACACGCTGATCGGGGTTTCCCGCAGCCGCCCGGAAAACCTGCTGCCCCTCGCCGGAGTGCAGGTGCGCTGGCTGGAAGCCAACCTCGGCGAACCGGCCGAGGCAGCGCGGGTCATCGAGCAGGCGGTGGCGGGCGACGGCCTCGACACCCTGGTCTACAACCTGGGCATCTGGGAAGAGCGCGCGTTTGATCCGGCCTACAGCTTCCTTGCCGATGACGACCAGCAACTGCAAGCCATCGTCAGTTGCAACATCACCGCGCCTATCCTGCTGATCAAACGCCTGCTGCCGCTGCTGCTGAAAAGCCCAAACCCACGGATCATCCTCACCGGCTCGACCTCCGGCCTGGCACAAAGTGGTCGTCCGGAAGTGGCCTTCGGCGCCTCCAAGTTTGCCCTGCATGGGATCGCCGATGCACTGCGCGAAGGCTACCGTCAGCAACGCCTGGCGGTCACCTGCCTGAACCTGGGCTACCTGAACACCGACGACCCGCTCAGCACGCCCCGCGAGTTGGCCGAACAGCGTGGCGAAGGCCAGTTGATTCCGGTCCACGACGTGGTGCAGGTAGTGCGCATGGTGCTGAGCCTGTCCGCGGCCAGCTACGTCAAGGACATTACCCTGCCGGCCCTGCTGGATGAGCGCTTCTGAAATGATCAGGATCAGTACCCCGCAGGACACCGACGCGGTCCTGGATATCTGGCTGTCAGCTTCTATCCAGGCCCACGATTTTATCGACGCCTCGTTCTGGTTATCCCAGGTCGACGCCATGCGCACGCTTTACCTGCCAGCCTCAGAGGTCTACGTGTTCGAGCGTGACGGTGGGGTAGTCGGCTTCCATGCGCTGCACGGTGACAATTTGGCCGCCCTGTTTGTCGCGCCGGCATTGCAAGGCCAGGGCATTGGCAGCCAGTTGCTCGCCCATGCGAAAAACCAGAGAGCCGTGCTGAACCTGTCGGTTTACCAGGAGAACCAGGCCAGCTGTCGGTTCTATCTGGCCCAGGGCTTCGTCGTGGTCAGCGAGCAGACGGACGCACACACCGGCCACCGCGAATACAGCATGCGTAGCACCAGCCGATAACCACCAGGCGGGCTCAGCGCTCCGACATCACCACCATCACTTCGGCATCCGCCCCGTCATCGCTTTGCGCCAGGTAGATATGACCAATGGCGCTATTGAAATAGGCAGTTTCGCGGCAGCCGATGCTGATGGACTCGCCGGTTTCGAACTGGATGCGCACCCGCCCGCTGAGCACCAGGGCGAACTCTTGCCCGGGGTGGCGGATGTAGTCGTCGAACTGGGTCAGTTCCCGGGCAAAGATCCGCGCGTACATCGGCGTCATGCTGCGCCCGGGGAAATCGCCGGCCATTGGGTGGTAGTCGTAGTTGCCGGTGCTGTAGCCCGCGGCACTGTCGATGGCCGTGCTGACCACTGTCGGTTGCACCAGGTCCGTACGGTCCTTGGCCGGGCTGAACAACTGGGCAATGTCGACGCTCAGGGCACGCGCCGCCGCCGCAAGTTTTTCGTAGCTCACCGAGACTTGGGCCAACTCCATTTTCGACAGGGTCGACAAGGCCACGCCTGAACGTTCGGACAATTGCTTGAGGGTCAACTTCTGGAGTTTGCGGATCGCCCGCAGGCGTGCGCCAACCTGGGCTCGGTCAATCAGTGGATGGGCCTGGGTATTGGAGGCGAGCGGTGGGCGGCTGGAACTCATGCAGTCTCTCTGTCATACCAATTTTCAGGCCCTGGGGAGCCGGGCCGGATGCGTGGCGCGATATTACCTCAAGGCAATGGCTTGACTGGCAAATTCTCATATCTTACATTTCTCTTATGTGAGAATTTATCCAGCCGGTGCGGGCGTCGTCATTTCTCCCCCCACCCACCACGGAGGTCCTTGGGCATGCACGACAGCGATTGTTTCGATTTCGTTATCATCGGCGGCGGTATTGCAGGGGCCTCCCTGGCCTATCGCCTGGCGGGACAGGCCAGTGTGCTGGTCCTGGAGCGCGAGTCGCAGCCCGGCTATCACGCCACCGGCCGCTCCGCCGCAATGTTCATGGAAGCCTACGGCACCCCGCAGATCCAGGCGCTGACCCGTGCCAGCCGGGCGTTCTACGAACAACCGCCGGCAGGGTTTACGGAACATCCGCTGCTGGAACCCCGGGGCTGCCTGTACATCGCCAGCCCGCAACAACAGCCCCTGCTCGAACAAACCTATGCCAGCCTGCGCAGCTGCGCGGCCAATGTGTCCTTGATCGACGCCGAGCAAGCCCTGGCCCTGGTGCCGTGCCTGCGGGCCGAGGCAATCGGCGGGGCGATCCTCGAAACCGATGCCCGAGACCTCGATGTGCACGCCCTGCACCAGGGTTTTCTGCGGGCCATGCGCCGCGCCGGCGGTGAACTGATGTGTGATGCCGAACTGTGTGCAGCTAATCGAGAAGGCGATGCCTGGGCCCTGACCCTGGCCGACGGCCGTCAAGTGCGTGGGCGAACCCTGGTCAACGCGGCCGGCGCCTGGGCTGACCATGTCGCGCAGCAGTGCGGTGTGGCCCCGATTGGCCTGCAGCCGTGCCGGCGCAGCGCCTTTACCTTCGACGGCCCCACAGACACCGATTTCTCCCGCTGGCCCGCGGTGATCGGCATCGACGAGAGTTTCTACTTCAAGCCCGATGCCGGCCAGTTGCTGGGCTCGCCGGCCAACGCCGACCCCGTACACGCCCAGGACGTGATGCCCGAAGAGCTGGATATCGCCACCGGGATCTATCACATCGAAGCCGCTACCTCTTTGCAGATTCGTCGCCCGCGCCACAGCTGGGCCGGCTTGCGCTCCTTCGTCGCCGATGGCGACCTGGTGGTCGGCTGGGACGATCAATGCGCAGGCTTCTTCTGGCTGGCGGCCCAGGGCGGCTATGGCATCCAGTCCGCCGCCGCGGTCTCGCAACTGGCCTGCGCCCTGCTGCTGGATCAACCCTTGCCCGACCACCTGCACCAGCAAGGCGTCGATCCCCTGCGCCTGGCGCCGGCGCGCTTGCGTTAATCACTCACCCAACAATCGAGGTTCCGTGCCATGTCCAACACTCTCCAGCGCTACCCCAGCACCCTGCCCTACCCCTTCTCCAAGGCGATCCGGGTTGGCGATTTACTGTTCCTTTCCGGGCAGATCCCGATGACCGCCGAAGGTCAAGTGGTGCGCGGCGATATCGCCACGCAAACCGCCGCCGTGATGACCCGCATCGGCGAAACCCTGGCCGAATGCGGCGTGGGCTTCGACCAGGTGGTCAAGGCCACGGTCTGGCTGTCGGACATGCAGCATTTCGCCGGTTTCAACCAGGAGTACCAGCGTCACTTCAGCAACGGCTTCCCGGTGCGCTCCACCGTCAGCGCCGGCCTGGCGCTCGGCGTCGACGTGGAAATCGAAGTCCAGGCCTGGCTCGGCGCAACCGCCTGAACCACCCCGGCCAAGCAGCAGTGCAATACCCCGTAGAGGCTCAACGAAGCCCATAACAACAATAGATCGAGGGAATTGGTCATGAAAGAAAGTCTGAAAATCGCCGGTGCATTTGTCGGTGTCATCGTCGGCGCGGGGTTTGCCTCGGGCCGGGAGCTGTTGTTGATGTTCGTCGACTTCGGCGTCTGGGGCCTGCTCGGCGCGGTGGTCAGCGCCGCGCTGTTCACCTTCCTCGGCATGGCGCTGGCCGGCATGGGCAGTCGTTTGCAGGCGACCTCCCACAAAGACGTGGTGTACGCCTTGTGCGGCCGCTACCTGGGGACCTTTGTCGACCTGATGATCACCTTCTTCATGTTCGCCGTGACCGTGGTCATGCTGGCAGGCGGGGGGGCGTTGCTGGAGCAGCAGTTCGGCATTCCGGCGGTGCTCGGCAGTGTCCTGGTGACCCTGATCGTGGTCGCGGTGGTGTGCCTGGACGTGCACAAGGTGATCGGCATGATCGGTGCTGCGACGCCCTTTCTGATTCTCACCGCAGTGGCAGTGGCACTGTATGGCGTGGCCAGCCGCGACCTGGAATTCGCCCAGCTCGATCAGTTGGCCAGCCAGCAACAGGCCGGTGCCAGCCATTGGTTGCTGGGGGCATTGCTCTATGTGTCGTACAACATTGTGGCGGGGGTGCCGATCCTGGCGATCATGGGCGGCGCGGCGAAAACCGAAAAGCAGGCGGTCTGGGGCGGCATCCTTGGTGGTGCGGCGCTGGGTCTGCTAATGCTGGTGATGAGCCTGGGCCTGCTGTCGCGTCTGGACAGCGTGGCGGACCTGCCGATGCCGATGCTGTCGATCGCCACCGAGATCTCCCCGGCGCTCGGGCTGCTGATGGCGTTGATCATTTTTTGCATGATCCTCAACACCGCCGTCGGCACGCTCTACTCCTTCTCGGCCCGCCTGCTGCCTGCCGGCACTCGCAAGTTCCGCATCGGCTCGGCCGCGGCCGGCGCCCTGGCCTTCGTGGGCAGCCTGGTGGGTTTCATCAGCCTGGTGGGCCAGGTGTATCCGCTGTTCGGCTACCTGGGCTTCCTGCTGATCGCCGCCGTCCTGATCGGCTGGCTACGCCGAGACCGCCTCGCAGCGGCCGCGGTGTAAGGCCTTTTGTAGGAGCGGGTGCCCGCTTGCGGCCTGCTCGCGATGGCCTGGAGAACACCGCGTGCACCCTGAATGCATGCGATATCGTTAACGACCATCGCCGGCAAGCCGGCTCCCACAGGGTTTGCGGCGTATCCGAGGTTGGTGTTGGCCTGCGATGGCCTGAAGAGCACCGCGTGCACCCTGAATGCATGCGATATCGTTAACGACCATCGCCGGCAGGCTCCCACAACGCGGCCCTAGCGCTTGACCTTCACCCAGGCCATCAACAGGGCCGACGACAGCACCCCGGCCGTCATGAAGATGTAGGCCGCGCCGGGGTTGCCGGTCAGGCCGATCAGGTAGCCGACGATCCATGAGCCGATAAAGGCCCCCAGGGCGCCGCACGCATTGATCAGGCCGATGGCCCCGCCGAACACGTTGGCCGGCAGGATCTCCGGGATCAGCGCGAAGAACGGACCGTATGGGGCATACAGCGCGGCACCGGCAAGGGTCAGCAAGGCAAACGACCACCAGAAATGACTGGAGCCCAGCAGGTAGGAGCAGAAGAAAGCCAGTGCCCCCAGGGCCAGCAGCGGCCAGACGAAATGCTTGCGCTGCTGGGATTTATCCGAGGCCCAGGACACCGCCAGCATGGTGCCGACCGCCGCGACATAGGGCACCGCACTCAACCAGCCAACCGTGACGATGTCCGCCGCAGCCGCCTGCTTGATGATGGTCGGCAGCCACATGATGAAGCCATAGACCCCGATGCTCCACAGCGCGTGGACGCAGCACAGCTGAATCACGATCGGGCTGGTGAAGGCCTGGCGGTAGTTCCGTACCACTGGCATGCCTTTCTGTTCTTCGGCCAGGGTTGCGGCCAACTGGTCTTTTTCCTGACGGCTGAGCCAGTCGACCTGCTCGGGCTTGTCCCGCGCCAGGCGCCACCAGACAAACGCCCACAGCACGGCAGGCGCGCCTTCGATGACGAACATTTCGCGCCAGCCCCAGGCGTGGATCAGGTAGCCCGAGACCACCGACATCCACAGCACCGTCACCGGATTGCCCAGCACCAGGAAGGTATTGGCCCGCGAGCGCTCCTTGCGGGTGAACCAGTTGCTGATGAAAATCAGCATCGCCGGCATCACCGCCGCTTCGACGATGCCCAGCGAGACCCGGATGATCATCAGCATCGGTATGTTGGTCACCAGCCCCGTGGCCATGGCACAGAAGCCCCACAGGATCAGGCTCCAGAACACCAGTTTGCGCACGCTGTATTTCTGCGCGTAGATCGCCCCCGGCACCTGGAAGAAAAAGTAGCCGAGAAAGAACAAGGCACCGATCAACGACGAGGTGCTCTTGGTGATACCCAGGTCCTGCTCGATCCCGGCTGCACTGGCAAAGCCATAATTGGCGCGGTCCAGGTAGGCCAGGCTATAGGTGATGAATATCAGCGGAATCAGGTACCACCAGCGTTTGCTGGCAAAGCCCTGGACCTTGGTCTGCTGAACGCTGTTATCGGTCAGCGGCAGTAACGACTCTTTGAGTGCACTCATGGGTGTCCCCTGTTGTTGTTTTTATAACGACGGGTGTTCGGTTCAGACCACGCTGGTCAAGCCACCATCGACGAACAGCGTCTGGCCATTGATGAAGTCAGAAGCCGGTGAAGCAAGGAAAACCGCCGCGCCACACAACTCCTCGACCCGCCCCCAACGTCCGGCCGGCGTGCGTTTGCACAGCCACTGGGAGAACTCCTGGTTGTCCACCAGCGCGCGGTTCATCTCGGTAGCGAAGTAACCAGGGGCCAGGCCATTGGCCTGGATGCCGTGGCGCGCCCACTCGGCGCACATGCCCTTGGTGAGCATTTTTACCGCGCCCTTGGAGGCGGCGTAGGGCGCAATGGTCGGCCGCGCCAGCTCGCTCTGCACCGAGCAGATGTTGATGATCTTGCCGCGACCGCGGGCAATCATGTGCCGGGCGACGGCCTGGGAGACATGGAACACCCCGTCCAGGTTGACCCGCATCAGCTCGTGCCAGTCGTTGGGGTCGAAATCCTCCAGCGGTGCACGGCGCTGGATCCCGGCGTTGTTGACCAGGATATCGATGGCCCCGCTGTTCGCTTCGAGGTGGTTGATCGCCTCCAGGAGCTGGACCCGATCGGTGACGTCGAACACGGCAAATTCGGCCTCGATCCCTTCCTCTCGCAGTTGGCTGGCAACCAAGCGTGCCTTGTCAGCATTGCGATCATTGATCACCACCCTGGCGCCCGCAGCACCCAGACCCCGGGCCAATTCCAGGCCAATGCCCTTGCCTGAACCGGTGATCAGCGCCCTGCGCCCGTCCAGTCGAAAGCTGTCGCTGGTGAATCCCATACTGTTCTCCGTCAATGGCCCTTTGTTGTCGAACGGCCTTGGCAGCAGTTCACCGCAGCCCACCCACAGCGTCCAATGGTGATTGCTGATCTGGTGATCAAATTCTATGATCAACCTCATTGGCGCCCGCCTTCCCGGAGTCCCTGCATGGAAATCAAGCTACTGCGCTCATTCGTGACCCTGGCCCAGGAGCTGCATTTCGGCCGCGCCGCGCAACGGCTGTCCATCGTGCAGCCAGCCTTGAGCATGCAGATCAAGTTGCTCGAGGATGAACTCGGGGTGCGCCTGTTCGAGCGCAATCGCCACTCGGTGGCGCTGACCGAGGTCGGCGCGATGTTCCTCCCGGAAGCGCTGGCGACCCTGCATCAGGCGGCTCACGCCGTGGATGTGGCGAAGGCGTCGGGGCGCGGGGAAATCGGCCGGGTGCGCCTGGGTTTCGTCTCCTCGGTACTGCCGCAGCTGTTGCCCACCCTGGTGCGCTCGCTGCATGAGCAATTCCCGCGGATCGAACTGGAACTCAAGGACATGTCTGGACCTGAGCAAGCCACGGCCCTGAAAAGCGGCCAGCTGGACTTTGGCCTGATGCGCTTGCCGGCGGTGATTCCCGGGATCCAGACCCTCGAAGTGCTGCGCGAGACCGTGATGCTGGCCTTCCCCAGCGACCATCCCCTGGCCACACGCGCCAGCCTGGCGCCGGCATCTCTTGCCGGGGTGCCGGTGTACATCCTCGCCAGACGCTACGCCCCCGGCTTTTACGATGGCCTGATGCAAGCGCTGGCCAGCCACGGCATCCAGCTGCAGATCAGTGCCGAACTGGGCGAGTTCACCACCATGCTGGCCCTGGTTTCCGCCGGACTCGGCGTCGGCCTGTTGCCCGCCAATGCCGGACGCGCACTGCCGGCGAATGTGCTGTCCCGTCCTCTGGAATTGGGCGACTACCGCGCCACCACTGGACTGGCCTGGGTCGACTTGAACAGCGCGGTAAAAAGCAACGTATTCGACCTGATAAACAAAGTGTTCAAAAACGTTACTTGAAAACATCCAATTTTAAATTTTGACGCCAATTAAAAGTCCAACTAACGAAAATCATCCGCAACTACAATCCGCATAATCGAACACCCTGAAAAATAATTAAAAACACAAAACCCAACAAATACGCATACTTCGACAACTTGGATCCATATATAACCAACCATTCGTCGCCAGTCGCTTCCGTGCCACAAATGACCACCAACAAAACAACTACATTCGTCATAAGAGCAATCCATAACGGACCTGCGGCGCGCTGCTGGAGTTCTTATGAAAACAATAAATATGCTTGCTGTTGCCTGCGCAGTTATCGCGGCAACTGCTGCGCCCAACTCCACTGCGGCCGTAAGTACCGAGCCAGTTTTTGCAGTGGGCTTGCTCGGGAGTTACAGCGAACTGGAGTTCAAAGGGCAAAGCAACGACATCGAGCGCATGCCCGAAGGCGGAGTGTTCCTCAACTACGGCAACAAGCTGACCGGCCATGCCGGCCTGGTGTTTCAGGCCGAAATCAGTGGCCAGTACTCGGAAAAACAGGGGCAGCGAGTCAAAGACCTGCAGGCCGACCTGGATCTGGGTTGGCGCCTGGCGCTGGATGCCAACAACTTTCTCGACCTGCTGGTTGGCGCTGGCTACAAATGGAATCGATTTGATCCGGGCTATAACAAATACGATATTGAACTGACCAATCGCAGCCCCTTCGCCAAAGTTGCGATTGGCTATAACCATCAGTTCGATACTGCTGTCCTGCGCCTTGAAGCCGGCGCGCGAAGATCCCTTCAGGGCGAAGCGCAACTGGATATCCAGGGCGTTTCCAATCAGACCCTGGACTTGCAGGACAGTACCGACCCCTATGTTGAATTAAGCCTGCTGTTCAACCAGCAAGGCAGCTTGCCGATTATCGCCAGCCTGTACTACAACCGTTTCAACTATGACCCTGAGGGTCAGTTTGACTTCACTCATTACGACAAGCAGATCAGGAATGAATACGGGGCAAAACTGGGCATCGTGTTTTAACTGCCGCTCACGACGTTCGCCTTACTTGACCAGGCGCGTCTCCTTGGACGGCCGATAGCCGAAGTATGCGCTATAGCACTTGCTGAAATGGCTCGGCGAGACAAACCCGCACGCTACCAGGACGTCCACCTGGGACAGTTCGGTGTGCTGCAGCAAGCGACGGGCTTCGGTTATGCGCAGTTCCAGGTAATAACGTTGCGGCGTGGTGCCCAATTGTTCCTTGAACAAGCGCTCGAGCTGGCGCCGCGAACGCCCGGCATAGACCGCCAGTTGCTCGAGTTCCAGCGGCTCTTCGAGGTTGGCATCCATGAGCTTCACCACTTCGCGCAAGGGCGCGCTGAGGCAGACGTTTTCCGTTGGCTTGATGCGTCGGTAGCGCGACTCCTCGAACGCCAGGATGTCCTCGACGCCCTCGACCAGGGCTTTGTCGTGCAGGCCCTTGATCCAGTCCAGCGCCATGTGGAAGGCCCCCGAAGGGCTGGACGCGGTGAGCCGGTCACGATCGATCACGTAGGGCTCACTGCTGACGTGGGTGGCCCGGGCGATTTCCGTGAGCGCGGGACGGTGTTCGGGGTGAATCGCGCAACGATAGCCGTCCAGCAAGCCCGCCCTGCCCAGGAACCAGGCACCATTCCACAGTCCGGCGAGGTGGGTGCCCCGTTCGGCTGCGGTCTTGAGCAAGCCGATGAACTCATCGCTGACCTTGAGTTCGGTGCGGTAACCGCCACAAATCACCAGCAGGTCGAGGTCGTTGAGCGCACCCGCATCAAGACGCGCATCCGGGCGAATGACCAGCCCCAAGTCACTGATCACCTCAGACTCACCCAGGCCGAACGTGCGGGTGGTGAACAACCCAGGGCGCAGCAGGTTGGCGGTGATCAGGGTATCCAGCGCCTGGGTGAATGCCGGCAAGGAGAAATGCTCGAGCAGCACAAACCCGGTACGAACCGTTGCCGGCATGGCGTTGGGGGTTTCCTTCAGGTACCGAAGATTCTTGCCCTTCATGCCACCGCTGAATTGCCGTCGCTCCATCACGTTCGATCCACTCGAATAGCTGCACCAGGCAGGTGTCTGCTGCGTTGAGAAAAAGCCAATGGTAACTGTAGATGCGGGCAAAGCCCTAGTGCTGTCACGGGGCGGTCTCGGCACTTGGTCGACCCGGACCTGGCCGGCGATGCAATCGACTACGCTCAAGGTACGGGGTGCCGGCTCCTCTTGCCTGGCCGCCAAGCGTCGGAGATAAGCATGTTCAAGTCCTTGAGCCCGATTGTCCTGCTCGCTGCCGCGATCTGTCTCAGCGGCGCGTCCTGCCACGACCAGAGCAGTACCGACCCCGCCACCCCACAGAACCCGGCCACCCTGGACGGGGGCAACAATCGATCCGGCTCGGCGATTGTGCCCCGCCAACAGATCCAGCCGCGCATGCACCGCATGTAGCCATTAACGGCAGCCAAGTGTTCAGCGCTGATCTTGCCCCGCGAGCGCCAGGTAGCTGTCGACGGCGTCGTCGATGGTTGCAAAGAACGCCGCTTCACCAAGCCGGTCGAACAGTCCGAAGCGCTTGAGCTTGTCCTTGACCGGGTCCTTCATCTCAGCCACGCACAATCTGATTCCTGCCGCATGCAGGGTGTCGTACAGTTCGGCCAGCATGTCGGCGGACGTCACGTCGACACTGGTCACTGGCTCCGCCGCAACCACCAGCCAGCGCACCGGCGTTGGCGAGGCTGTTACGGCTTGCAGCACGCGGTCGTTGAACAGCTCGCCATTGGCAAAAAACAACGGCGCATCCCAGCGAAACAGCACCAGCCCCGGGATCAGGCTCGCGTTGGGGTAACGCTGCAGGTCGTGGTAACCCTTGACCCCGGCCGCTTGCCCGAGCACCGCGGAATAAGGGCGCCAGGCATCCCACAGGAACTCGATGATGGCGATCACGATGGCCAGGCCGATGCCCTCGATCGCACCCAATACGGCGACACCGATGGTGCAGACGATCGACAACCAGAACTCCCAGCGCTGGATACGATAAATCCGGCGCAGGTCACTGACCTCGATCAGACCGATGGCGGAGGCAATTACCACGGCGGCCAGGGCACTGCTGGGCAGGTCCTGCAACAGGTTCGGCGCGACCATCAACAACCCAGCCACCGCCAGCGCACCGACCACCCCGGTGAGTTGGGTCTTGGCCCCGGCGGCTTCGGCTACCGGGGTGCGCGAAGAGCTGCTGCTGATGGGAAAACCCTGGAAAAACCCGGCGGCCAGATTGGCAAAACCCAACCCCGCCATTTCCTGGTTCGGGTCGACATAAGTGCGGGTCCGCGCCGCATAGACCCGTGACAACACGCTGGTGTCGGCGAACGACACCAGGGCCACGGCACAACCGCCGATCAGCACCGGGACAATATCGGCACGGGTGATCCACGGCAGCGCAAATGCCGGCAACCCTTGCGGCAGCGAGCCCAGCACCGCCACCCCGGCCCGCGTGCCAAGGTCCAGCACCCCCACGGCGATTGTCGCGCCGGCTACGGCGATGAGGATGCCTGGCACACGTTTGCTGCCCTTGAGCAGCAGGATCACTGCCAGGGTGGCAGCGCCCACGGCAAAGGTGGTCCAGTTGCTCCTGCCGTCCAGCACCCCGGTGGCGATCGACCACAGGTTACGCAGCGGGCCATCGGAGTCGATGGAAAACCCGAACAGCTTGGGCAACTGGCTGATCAGTACGGTCACGGCGATCCCGTTCATGTAGCCATAACGAATCGGTTTGGACAGCAGTTCGGTGATGAATCCCAGGCGCGCTATACCCGCCAGGATGCACACGGTTCCGGAGACGAGCGCCATCATTCCTGCCAGGGCGATGGCCCGTTGCGGATCGCCACCGGACAGGGGCAGGACCACGGCGAGGATCACCGCTGCCAGGGAAGAGTCCGGCCCCAGCACCAGGATCCGGCTGGGGCCGAACAAGGCATAGGCCAGCAGTGGAACGATGGTCGCGTAGAGCCCATAGATACCGGGGACGCCCGACGCCACCGCATAGGCAATGCCCACGGGAACCAGCATGGTGGTCAGCACCAGCCCGGCGACAATGTCGTGACGCAACCAGGCGATCTGGTACTGCCGCAGCGTTTGCAGGCCGGGGAGCCAGCGGGCCCAGCCCGGCTGGCTGTCGCTGGACTGGCGATGGGCGATGCGTCCCGGTTCCGGGGCGGGAGGCAAGGGATCCGTCTGGCTCATGGGGTGGTGGCCTTCTACTGTAGAGCGAATGGAAAAATCAACGTGCAACAGGACTGGCTATCACCCAGGTACGCAGCGCGGCGCTCAGCCGCCGAGGGCGATGATCGCGGCAATCAGCGCAGCACCGGTGGTGGCTGTGGTCAGGGCGCCTTGCCAGGGTTTGCCACCGGCATACTTGGCCAGTACCCAACCGGCAATGAACAGCACCAGCAGCCCGATCAGGTTAGACAGACGTACCGCCAGCGCCGTCTGGTCGAGCAGCAGGAACGGCACCACGAGGGGAAATGTCGACAACACCACCAGCAGGAAAACCCCGGCAGCCCCCTTGAAGTCATCCCAGCCCAGGCGCGGCTGCACCGCCGTCGTCGCGTGCTGGAGCAAGCGTTGGCGCAACGCCTCCAGCTCCTCAGTACCGGCCGCGGCCACCAGGCGCCCAGGCAATGCCTGCGCGATCAACGCTCGCCCGGCAGCCGGGTCCGCCCCGCCACGCAGGCTGTCGAGCAAGGAGCGCTTGCGGCTGTGTTCGATCAGGCTACGCAGCAGATACATCACCGCATCGGCCAGGCCCCAGGCCAGGTTGCATCCCAACGCGGCGATCATCATCGTGCGCTCTTCCTCCTGGCCGCCGGTAGCGACGCTGATAGTGCCGGTGAAGGTCATTGCCATGAGCAGGCCGAAGATAACTTCGGTGACTCGTTCGACGGGGTCCAGGACCCGGGCGCACTTTGCGTGGTCGGTGTTGGCCATGCACTGATCCTCATCACTGTTAATTCGATCTGCTGCGCGTTGTGCAAAATACCTAGGCCAGAACATGGATAACGCCAGCCTCTGGGGCCCGATCCAGATTCAGTGTAGTGTGAAAAATTGTTCGCGCTGCCTGTCAAAGGCCTGGAGGTCGAGATGCCCACTGCCGAATCCGCCCTGCTGCAAAGCTGGCACCACAACGCCTCATCCTGGATCGAGGCGGTGCGCAGCGGCAGCATTGAAAGCCGTCGGCAGGTCACCGACCAGGCGATCCTGCTGGCGGTGCTGGGGCGCCAGCCCGAACGCGTGCTCGACCTCGGTTGCGGCGAGGGCTGGCTGTTGCGTGAGCTGAGCAAACGCGGGATCGAGGCGGTCGGCGTGGATGGCGCGCCAACCCTGGTGGAGGCCGCGCGGGCAGCAGGCTCGGCGCCCGTACACCTGGCCAGCTACGAGGCGCTGGTCGAGTCCCGGGTCGACATCGGGAACCAGTACCCGCTGATCTGCGCCAACTTCGCCCTGCTGCACCAGGACATCATCCCCCTGCTCGCCGCCCTGCACGCCCTGCTCGCTCCGGGCGGCGCCCTGCTGATCCAGACCCTGCACCCCTGGACAGCGGCGGCGGGCGAATATCAGGACGGCTGGCGCGAAGAAACCTTCGCCGGGTTCAAGGGCGACTGGCAACCGATGCCGTGGTACATGCGCACCTTGTCCAGTTGGCTCAACGCCCTGGACATGGCTGGTTTGCGCCTGAGCGCCCTGCAGGAACCGCAGCACCCACAGAGCCCGGTGCCGCAGTCGCTGCTGTTGATTGCCCAGCGCCAGGACTAAAAGACCCGCAGGTACTCAATAGCTTTTCCAATCTCGCTGCTACGCTGATTTCACCTGCCGGGGGCAATGTGGATCGAGGAGTGGTTGATGGCCGACTCAAGCAAAAAAATGAGCCTCACCGGGCTCACCACGCTGGTGACGGTGAATATGATGGGGTCGGGCATCATCCTGCTGCCGACGAGCATGGCCCAACTGGGGGCCGTCTCGTTGCTGTCCTGGATCGTCACGGCCATCGGTTCCATGGCCATCGCCTATTGTTTTTCCCAGTGCGGCATCTATTGCATGCGTTCTGGCGGGTTGTCCGCCTACACCGAGGAGGCCCACGCCAAATCGGGCTTCTTTCTCTGTTCGTACCTGTACTTTCTCTCGCTGGGCATCGCCAATGTGGCCGTCGCCATCTCTGCGGTGGGCTACATGACCGCGTTCGTGCCCTGGCTGGGCAGTGGCGCCATTCCTCTGTTCGTCGGTACAGTCGGCCTGCTCTGGTTGACCACCGTGGCCAACTTCGGTGGCCCGCGAATCACCGGCAAGATCGGGGCGCTGACCGTCTGGGGGGTGATTGTCCCAGTGGCCGGCTTGAGTATCATCGGCTGGTTCTGGTTCAAGCCCGAGGTGCTGATTGCCGCCTGGAACCCCAATGAGCTGCCGATCTCCGAAGCCATCAGCAAGGCCATTCCCCTGACCCTGTGGGCGTTTCTTGGCATGGAGTCGGCGGCCCAGGCCAGCGATGCGGTGGAGAACCCCAAGCGCAACGTACCTCTGGCCTGCCTGTTCGGCACCCTCGGTGCGGCCGTGGTCTATGTGCTGTCGACGACGGTGATCCAAGGCATGATCCCCAACGCTGAACTGGCCAACTCGACCGCGCCCTTCGCGCTCGTCTATGCCCATATGTTCAACCCCATGGTGGGTAACATCGTCATGGCGCTGGCCGTGATGGCGTGTGTCGGTTCACTGCTGGGCTGGCAGTTCACCCTGGCGCAAACCGCAAAGATGACCGCTGACCAAGGGATGTTCCCGAAATTCTTCAGCAAGGTCAGTGCGCAGGATGCCCCCATCATCGGCATGCTGGTGTGCGGCGTGTTGCAGACCTTGATGGCGCTGTCGACCATTTCGCCCAATGCCAGCGCCCAGTTCGCCAAACTGGTGAGCCTGGCGGCGGTGACCAACCTGATTCCCTACGTGACAGCTGCCACCGGGCTGATGGTGATGATGTACAAAGCCCGCGTCAGCACGGCGATCTACACCCGCAACACCCTGCTGTTGCTGATCGCCGTGGCTTACTCGTTGTACGCCCTGTATGCCTGCGGCAAGGATGCGGTGTTCGGCGGCCTGATTGTCCTGGCATTCGGTTACTTGCTCTACGGTTTCCTCTCCAAGCGGTTTGTCGACATCCAGGCACCCGCCCCGAGCGGGACCGGGACCGGTAATCCCTAGCACTGATTTGCCGATCGCACAGACAGCCGACTGCGGGGCCAGACGATGAATCAACAACGCACCAGAACCACCCACCTGCTCTTTACCTGCCTGCTGGCAATTGCGCCGATGATCGCCAGCGCCAGTACCCTGGAGCGCGTGCGGGCGAGCCATACCTTGACCCTCGGTTACCTGGCGAATTTCGCCCCCTTTAGCGTCCAGACTGGCGACAACGCCAACGGCTATGCCATCGACCTGTGCCTGAAAGTCGCCGACAAGCTCAAGAACGAGCTGGGATTACCAACGTTGCAGGTGCGCTACCAACCGGTGGCCAACGACGACGAGATGCTGGCCGTCAGCTCAGGCAAGGTCGATATCCTCTGTACGCCGACGCCACCGACCCTGGCGCGGCGCCAGCGGGTGAGCTACTCGATCCCGATCTATACCGCCGGCCTGTCGGCCGTGGTGCGCCAGGATGCATCCGAATCGCTGCTCAATGTGCTGGAGGGCAAGGTCGCTCGGACCGGACCGACCTGGCGCGCGACCGTCAATCATGGGCTGTCCAACCAGACCTACGCCACTACCGCCGGCGGCATCACCGAAGCCTGGATCCGCCAGCAAATGCAATTGCTGGGCGTGGTGTCCAGCCTGGTCACCGTGCCGGACACCGCGGCGGGCCTCAAGCTGGTCGCCGAAGGCCAGGCCGATGCTTTCTTCGCCGAACGCATGCTGCTGAGCAACCTGCTCGCTAATCAACCCGCCGCCAACCTGGTCCTGCTGGATCGAGTGTTCGAGTACTCGCCGACGGCCATGGCGCTGGCGCGCGAGGATGAAGATTGGCGCCTGCTGGTCGACACCGCCTTGAGTGAGATGTATCGCTCGGGCGAGATCGAACAGGCCTACGCCAAGCACCTGGGCGGTGTCGGCGAGACGGCGAAAAAGCTGTTCAAGGTCTATGCGATTCCTTGAGCGCGACCGGGCCGGGAGCCCGCACTGCGCGATCGGCGATCGTTGCACTGGACAGACTGCGCCCCAACTGCCGCGCCAGTTGCAGATGCGCTCGCGGGTCTTGGGTTTCCGACTCCAGCAGTAACTCAGACGTCATGACCTGGGCCCCGCAGTAATCGAAGATCCCGTGATCTATCTGGGTCTTCATCGCCAGCCCATAGCCGTGCCGTTCGTAGGTGCCGCGGTCCGCGCCACCGACCCCAATCAGGTGCACCTGCAGGTGCTGGAGTTTTTTCAGCAGTGGCGCATCGGCGGTGAAATCGAACGCCCAGCCATTGCTGAACACTCGATCGATCCAGCCCTTGAGCAGCGCCGGCATCGACCACCAGAACACCGGATACACCAGCACCAGGGCATCGGCGCGGTCGATCCGTGCCTGCTCGGCCGCCACCTCGGCAGGCGCCGGGGCTTGGCGGTGATGCACGGCAAAATCGGCAGCGCCAAACCTGGGGTCGAAACCTTCCGCCCACAGGTCAGCGACTTCCAATGTGTTGCCAGTATCGGCCAGGCCCTGGGCGATCTGCGCCGCGATACTCTGGCTCAGCGAGCGGGGATCATGATGAGCGACCACGATGAGTGCATGCATGGCAAAACTCCTGCTGACGGGTGAGGACGAGAGCTATATACTTTTAGTAAGTTAACGCCGCTAAGTTACGTTTGGTATATAAGCATGTCAAGTCGCCAACCGCCTCAGTCAGATCCCACCGCCCCAGCGCGGCGCCGCCTGTCTCGCGAAGACCGTCTGCGTCAGTTATTGGATGTCGCCTGGCAACTGGTCCGGGAGGAAGGCACCGAGGCCTTGACCCTGGGACGCCTGGCCGAAGCAGCCGGAGTCACCAAACCCGTGGTCTATGACCATTTCATCACCCGGCCGGGGCTGCTGGCGGCGCTCTATCAGGATTTCGACGGACGCCAGACGTCACTGATGGACGCGGCGCTCGAGGCTAGCGAACCGACCCTGGCCAGTCGGGCGAGTGTAATCGCCAGCTCCTATGTCGAGTGCGTCTTGCTACAGGGCAACGAGATACCAGGGGTGATCGCAGCGCTGGCGAGCTCGCCGGAGCTGGAAAAAATCAAGGCTGAGTACCAGGCGATCTTCATCGAAAAATGCCGCAGCGTCCTCGCCCCTTTCGCCAAGGGTGGGCAGATTGCAGCCGCCGGCCTGCGAGCGATGCTCGGCGCCGCCGAGGCGCTCTCCCACGCCGCCACGACGGCTGAAATCACCCCTACCGAGGCGCAAGACGAACTGTTTGCAACCGTTGTTGCGATGGTCGAACGCAGTGGCAGCTCGGCAGGCCTTGAGTAAACGTTGCAACAGGCCGAGCGTTAGCTCGCCTGCGGCAATTTATTGTGCTCTCCCCAGGCGAGGACTGTGTCCTCGAACGCAGCGTTTGGCAGCTGCTACGGGGTGTTCCCAGCCATGCCGCCTCACACGCCGTTGCCACTGGACGGCTTCAGGCCTGTGGCGAGGACCTCCAGCAAGGCACTGATGCGGGGAAGTGCCTGCCGCCTTTTTTGCCAGACCAGGTTGATCGCCTGGCCGTCGGTTGCCAACCGAGGGAGCACTTCGACCAGGGTCCCCGCTTCCAGGTGCTGCTGGATCAACCATGTCGGTAGTTGCGCGATTCCGCCCCCCGCCAGTACCGCGACCAACAATCCTTCGCCATCCCCCACCACCAGCGTGGCAGGCACCTGCCGGCGCTCGGTTTCCCCGGCGCGGGTGCCGGCAAAGCTCCACGGGCTGACGTTGCCATCGACCCAGCCGTAGGCGATGCACTGGTGATGCTGCAGATCGTCCTCGGACACGGGCGTGCCATGCTGGCTCAAGTACGCGGGTGATGCACAGAAGACATGCCACTCATTGCCCAGGTAGTGATGCCCCAGGGTATCGGGCCAGATGTCCGCCCCCCCAATGCGCACCACAATGTCGACACCTTCGGCAATCGGGTCGCTGTAACGGTCGGAAAAGGAAATATGCGGCAGCAGCCGCGGATGCTCCTGGGCAAACTGCAGTATCAGTGGCAGTGCCTGGGCCCGGCCGAAGGCACCGGGAAGATCCAGTCGAACCCGCCCCTGAAGCTCAGTGGTTTCGCTATGCAGCGCCAGCTCTGCCGCTTCCAGATCGGCCAGTACCGCGGTACAGGTGCGATAGAACGTCATCCCCGCATCGGTCAATGCCAGGCGCCGCGTCGTGCGCTGGAACAGCCGAGACCCCAGCCGCGCCTCCAGGCGAGCGATGCTTTTGCTGATGGCCGAGGCCGTCAGGTGCATCCGCTCGGCGGCAACCCGGAAACTGCCAGCGTCCGCGACACAGACAAACACATCAATGCCCTTCAAGCGTTCTGAAGAAAACATACACGTCCCACATTAATGAATCAGATTCCGGTAGCAGTGGAAAAACCATCACCAATCCGAACAGCATTCCCCAGTAAGCTGGATTCCAGCGCATCTATCAATGCCCCGCGCCTGACAACGCTGCTGAATCCACCCCGTTGAACGATGAGGAACGGATGCTTGCCACCCTGAAATATTATCCACGCACAGTACAACTACTGCTCAGTGCCTCCCTGGTCTTGACCCTGGCGCGGGCAGTCACCCTGCCCTATCTAGTGATCTACTTGAGCGCCAACTTCGGCTTGAGTGTGGCGGATGTCGGACTGGTGATTGGCAGCAGCCTGATCGTCGGGTCGTTGTTGAGCCTCTACGGCGGCTTCCTGGTGGACAGAGTGTGCAGCCACCGACTGATCCTGGTTTGCAGCGCGGTGTTTGCCCTGGGTTTTCTCGGCACGTTCCTGGCGCGCAACCTGTGGCTGTTCTACCTCTGCCTGGTGGTGATCAACCTGGCATTTGCGGTAATCGATATCGCGGTCAAATCCGGGTTCGGCCGCCTGCTCGCACCAGGCGAGCGCAGCCGGGTGTTTTCGATCAAGTACACCCTGAGCAATATCGGTTACGCCGTCGGCCCATTGCTGGGCGCCGGGATGGCCCGGCTGGATATCAGCTTGCCTTTCCTGCTGTCCGCGGGGCTCGGCGCAGGCTTCTTCGGGGTCTATTGGCGGTGGGGCGACAGAGCGCTGCAGGTGCTTGATACGACCCGTGCGCCCGGCGCATTTCTGGCGACGGGCAAACTGCTGCTCAAGGACCGGCGACTGGTCTGCTTCACCCTGGGCGGGCTGCTCAGTGCCGTGGTCTTTGGTCAGTTCACGGCCTACCTCTCGCAGTACCTGGTGGTCACGACCACGCCCGAGTTCGCTTATCAGGTCATCAGCGCCCTGGTCACGACCAATGCCGTCATGGTGATCAGCCTGCAATACCTGATCGGCCGGAGGATCTCCCAGCGCCAGTTGAACCTCTGGCTGGCGGCGGGCTTGAGCATGTTCCTGCTGGGGTTGGGCGGGTTTGCCCTCTCGACCAGCGTCATGCTCTGGGTGTTGTCCATGGCCATTTTCACCCTCGGCGAAATCATCGTGTTCCCCGCCGAATACATGTTCATCGACCACATTGCCCCAGCCCCTCTGCGCGGTTTGTACTACGGCGCACAAAACCTCAGCAACCTCGGCGCGGCACTGGGGCCGGTGCTGTGCGGTATGGTCCTGGCGAGCCAGCCTGCGCACTTTATCTTCTACATGCTTGGGGTGTTTGTGGTTGCCGGTGGGGTGTTTTACTTTCTCGGGGCTTCTGGCCTGGTGACAGGTAGAAAAACCTGACCAGCAATCCGCTATCGAAGCAATGTCTTCACCTTGACTTTCAGCCAAAGCTTAAAGTTATAAAATGTGCGTTTTAGATTATTTCTTAACAGGCGCACACCGCGCTCTTTCCACTGTTCCTTGGTAGGGAGCATCAAGTGATGGGGCTTTTTGACTGGAGCCGAGACTTTTTCAATGACAATGAACTGGTCATCGCCGCGCCCGGAAAGATCATAACCTGAGCTAGCGAGAAAATTTTCGAGTGGGGTGAAATCCCAGAGATGCCAGACGAATTCAGTATTGTGAGCAACTATTTTAAAACCTGCATGCTCTACGATTTGCTGCATCTCGCTGAGGGTAAATTCGCGGAAATGCCAGTCATACATCAGCGGGGCATTTTTCACCAGCGCTTGTTGGAGCGCCCACAAACTGCTGGCGTTGGGAGTAGAAATCAGCGCCCTGCCACCCACTCTCAGTACTCGATGCACTTCACCAAGGAAAAAAAATACGCCATCCAAGGTGGTTGCCTGCTCGTAATTTATATCTGAAATATGTTCGATAACTTCTGTGCAGATCACATGATCAATAGAATTATCGGCATAGGGGATTGGATCTTTGCGCAGGTCATGGGAAGTGCCTCGTACAGTGGCTTCTGGAAAAAAAGACCAGATCACACGAGAGCTAAGGTATTCAAGACTACCGATTTCAAGGCAATACCCTTGATGTAATCCATAGGTCTTCATGTACTCGACAGTTACCGCAAAACGACGACTATCGAAATGTAACCCTCCGTCCCCAACCCCCAGACTCTGGCCTTGCGCGGCGACACGTTGCGCGACCTCATCGAGGGTATTTTCAATGACAAATGGAGAGTCAAAATCAGTTCCGACCGAGCGTACTTTCGTTGCGAGCGTGGGTTTCATAGACGTGAGTGGCTCCTAGCGCATAGCGCGGATCTGCATGCAAATGGGCTCCCGTCTAACCGTGGATCCAGAAGCCTTCCCGTCGCAACCTGTCTGTACGTGCTTTTTAACCAGAAAAAAGCATAGACCTGATTCGGCGATCCCTCAACGTGATCCCCATGCATCGCTGAAATCGCCTGTCTGCAGGCTTGATACCCTCGGCACTGATGACGCGCACGGACGACCGTTCGCCCACAGGGCCGGGCATCGGTTAGACTCGGCGGCTATGCACCGAGCCAATGAAAACATCAAGCGTGGACTTGTTAGATGAGCACAAAAATCAACGAGACGCGAAACAGAGGCTTCGTTTCAGAGTTCGAAGGCCTTCGAGGGATCCTAGCGCTGTGGGTTGTGGTTGGGCATATGATGTCCGGGCTTTCAGAAAGCCACGCTCTACCCAGTGCCAGTCTCTGGAACACAGTACCGGTACAAGTGTTCATCATATTAAGCGGGTTTGTCATATTCAGCCTGCTAGACAGGGAACAACCCAGCTATCGAACATTTCTCATACACAGAGCTTTTCGACTGTTTCCCGCGTACTTGCTAGCACTGGCAATATCCGTGTTTATGCTGCCCTTTGCTCGCGAAGTGTTGTTAACCTCCCCCGTTGCGCCAATGACCGCCGCCAGAATCGCACTGATTGATAGTGCAACAAGTAACTTGAGTGAACATTTAGCGGCCCACCTATTACTTATCCAGGGGCTGATTCCCGACAGTCTCCTGGCTAACTCGGCGTACACCTTGGTGGGGCAAGCATGGAGCGTATCGGTAGAGTGGCAATTTTACGTGTTGGCTCCCGCCGTCTATTTGCTCATGGGAGCACCCAAAAGATTGCTCAAACTGCCAGCGCTTTGTGCACTGATCATGTTGATGATTTCACTCAACAGCAGCATGGGTGGCGGATACATCGGACAATATCTATCGCTTTTTGCCGTGGGGATTGCGACAGCCTACCTGAGCAAATACAGCGAAAAATCAAAGATCCTATCAGTGCTTCCACCGCTGCTGGCACTGCCCTTCATGCAGGAATATACAGCTGCGCTGTTAATCTGGGCTGCCTCATCTTACTGCGCGCTGCCTCCTGAAAAGAACAGCATGCAAGGAGTCTTATCAGCCGTTCTCAACAGCACAGCAGCCTCCTACCTTGGAAAAATCTCCTATTCGATCTACGTAAATCACATGATTTTTGTATTTTTAACCCTCGCCATAATCAATACGCTCAGCATGAGTTCAACCAGCACAGTGGTTTTAGCCATCGCCGCATCGACCGTGTTAACGGTTGTCTTTTCACACGTCACGCATTCATACATTGAACGGCCGATGATGCGAGTCGGAAAACACTTAACGAGAACAAAATCGAACTTAGCCACAGCCTAGCGACACTCAGCCATGCAGCGCCCGCTCATAGGCTGCCAGCACCGCTTCATGCATGGCTTCAGACATCGTCGGGTGCGGCAGGATGCTGTCGATCAGTTCGGCCTCGGTCGTCTCCAGGCCCCGCGCAATGGTATAGCCCTGGATCATCTCGGTAACCTCCTCGCCGACCATGTGCGCGCCCAGCAACTCGCCGCTGTGCGCGTCGAACACCACCTTGACGAAACCCTCGGTGGCGCCCATGGCGATCGCCTTGCCGTTGGCGGCGAAGGGAAATTTGCCGACCTTGAGCGTCTTACCGGCACTGCGCGCCTGGGCTTCGGTGTAGCCAACGCTGGCGACTTGCGGGTGGCTGTAGGTGCAGGCTGGCACGCTGCGCGGATCCAATGGATGGGGGTTGAGGCCGGCGATCTTTTCGACACAGATAACGGCTTCGTGGCTGGCCTTGTGCGCCAGCCATGGAGCCCCCGCCAGATCACCAATGGCGTAGACTCCGGGCTCGCCCGTGCGGCAGAACTCATCCACCAGCACATGGGTGTGCTGCACCTTGACTGCGGTGCCCTCTAACCCGAGGTCCTCGACATTACCGACAATGCCCGCGGCCACCAGCACCACATCGGCCTGTAGCCTCTCGTTGCTGTTGCCTTCCAGGCGCAACTGCACCACGCCCTCCTCCACCTGGCTGCCTTGCAGCGCACAGCCGGTGTACAGGCGGATTCCGTCGCGCGTGAGGGACTGTGCCACATAGGCGCTGATGTCCTGGTCCTCGATCGGCAGGATTCGATCAGCCATTTCCACCACGCTGACCTGAGCGCCAAGTGCGTGATAGAAGCTGGCGAACTCGATGCCGATCGCACCGCCACCAACGATCACCAATCGCTTGGGTACGCTGTCCGGCACCAGTGCCTGGCGGTAGGTCCAGAAATGCTTGCCGTCCGGCTCCATGCCCGGCAGCACCCGGGCGCGGGCACCGGTTGCCAGGATAATGTGCGGCGCAGTCAGGTTCAGATCGCCCTGTTCCCCGCTCACTTTCAGCCGCTGCGGACCCTCCAGCCGTGCATGCCCATTGAACACCTGGACGCGGTGTTTTTTCATCAACCCGCTGACGCCGCGATGCAACTGGGCAGCCACATCGCGCGAGCGCTTGACGATGGCCTGCAGGTCCGGCCTGGCCGGCCCGACCTCAATACCAAAACTGCCCGCGCGACCGATCAGGCGCAGCACGTCGGCGCTGCGCAACAGGGCCTTGGTTGGAATACAGCCCCAGTTCAGGCAAACCCCACCCAGTTGCGCCTTTTCTACCAACGCCGTGCGCAGGCCGAGCTGGCTGGCGCGGATGGCCGCCACGTAGCCGCCTGGGCCGCCACCCACGACGATCAGATCAAATTTCATTTCGCTCATGGCAACTCCCTCAGATCAGCATACCCAGCGGGTTTTCCAGCAGGCCCTTGAACACGGCGAGCCACTGCGCCGCCAACGCGCCATCGACGGCGCGATGGTCTACCGAAAGGGTGCAGCGCAGGACCGCACCGACCTTCAGCTCACCGTTTTCAACCACCGGCTTTTGCTGCGCCGCACCCACCGCCAGAATTGCCGCCTGGGGTGGATTGATGATGGCGCTGAACTGCTCGACGCCGAACATCCCCAGGTTACTGATGGTGAAACTGCCGCCCTGGTATTCTTCGGGGCGCAGGCGTCCGTCGCGGGCGCGCCCAGCCAACTGCGCGACATCCGCGCTGATCTGCGAAAGGGCCTTGCTGTCGGCATTACGCACCACCGGCGTGATCAGGCCGCTGTCGGTGGATACCGCCACGCAGACATCCGCATGGTGGTAGCGGCGCAGCGCCGAATCGGTCCAGGTCACGTTCATCGCCGGGACTTGCTTGAGCGCGACAGCCACCGCCTTGACGATGAAGTCGTTGATCGAAATCTTCCTCGGGGCGCTCTGGTTGATTTGCTCACGCAAGGCCAGCAAGGACTCCATCCGGCATTCCAGCTCAAGATAGAAGTGCGGGACCGTGGCCTTGCTCTCCACCAGACGGCGGGCAATAGTCTTGCGCATGCTGCTGTGGGGGATTTCATCGAAATCGCTGGTCGATACCGGCGTTGGCGCAGGTATCGGCGCTGCAGCGACAACGGTCGCCGCTTCAACGTCGCGCTTGACGATACGCCCGTTCGGTCCGCTGCCCTCGAGGCGCGTCAGGTCAAGGCCCTTGGCCGCTGCGAGGCGGCGAGCCAGAGGGCTGGCGAAGACTCGCCCGGGGGTGGGCGCATCAATCAGCGGCGACACCTCAGCGCGGACCTGGCGCACAGGCGCCTCCTCCACCACCGGCTCATTGGCCGCCGCCAGCGCACCGGCCTTGGCCAACAGCGCAGCGATATCGACATCGGTTTCGCCGCGGGCAAACAGCACCCCGATCGGCGCACCTACTGCCACTTCGCGCCCCGGTTCGACCAGGATCTTGCCCAGCACCGCATCTTCTTCGGCCGCCAGTTCGACCAGGGCCTTTTCGGTTTCGATCTCGGCGATGCAATCACCGGCGTTAATCGCGTCGCCTTCCTTGAGGGTCCAGTTCTGGATCGCGGCGTGAGTCGTGTTGGCCGACACCTCGGGCATATGTAAGAGCTTGGCCATCAGACACTCCGCAGGCTTGACAGGTCGGGACGGTAGGCGGCGATGTCTGCGTATTCCACCAGCTCCAGCACGTTGCCTTCCGGGTCGCGGCAGAACAGCGCCTTGACGTCAGGACGCAACTGGATCGGCGCGTCGCCGGCAAAAAAACTCGCGCCGGCACTTTTCAGGCCGGCCACCAGGCTGGCGATGTCTTCGACAATGAACGTCAGGTAACTGGCATTCTGGCGGTCGAGGATCAAGCCGGGCTCCTGCCGGGTCGGTGCGCGCTCCGGCGCCAGCAGCTTGATCCGTTCGCCGTAGGGAGTCTGTAGCCGCACCACGCTGTAGCCGCCTTCGCTCAGGCCGACCTGTTGCGCGGCGGCCGCCGGCACTTGCACCTGGGCGACAAATGTAAAACCCAGCACGTCCTGGTAGAAACGACTGAGGGCCGGGAGATCGACGCAGCAAATCCCCACTTCCATTGGAACCAGCATCTGCATACTCATTGGTGTGCCCCTTTTTCACGGATGACCTGTTGCAGGCCTTCAATCACTTCCTCGGTGCGGGCACAAGCGGCGCGCTCCAGGACTTTGGAAATACTCGGCGAGCCTTCGCCGCCGGTCACGCGCTGGATCGGCTGGTCGAGCCAGTCGAAACAACGGCGCTGCAGTTCGTCTGCCAGCCAACCACCATAGGAAGTGCCCCGGGCGCCCTGCTCGACGATCAGCACATTGTTGGTCTTGCGAATACTGGCCTCGACGGTGGCCCAGTCGAAGCTGGCACGATCGAGGAAACGCAGGTCAATCACTTCGGCATCGATACCGGTCTGCTCCACCGCTTCCAGGGAGTGCCCGACCATGCTCAGGTAGGTGAGGATGGTCAGGTCGCGGCCTTCACGGCGCACGGCAGCGGTGCCGAATGGAATCTGATAGTCCAGATCATCCACCGGCACTTCGCCGCTATGGCTGTACAGGTCGACGTGCTCAATCACCAGCACTGGGTCCTTGCAGGCCAACGCGGCATTCATCAGGCCGATGTAGTCGAACGGCGTGGAAGCCGCAACGATGCGCCAGCCCGGATTGGTCACGTAGATCCCGGCCGGGTCCATGGAGTGCTGCGAGCCGTAGCCGGTGCCCATAGCGATCTTGGTACGCAGCACCAGCGGCACGTCACTCTGTCCACCGAACATGTGCCGGGCCTTGCCGATCTGATTGAACACCTGGTCGGCGGCAACCCACATGAAGTCGGGGTACATGAACTCCACTACCGGTTTGAATCGGCCGTCCAGGGCCATGCCGCCACCGAGCCCGCAGAAGGCGTTCTCGCTGATCGGGGTGCCGAGGACGCGCTGCGCAAAACGCTCTTTCAGGCCACGGGTGGCGCCGTTGGTACCGCCCTTGAGACGGTGCACGTCCTCACCCATGACCACAATGCTGTCATCGGTTTCCATGCGTCGGTTCATCACATCGGCGATCGCGTCGATGAACTTGCGTTGCTCAAGACCGCCGCGGTAGCTCGATTGCTCACAGGTGCGGGCGTCGGCCAGCTCACTGAGGTCGCCGCGAATACCGACGTCGCGAAAGTCTGGAGAAGGCCATAATTCGGGACGAATCCGCCGCTTGCCCGGTTTCCCGGCAGGGTCGGCCTCCAGCAGTGCAGCAGCGGCCTGGGCCATTGCCAGCTTGATGGTTTCGCGCAGGTCGGCGAGGCCGGCATCGTCAATCAACTGGCGCTTTTTCATCTCCCGGGCCAGGCGCTCCAGCGGATCGCGGGCGCGCCAGCTCTGCTCTTCTTCCTTGCTGCGATAGCCGAAGGCGCTGCCGGGGAACGGACCATTTTGATGGAAGAACCGGTACACATCGGCCTCGATGACCGTCGGACCATTGCCAGCACGCATGTGCGCCAGCGCCTGCTGCATGGCCAGGTAAACCGCCAGCGGGTCCATGCCATCGACCTTCCAGCTGGGGATATTGAAGCCCAGCCCACGTGCTGACAGGCGCGGTTCGGCCGTCGCTTCGTCAACCGTGGTGGAGACTGCGTACAGGTTGTTCTCGATAAAGAAACACAGCGGCAGTTTCCAGGCCGCCGCCAGGTTCATGGTCTCCAGCACCGAGCCGATATTGACCGCGCCGTCACCGAAATAGGTGACCGCCACGGTGTCGGTCTTGGCATGTCGATGGGCCCAGGCGGCACCGGCGGCCAGCGGTACGCCGCCGCCGACAATGGCGTTGGTACCCAAGGCACCCGCCTCGGCCCACTGCAGGTGCATCGAACCGCCACGGCCTTTGCAGAAGCCCTGGGCCAGGCCAAGGATTTCCGCCAGGGTGCGTTGCAGCAGGTCCTGGATCGGTGCGCTGACCGGCGCTTGCGGATCGATCCCCTCGGGCATCAAGTACACCAGCGCCTTGGCCAGGAACTGATGATGACCACGGTGCGAACCGTTGACTTCATCCGCAGCGCCCAGCGCCACGATCGAACCTACCGCCCCCCCTTCCTGACCGATACTCGAGTGCGCCGGACCATGCACCAGGCCTTCACCGGCCAACTCCAGCACGGTTTCTTCAAAGGCACGGATCAGGTGCAACTGACTGAGCATGGTGCCCAGCAACGCAGGGTCGGCCTGCTTCCAGTCGGCGTCGGTGGAACTGAGCTCGACCCATGGCGAGGCCGGTGACAAGGCAACACTTTTCGGCATTTCAATTCTCCACAAATAACGTCAATCGACCGGCCACGATGGGCCGGCACAACGAGGCCGGACTAGAAGCCGTTGGCGGTCCAACCGCCGTCCGACACGTAGATTTGCCCAGTGATGAAGGTTGCACTGCCAGACGCCAGGAACAGCGCCAGCTCAGCCATCTCGCCCGGCTCGCCGAGGCGTTGCAAAGGCGTGCGCTGGCGCAGCGCCTCGACGTCCAGGCGCCCGGCACGCTGCAGCTCTTCGACCAGCGGAGTGCGGGTATAGCCAGGACCAATGGCGTTCACGCGGATGCCATGCCGGGCCCACTCCACCGCCAGGCACTTGGTCATGGACACCACGGCGGCCTTGGTCGCGCAGTACGCGGTGCGATCCGCGGAATGGGACACGCCCCACATCGACGAGGTGTTGATGATCACCCCGCCCTGTTGGTCGATCATGTGCCGGGCCGCCGCCTGGGCGCAGAAGAACACGCTGTTGAAATTGATTTCGATCGCCCGCCGCCATTCGGTGGACGTGATTTCCAGGGACGGTTTGTTGATCGATACGCCCGCGTTGTTGAGCAACACATCGATACGCCCGAAACACCCCTTGGCGTGAGCGAAGGCAGCCTCGACCGCGACTTCGTCGGTGACCGAGGCCTGGAAACATTCCACCCGTGTCGCCGGGAAACCTTGCTGCAACGCGCTCTTGGCGTCCGCCATGGCCTGGGCGTTGATGTCGATCAACAGCAGATGTGCGCCGTTGCGGGCAAAACCTTCGGCCAGTGCCAGGCCGATACCACTACCGCCACCGGTCACTACCACGACTTTGCCGGCAATACCGGCGTAGGCGCTGTGTTGGAAAACGGCTGCAGCGGACTGTGGCTGTTCGGTAGTTATGGGAGAGTGATCTGGATGGGACATGAGGTTCTCACTTGTATTTTTTGTCTGGTCATACATCTATATTAACTTGTCAGACCAGTAGCCAGAAACTAACGTGCGGCCCTGGGTCTGTCAAAGGAATTTATTCAAAATTACCTCGCCGCAGCGATCAGAACAGCGCCAGGCTATAGCTGACAATCAGCCGGTTATCGTCCACTGACGGACCAAAATTGGAGCGCACCATGGCATTCCTCCAGCGCAACCCGAGGTTCTTCAAGGGCCCGCTCTGGATCACGTAGGACAGATCAAAATCGCGCTCCCACTCCTTGCCACCATTGCCCCCGGCCACCGCCACATTGTCGCCATTGACGTAGCGCACGAAAGCGCTCATG
This sequence comes from Pseudomonas sp. Irchel 3H3, assembly GCF_900187635.1. Classification (NCBI taxonomy): domain Bacteria; kingdom Pseudomonadati; phylum Pseudomonadota; class Gammaproteobacteria; order Pseudomonadales; family Pseudomonadaceae; genus Pseudomonas; species Pseudomonas sp. Irchel 3H3. The sequence goes on along the minus strand of NZ_FYEC01000023.1, from coordinate 38,835 downwards.
CCGGGCACACCCAGGGCCGCGAAGTTGTAGTCGTAGCGCAGTTGCCAGGCTTTCTCCTCGGCGGCGGCAAAATTGCGCACCTGGATATCGCTGGGCAGCACGGTGGTAGTAGGACTCAACCAGATGGTGCCATCCTCGCCATACATGCGTTGCCAAGCGGCCATCAGCGTATGCCCACCGACGCCGGCACTCAGGGCCGTGTAGAACGAACGGTTGTCGATCTGCCCCGCCTTGGCCTGGCCTTCCTCCTCGGAATCCAGCAAGCCGATGTTGGCGCCCAGCGTCCAGGCACCGACCGGTTGTTTGTGGGTGAACTGGATGTACCGCTGGCGGTAAATGTCCTCCAGTTGCGCGCCCCACAGGCCGACCATCGTCCGCTCCTGATTAAAACGGTATTCGCCGCCCAGGTAGTTGTAGCGATCGGAGGTGGCGAATGCGCGACCATCGATGAACAGGTCTTCACGGTCACTGGAGTTGCGCTGGGTGAACGAACGCATCTGCCCGGTGTTGAGGGTCAGGCCGGTGATTTCCCTGGAGGTCAGCATGGCGCCCTGGAAGGTCTGCGGCAGCAGGCGCGCATCGTTGTACTGGAGGATCGGCAGAGTCGGCAGCAGTTCGCCGACTTTCAGTTCGGTCTTCGACACCTTCAGTTTTACCGCCGCTCCCAGGCTGGAGAAGTCATCGGCCGAACCATTGCCGTCGGCGGGCAGCAACAGGCTGCCACCGCGCCCGCCGCCACTGTCGAGCTTGACGCCGAGGCGACCGATCAGATCGGCACCGACACCGACCGTGCCCTGGGTGTAGCCGGACTTGGCGTTGAGCAAGAAGCCCTGGGCCCACTCCTCGCTCTTGGCCTTGGCAGCGCCGCTGTCACGGAAGTCGCGGTTGAAGTAGAAGTTGCGCATTTGCACGGTGGCCGTAGCGTCTTCGATGAAACCTTGCTCCTGGGCCAAGGCCAAGCCCGGCAAAGTACTGAGCAATAGCAACGGTCGAACAGTGAAGTGTCTGGATAGGCTCATTGTTATTGTTATTCCTGGTGGATTGCAGATGCAGCGATCCCTGGCAGGCACAAGGGCCGCCACGGGATCAGCGTGAAAATGGCAGTCGGACCTGCCGGTTGAACGCGGTGGCGGCCTCAGACCGCCAGCCACTCCTTCATCAGGTTCGGGTCGGCGGTCAGTGCCTGGGGCGTGCCCTCGAAGACGATCCGCCCATGGCCCATCACGCACACGCGGCTGGAGACCTTGAGGGCGATGGTCAGCCTCTGCTCCACCAACAGGATCGATACCCCGCGCCGGTGAATGTCGCGAATGGCCTCGGCAACCACCGCGACAATCTTCGGCGCCAGGCCCTCGGTGGGTTCATCGATCAGCAGCACCTTGGGACAACCCAGCAGCGAACGGCACAGGGTGAGCATCTGCTGTTCGCCCCCTGACAGGTTGCCGGCGCCCGTGTTGCGCCGCTCGCGCAGCCGCGGGAAGTAGTCGAACATCTGCTCGACGGTCCACGCCGTGGCGCCGTCAGTAGGCGCCTGTTGGCCCATGCGCAGGTTTTCCTCAACGCTCAGATTGGCGAACACCTCGCGCTCTTCCGGGACAAAACCGATGCCGGCGCGACTGATCCGGTACGGGCGCAGCCCCGTCAGTTCCCGTCCCGCCAACTGGATGCTGCCGGCACTGGGCGGCACCAGGCCCATGACCGCTTTCATGGTGGTCGAACGCCCGGCGCCATTGCGTCCCAGCAGGCTCACTACTTCGTTGTGCGCGATGTTCAAGTCGACGCCATGCAACACATGGCTCTTGCCGTAGTGCACATGCAGGTCGCTGATCGACAGCAGGTTTTGCGAGGTCGGGTTCATGCGCATTGCTCCTCACCCAGATAGGCTTCCTGTACACGGCGGTTGGCGCGGATCTGGTCCGGTGTACCAGTGGCGATGACTTCGCCGTAGACCAGCACGCTGATGCGGTCACACAGGGAGAACACCACGTCCATGTCATGTTCGACGATCAGCAGTGAACGCCCCTGGGTCACCTCGCGAATCAGGTTCAGGGCGTAGTCGGTTTCTTCATGGGACATGCCCGCCATCGGCTCGTCGAGCAGGATCACCCGGGGGTCACAGGCCAGGGTCATGCCTATCTCCAGGGCGCGCTGTTCGGAGTAGGACAGTTCGGCCGCGCACACCGCCTGCTTATCCTGCAGCCGCACCTGTTCAAGCAGTTGCTCGGTCTGGGCGCGCACCTCGGGGTAACGCTGGATCGAACGCCAGAAGTGGTACTGCATCTGGTGTTTGCGCATCACCGCGATGCGCAGGTTTTCGAACACCGAAAGCCCGGGAAAAATGTTGGTGATCTGGAACGAGCGCGACAAGCCCAGATGATTGATCTGTTCTGGCGAATACCCCTGGATCGGCTCATCACCGAGCAGGATCTGTCCGCTGCTGGGCTGCAGTTGCCCGGAGATCAAATGGAACAGGGTCGATTTGCCCGCCCCGTTGGGCCCGATCACCGCGTGGCGTTCGCCGGCGCGCAGCTCAAGCTGCGCACCACGAATGATGTGGGCCTCGCCGAACGACTTGTGTACATCGCGTAATTGCAGGATCGCACTGCTCATAGCTGTTCTCCTTCGACCCGAGGGCTGAGGGCGGCGCCCGCGGCCGCCGGTTCATCGTCCAGCAGGCGCAGCCATTGCCGGCGGGCCAGCTTCAGCACCAGCAGCCCCACGCCACCCAACAGCAGCGGCATGCTCCAGGTCAGCGGCGCACCCGGCAGCCATTCGCGGCCGAACAGGCTGATTGCAGGCCAGGCCTGATCCGCCATCAGCAATGCCTGATAGTCCTGGCTGAACACCCGTTGCAACGTCTCGATCGCAAACACCACCGCCAGGCTCAACAACCCCGCGCTCAGCAACGACGCGAGTGCCGCCGGGATCATTGCCAGCCAGCCGCGTCGACGAATCTGCGCCGTCCAGCACAGCACCAGCCCGGCCAGGCCGCTGGGCATGAACATCATCACCAGGACGAACAGCAGCCCCTGATACAGCAACCAGGATTGCGTGAGGTCGGAGGCGGCATTGCCAAAGAAGGTCATCAACGCTGCGCCGAGTACCGGGCCGAGGAACACGTTGACGCCACCGATGTAGGTGTTGAGTACCACCTCGGCAGAAAACCGCATGTCGAACAGCACGTAGTTGGCCGACTCCAGGTTCAGTGCCTGCAAGCCCCCGGCAATCCCGGCGAACATCGCCGACAAGGCGAACACCAACACCCGCAGCCGATGCACGTTGTAGCCCAGGAACTGCAACCGATGGCCGTTCTCGCGCAGGGCAAAGGTCAAGCGTCCCATAGGGGTCAGCGTGAAGGCGTAGAGCAAGGCGATCGACAGCACTACCCAGCCCAGCGTCAGGTAGTACACCTGGCTGGCATCAGCGAAATCCAGTCCCCAGGCCGCCGTGCGCATCGACGAAATACCGGCCTCGCCGCCGAACAGCGTACTCAGGTGCGGGGCCAGGGAATGCAGCAACTCGGCCAGTGCCAGGGTGATCATGGAGAAATACACCCCGGCCCGCTTCGTCGCGAACCAGCCGGCGCACAGGCCACAGACAAAGCCGCCCATGGCCCCGATCAACGGCAGCAACGGCGTTGGCAGCAGGCCTTCGCCATTGAGCGCGTTCATCGCGTGCAACGTGGCGAACGAACCCACGCCGAAATAGGCCGCGTGGCCAAAAGAGAGCATGCCGCCCTGCCCGCACAACAGGTTAAAGGCGCAGGCAAACAAGGCTGCGATGAGCATCTGGATGGCCGCATTGACCATCGCCGCCGGCAGGATGGCGGGCAGCACCAGCAAAGCCAGCAGCAACACCGCCAGGAGGATTTTCGTCAGTTTCATGGTTTATCCCTTCTCGCCCATCAACCCGGACGGCCGGATCAGCAAAATCAGCAGCATCAGCGCAAACGGAATGGTTGCAGCCACGCTGGACACCTTGAGGGTCATCAGCCCGCCCATCTGCAGCGCCCAGTCGCCCGCCCCGAACAAGCCCAAGAGCGACGCGAGGCTTAGATCCACACCGACTGCAAAAGAAGAAATCAGCCCGATCAGCAACGACGCGATCATTGCCCCGGCCATCGAACCCAGGCCACCAACCACCACCACGACAAAGACAATCACCCCCAGCTCCAGGGCCATGTTCGGATTGGTGGTGTAGAACGCTCCCGCCAGTGCTCCGGCCAGGCCGGCCAGCGCCGCGCCAATGCCGAACACCGCCATGAACACCAGCGGCACGTTGTGCCCCAGCGCCTCGGCCATTTGCGGGCGATGGATTGCCGCCCGCACGACGATGCCGACGCGCGTGCGGGTCAACAGCAGATAGATCAGGCCAAACACCAACAGCGACACTCCCCCCATCAACAAGCGATAGAACGGGTAGTCCGTACTGAATACCTGGAAGGCAGCAAAGTTGAGGAACTCCGGCACCCGGTACTCGACGGAAAAGTTGCCGTAGAACAACTTGATCAGCTCGGCAATGATGAACGTCAGGCCAAAGGTCAGCAGCAGCTCGTGAGCGTGACCGTGCTTGTGCACCCGGCGCAGGAAAAACCGCTCGACGATCACCCCGAGCAGGCCCACCAGCACCGTCGAGAGCAGCACCGCAGCAGTGAAGCCGACAAACTTCTGCAGGGTGTAGGCCAGGTAGGCGCCCACCATATAAAAGGAGGCATGGGCGAAGTTGAGCACGCCCATCATGCCGAAGATCAAGGTCAGGCCGGCCGAGACCATGAACAGCAGCAGGCCGTAGATCACGCCGTTAAGCAGTGAGACTGTGAGGAATTCCATAGGCGACTCCAGCGCTCGCGATGGACAGGAAGACGTGCCGAGCTGGCACGCCACGCAGGTCATTCGGGTCGTTGCATCCGGCAGGCATCCTGGACAGGCGCGGCGGCCTGATCGGCGCTGAACGACTTGATCGGCACAAAGCCCATGTCGGTGCCGTCCACTTTGTAGGGAGCCTCCTTCGACACCACCGACACCACGAACGGCATCAGCAGTTGGTGATCCTCGGCGCGCATGCGCACATCACCCAGCGGATTGCTGTCGCTGGCTTTTTCCAGGGCCAGGGCGAAGCTGCGGGTATTGAGACGCCCGTCTTCGGCCGGCAGTTTTTTCAGCACGTTGCCGACCATCTGCAAGGCGAATACGGTTTGCGGTTCGATATAGGCAGGCAGGTGACCGGTCTTGGCCTGGTACTCGCTGGCAAAGGTCTTGCCCGCTTCGCCCGCGGCCTCGATGTTGAAGGGATGGGAAACATAGTGGCCCAGCGCGACGTCGCCGGCGTTGGCCAGGTTGCCCGGCTGATCGAGAAAGGCGGTGCCGAAGCGTAGTTTCAGGCCAGCGGCGCGACTGGCTTTCATCAGCAGCAACAGGTCGTTGCCCCAGTTGCCCGTCAGCACGGTTTCAGCGCCAGAGGCCTGGATGCGAGCGATGTAGGGAGAGAAATCCTGGACTTTCTGGGTGTCGTGCAGGCTCTTGCCCACCAACTGATAACCGCCAGCCGCGGCGTTTTCAGTGATGGCTTGCTCCATGTCCAGGCCCCAGCTGTAGTTCTGGTTCATGGAATAGACTTTGCTGCCCAGGGTGCCCGCCTCTTTCATCGCCGCGACCAGGGTCTTGACCCGGATCGGCGCATTGCCGTTGAAGCGGAAGTGATAGAAGTGGCATTTGCTGCCGGTCAGCTCGAGCGCTTCTCCGCCGACGTTGAGGAACACCACTTCCTTGCCCTTGTTACGCAGGTTGTATTTGCGCACGTCTTCAGTGATCTGCCCGGCGGCCACCGACGAGGCACCTTGAACGATCATTTGGGCGCCACTGCCAATGGCGGCCTTGAGTTTCTCGGAAGCGCCCGCCGGGGTACCCTGGCTGTCGAACTCCAGGAGCTGGATCGGTTCGCCGTTCCAGCCACCTTCGGCATTCAAGCGTTCGATCTGAAAACGCGTGGCAGCGCGGAACATTTGCCCAGTGGCAGCCGACGGCCCCGACAGGGTCTCCACCAACGCCACTTTCAGAGGATCGGCGCAGGCGATACCGGCGAACAGGGTCGTGCCGAGGGTGAGCAGACGCAGCGTGGTCTTGGTGTGCATGGAAACCTCGTTTTTTATTGTTATTTACAGTCTGGTAGAACATTAGCCACAGCTTGTCTGACCAGTTGGCGAAAACTACGTCAACCATGCCCCGAAGTCAAAGCACCCAAGCCAAAAATTACCCATTTATTTTTTATCGATTTACTTGAAGGCCTTGAAAACAGCCGGCCTAACCCGAGATTATTTTTTTCAAACACTTGTAAGACCACAACTCAATCCTTCACTATCGCAGCTCATCACTTCGATACCTGTACCCGTGCTGCCTCTCGGCAGAGGACTGAACAATGAAAAGCGACAACGTGCCCCCCTACCAGCCCCTGCCCATGGAGATCGTTCACTGGCTCAGTGGCGAAATCCAGTCCGGACGACTGGCTACCGGTGATCAACTGCCCAGCGAACGGCAACTGTGCGAACAGTTTTCGGTCAGCCGAGCGGTGGTGCGTGAGGCCTTGTCGCAACTCAAGTTCGAGGAGTTGATCACTACCCAGCAGGGCAAGGGCGCCTTCGTCGCCAAGCGCGGCGAGCGCCATGCGTTTCGCTTGAAAGAGGTCTCGCTCGGTGAAGAAGACGCACTGCTGCACATCCTCGAATTCCTGATCACCATTGAAGTCGGCGCCACGCGCCTGGCGGCCTTGCGTCATACCCCCGAAGACTTGAAAAAGATCCGCCAGGCCCTGGTCGGCATGGAATACGCCATGGTCAACGACCAACTCGGCGACGAAGAGGACTATGCGTTCCACCAGGCGATTGTCGCGGCCACGCACAACCCGCATTTCAAGTCGCTCAACGAGTACCTCGACCACAGTGTCCGCAGGCTGATTCGCGAGGCCCGCAGCAACACCGCGGAAATCTACAATGAGCTGATCCAGGACGTGCAGGACGAACACCAGGCCATCTTCCAGGCCATCCAGGCGCGCGATCCAGTGCTGGCCGGTGAAGCTGCCGAGCGTCATCTGCGCAATGCCGCCAAGCGCATGAACATGTACCTGCAGGCCTGATCCCCCTGCAGCACCTTGACACCGAAAAGCCAAGCCTTCTACCATCCTGTCAGACAACAATAAAATATGTCAGACAGGTTAATACTCATGACTCCCATCAGAGCGCTGTTGCAAGGACTGGCTTCACTGGCCCATCTGCCTTCCAACAGACCCGCTGCACCTGCCCAGCCTCCTCCATTGCTGTTTGCGCTTGATGCCTTTTTCGGCCCTGCCCCGCTTGAAAGCGACGCCAGCGCCCGTCCCCAACCCTACCGTTGAGATTTCCCATGCACATCAGTGGCCAGACACAACTGATCGGCATCGTTGCCGATCCGATCGCCCACGTAAAAACCCCGCAAGTGATCAACCACAGCGCCGCCAACCAGGGCCTGGACCTGGCCTGCGTGCCCCTGCATGTACGTGGCACGAATTTGCAAAAAGTGCTGCTCGGGGTATCCGGCATCGCCAATCTGCGCGGCCTGGTCGTGACCATCCCGTACAAGGAAAGCATCGTTGAGTACTGCGACGAATTGACCGACACCGCGCGCCAGGTCGGCTCGGTCAATGTCGTACGGATCGACTCCGAGAGCGGTCGCCTGATCGGCGGCAACTTCGATGGCGAGGGCATGCTCGCCGGGCTGCATCAGCAGGGTCACCGACTGGAAGGCAAGCGGGTGCTGCTGGTGGGCGCCGGCGGTGCCGGCAAATCGATTGCCTGGGCGATTGCCCAACAACAACCGGCCCGACTGGCAATTTACAACCGCTCCCCGGCACGTGCCGAAGCCTTGCTCGAACGCCTCAGAGCGCAGTTCCCCCAGGTCGACCTGAGCAGCAGCGACGGCAATGCGCAGAACTTCGACGTGATCATCAACGCGACCGCTCTGGGCCTCAAGGACGACGACGCCCTGCCCCTGGATCCCGCCACCCTACGAGCCGATGCCCTGGTCTGCGAAGCCGTGATGCGCACCGGCGATACCGCCCTGCTGGCAGCGGCACGCGAGCGCGGCTGCCGCGTGCACCACGGGCAACACATGATTTACGGCCAGATAGTGCAGATCTGCCGCTTTCTCGGTGTTGACCTGCAACATGAACACCTGGCCCGCATTCTCGGCCCATGAGCCCTGGCATTCTTCCGGAGACCCCGACCATGTACGACTTCAACAACCGCGTCCTCCTGCTGACAGGCGCCAACGGTGGCATTGGCCGTGAAGTGGCGAAACTGTTCTATCAATACGGCGCCTCGATGGTTCTCACCGACCTGGACGGCGACGGCCTCGCGGCATTCGCCCAGCAACTTGACCCCAGCGGCGAGCGCGTCGTCACCCTGCGGATGAATGCCGCCGACCCTGACGACTCGAGCAAGGCCGTGCAACTGGCCGTCGAACGCTTCGCCGGCATCGACTTCCTGGTGCCATCGGCCGGCCTGTACCAGTCGCAGCCGATTCGAGAAATGACCGATGAGCAATGGCGCCAGACCCTGGGCATCAACCTCGACGGCGTATTTTACCTGTGCCGCCGGGCGATCCCGGCACTGCGCAGCAACAGCGCAATCGTCAACCTGACCTCCGTGGCCGCACACCGTGGCGCGTTTTCCAACGCCCACTACGGCACTTCCAAGGGCGGCCTGCTGAGCCTGACCCGTGCCCTGGCCCGCGAGCTGGGCCCGGAGACCCGGGTCAACGCCGTATCCCCCGGCATCATCGAAACCCCAATGACCCAGGACCTGATCGCTAACCGCGGCAGCGACTCGGTAGAACAGACCCCGCTCAGACGCCTGGGTCAACCCAGCGAGATCGCCTCGGTGATCGCATTTTTGTGCAGCAACGGGTCAAGCTTCATGACGGGTGAGGTGCTGCATGTGAATGGCGGGTTGTATATTGCGGGATGAGGTAGACCGTAATAGTCCAGGTTTACTGCCAGTCAGTAAGCCTGGAGTTTCACAGCGACTCCACGCCCACTTCGTCCCAGATGGACTCGGCCAGATGGAAGCTCGCATTGGCAGCAGGAATGCCACAGTAGATAGCACTCTGCATCAAGACTTCCTTGATCTCATCACGGGTCACGCCATTGTTCTTCGCCGCACGTAGATGCAGGCGTAACTCACCTTCGCGATTCATCCCGATCAGCATGGCAATGGTGATCAGGCTGCGGGTATGGCGCGGCAGGCCGGGACGGGTCCAGATGTCGCCCCAGGCATGTCGAGTGATCATTTCCTGGAACTGCGCATTGAAGGGCGTCAGCTGTTCCAGGCTGCGATCAACATGGGCATCGCCCAGCACCTCGCGGCGCACTTGCATGCCGGCTTCGTAACGTTGCTTTTCGTCCATTTCACAATCCTCTTGCCAAGCGTTCAAAGGGTAAAAGCCTGATGATCGGCAACCGCGCGCTCGACCCAGCACTGCGCTTGCCCCAGGTAATGGGAGGGGTCGAGCAGCCGCTCCAGTTCATCCGCGGACAGCTGCGCGCTGACTTGCGGTTCGCTGTCGAGTACTTCACGTAAATGCACGCCGTGCTCTACGGCGCGGCGACAGCATTGCTCTATCAGGTGGTGGGCAGCATCGCGACCGATGCGCTGGGCAAGAGCGATACTGACGGCCTCTGCCAGCACCAGCCCCTGGCTCAGCTGCAAGTTGTGCAGCATGCGCTCGGCATCGACTTCCAGCCAGGGAACCACCTGCAACGCCTGTTGCAATGAGCCGGATACCAGGCAGCACAATTGCGGCAAGGTTTCCCATTCGGCATGCCAGAGCCCGAGGCTACGTTCATGTTCTTGTGGCATGGCGGCAAACATGGTCGACACCAGTCCCGGCGCACGGGTCGCCGCACCGATCATCACCGCTGCGCCAACCGGATTGCGCTTGTGCGGCATGGTCGAAGAACCACCCTTGCCCGGCGCAGTGGGTTCGAACACTTCCCCCACTTCGGTCTGCATCAGCAGGCTCAGATCCCGGCCGACCTTGCCCAGACTGCCGGCGATCATTCCCAGCAGGCTGGCAAATTCCACCAGGCGATCACGCTGGGTGTGCCAGGGCTGCTCGGGCAGGTTCAATTTCAGTTCAGTGGCCAGGGCTTGCGCCACAACAAAGGCTTGATCACCTAGCGCCGCCAAGCTGCCGGAGGCACCGCCAAACTGCAGGCAGAGCAAACGCGGCTTGATTTCAACCAGGCGTTGGCGATGACGGGTGATGGCGCCCAGCCAGCCAGCGATCTTCATACCGAGGGTCACCGGCGTTGCCTGTTGCAACCACGTACGTCCGACCATCGGCGTGCCCGCATAACGCAGCGCCTGCTGCGCAAGCACATCGGCCAGTTGCGCCATATCGCCTTCCAACAACTCGATGGCTGCACGCAATTGCAACACCAGGCCGCTGTCCATCGCGTCCTGGCTGGTCGCGCCCAGGTGTACGTAACGTTCAGCCGCCGGATTTTGCCCAGCCACCTCCTTGCCCAGCGCCTTGACCAAGGGAATCGCCGAGTTGCCCGCGCTGCCAATGGCAATGGCCAACGCATCGAAATCGTAGCGTTCGGCGCGACAGGCCGCGACGATATCCGCCACCACTTCGGGGGGAATGAGCTTGATGCCGGCTTCGGCGCAGGCCAGGGCGGCTTCGAAATCCAGCATGCCCTGCACCCGGCCCCGGTCGGAAAAAATCTCGCGCATGGCCGACTGTGTGAAATAGCTATCGAAGAGTTGATTGGTGGGTCTGTTCACGCCATTACTCCAGAATTCAGAAATCAGTCAGGTCATCTCAGGTGGCGTCCGCATGGCTCACCAGCCCCTTGATCACGACCGCAACGGTGGCCAATGCCGCGGGCACCACCAAGGCGCTCAGCACCTGCTCGAAGTTCCACCCCAGCCCCAGTAATGTCGCCCCAGTCCAAGCACCGAGGATTGCCCCAAAACGGCCAATGCCGAGCATCCACGACACACCCGTGGCGCGCCCCTGGGTCGGATAAAAACGCGCCGCCAGCGATGGCATCGCCGATTGTGCGCCGTTGATGCACATACCCGCCAACAGCACCAGGGTCGCAAGCAAGGTGACATTGCCCAGGCTCTGCCCGACCAGCCAGACAAAGACGCCAGCCAACAGGTAGGTGATGCCGATGACCTTGTGCGGATTGAACTTGTCCATCGCCCAGCCCACACCCACTGCACTGAGCACGCCACCGAACTGGAACAATGCACCGATGAACGCCGACTGCTCCATGCTCGCGCCGCTGTCACGCATCAGGGTTGGCAGCCAACTGGTCAACAGGTAAACGATCACCAACCCCATGAAGTAGGTGAGCCAGAGCAACAAGGTGCCGACGCTGTAAGTACCGGAGAAAATCACTTTCAGCACATTGCGGCTTTGCACCACGCCCTGCTCCGGCACGCTGAAGCCCGCCGCCGAGGCGACCTCCTGCGGGGCGATCGGTGCCAGAACCTGGCGAATCCGCTTTACGCTTTGATTACGCACCACCAGAAAGCGCGCCGACTCCGGTAGCCAGAGCAACAGCACCACGGACAACACCAATGGCAAGATCCCGCCGAGCATCAACAGGCTGTGCCAGCCCAGCAACGGAATCATCTTCGCCGAGACGAATCCGCCACACGCCATTCCCAGGTTGAAACCGCAGAACATGCTGGTCACCAGCAGTGACTTGAGTCGATCCGGGGTGTATTCGGACAGCAACGTGGTGGCGTTGGGCATCGCTGCGCCCAACCCCAGGCCGGTCAGCAGACGCAAAGCCAGCAACTGCTCGACGTTGTTGCTGTAGGCCGAGAGCAAGCTGAACAAGCCGAACAGAAACACCGAGACCACCAGCACCACTTTGCGCCCGAAACGGTCCGCCAGTGGCCCGGAACCCAGGGCGCCGAAGACCATGCCAATCAATGCCGCACTCATCACCGGCCCCAGGCTGGCGCGATCGATGCCCCAGTCCTGGCTCAGCGCCGGTGCGATAAAGCCCATGGCGGCCGTGTCCAGACCATCCAGGAACACGATCAGAAAGCACAGCAAGACGATCCGCCATTGGTAGGTGGAGAGTGCCTTGGTGTTGATCAACGCCTCGACATCGAGCGTGCCGGCCACCGGCGCAGGTACGGAGACAGTCATGCAAAATTTCCTTTATTTTTATTAGACGCTTGGAAAACCGGTACAGCGCACGCAGGCTTGCAACCCTAGAAGTCGAAGAACACTGTTTCCGCCTCACCTTGGACACGAATGTCAAAGCGGTAGGCCAGCTTGCCGTCAACGGTGCAACGCTTGGCGATCAAGCTTTCCCGACGTTGCGGCTGCTCGATCAGGTTAAGTACCGGATCGAGGGAATTGGCCTCGACCTCATCGTCGAAGTACAGGCGGGTCTGCAGGTGAATGTTGATGCCACGGGCAAACAACGCCACATTGATATGCGCCGCCATGGGCACACCGGCTGCGTTGCGAACGACGCCCGGCTTGATCGTATGCAACCGCCACTCGCCGACATCCGTGGTGGCGGTCCGGCCAAAACTATTGAAGGGGTTTTCAAGGTTGTACTCGACCTCGTACACACCCTCGTGGTTGGCCTGCCAAAACTCCAGGAACGAGTCACGGATCAGGTGGCCATTGCCGTCATAGACATTGCCCAGCAGCAGAATATGCTCGCCCGGGGCTCCGGGTTTGGCCATCTCGTTCCAGATTTCCTGCTCGCGGGGTGGATTGCCAGCCGCCTCCAGCGCCAGGCCGATATGCACGTAAGGGCCAGCCGTTTGCGAAGGGGTTTCAGGTAAAAGTTGAACGGGCATGCGCGAGCCTCCTCAGCAGTTTTCGAAATGGGTCTGGCGTTGACCGCGCAAAACGATATCAAAGCGATAAGCCAGGCAGTCCATCGGATTGGCCATGCTCATGTCGAGCTTGGCGATCAAGCTCTGCACCGCATCCGGATTGGCGATCGACTTGACGATCGGGCACATGGGGATCAGCGGGTCGCCTTCAAAATACAGCTGAGTGATCAAGCGGGTCGCAATGGACGGGCCACTGATCGAGAAGTGAATATGCGCAGGCCGCCAGTCATTGGGTCCGTTGCGCCATGGGTACGGGCCAGGTTTGACCGTGCGGAAACTGTAGTTGCCGTCGCGGTCGGTCAAGGCCCGGCCAACGCCACCAAAATTGGGGTCGATGGCTGCCAGATAGCTGTCTTTCTTGTGCCGGTAGCGACCACCGGCATTGGCTTGCCACATCTCGACCAGGGTATGGGGGATCGGCTTGCCGTATTGGTCACAGACCCGCCCGGCGACGATGATGCGCTCGCCGACGGGAAGCCCACCGTGGTTGAAGTTGAGCAGCAGATCGTTATCGTGCTGGCCCATCTTCAGGTGGGAAAAGTCCGGCCCGGTGGTTTCCGAGAGAGACTGAGGAATGCTGACCAGGGCCTGCCGGGGGGAACGCAAGATCGAGGTTTTGTAATCCGGGGTCAGGGCCTTGGGATGCCAATTGCGGTCACGAATGACGAAGCGGGCATTGTCCGCATCAGACATATCAGTCTCCTTGATTGTTATGGGTAACGGCTGATAGGCAACAGCCTGTCGCCCAGTCTCTCCTGGCAAGAGCTGATCCAAAACTGAAAAAACAGCCGCTATCCATATCCAAATGGTTATGGATAGCGTCCCTCGCGATACTCCTCCCCCACTTCGCGCAGTACCTCCACGCACCATTGGGTCGCCAGGGGCATGTGCAGCGCGGGGTTGCTGCACATGCCAACCGAGCCGCCCGGTTCACGAATGCCCAAATCCAATTCGACCAATGCACCGCGGCTCAGGTCTTGCCTGACGGCATCCAACGGCGCGACCCAGACCGCCTCACTGCACTCCACGTAACGCCGACTCAGGGTCAGCGACAAGGTTTCAAGACGCCGGCGCGGCGGGCTGATGTCGTGCTGCACAAACAGGCTGTCGGCGAACTTGCGGATCGTCGTCCCGGCCAATGGCAGTACCAGCGGATAGTCTTCAAGACTTTGGTGACCGTGGGGATCGCTCAGCAGCGGATGGCCGCTACGCACCACCAGGGTCATGGATTCGCTGTACAGGTGCTCGAATGCCAGGCCAAGAATCTGTGGGCTATCGGTCATCCGCCCGACCACCAGATCCAACTCACCGACGCGCAGTTGCGACAGCAGGTACGCGCTGGGTCCGGTCACCACGCTCACGACCAAGGCCGGATGGCGGGCGTGCAAGCGGCAGATGACTTCCGGTACCAGCAGGCTTTCCACTGTGGACAGCACCCCGAGCCTTGCGGTGATCGGCGCATGTTCACCAGAACGCAGGTTATTGACCCCTTCGCGCAGGGCTTGCACGCTCGGTCCGGCATAGCGCAGAAAAGCCACCCCAGCGTCGGTCAGCGCGGCGCCACTCTTGCTGCGTGTGAACAAGCGGGTGGCCAGCAAGGTTTCCAGTTCCTTGAGGGTTTTGGAAAGCGCTGGCTGGCTGATTGCCAATTTATCCGAGGCACGGGCCAGGCTTCCCTGGCGCGCTACTTCGAGAAAACACAGCAAATGACGAAATTTTATCCGGGTATCGATATTCACCGCAGTTGGCTGCCTTGCAGGTCTGGCATCCGCTAACGCGGGATGCGAAATTGTTTCGGTGACTGCCCGGTTCCGCGTTTGAAGAAGCGCGAGAAGTAGGCAGGCTCGGAAAAGCCCAGGCTGTCCGACACCTGATTGACGGTCATCGCCGTATACACCAGATTGCGCTTGGCTTCGAGCAGCAGTCGCTGGTTGATCATCGCCAATGCCGATTGCCCACACAAGCGCCGACACAGGGCATTGAGGTGAGCAGCGCTGATCCCCAGCGCCGTCGCATAGTGCTCGATGGGCAGGTGCTCGCGAAAGCGTAACTCCAAGGCTCGGGTAAACCCCTGCAGATGCTCTCGACCACGCTCACGGAGTTTGGTGTCGGGCGGTGAAAGCGCCAGGCTGCGACGACTGAGCCAGACAACCAGCAACGTGATCAACGAGTGCAACATAGGATCGCGGCCAGGTTGGTCCTGGCTATATTCCCGACTGATCGCGGCGAACAGCGTGTCCAGGTAAGCAGACTCAGGACCTGGCAAATAACAGCCCGGGGTATTCAGCGCCGTGCTGTCCAGCGCAGCGCCGAGCTGCTCGACCAAGGGCACGGCCAGAGTAATGACATGGCCCTGGATATCCTCGGAAAACCTGAAGGCGTGCACACTCAATGCGGGTACCACCTGTAACGCCGGGCCTTGAACTTGCGTGCTCAGGTCTTCGACTTCCAGTACCGCCTGTCCCGCCTGCACATACAACAGCTGGACCAGATCGCTGTGCCAGTGCGGTTTTATTTCCCAACTGTGCAGCTGACTGCGCTCTGGAATGGACTCGCAATGCAGCAGATCGGGAGTCGGCCAGACCGTGGTCTCACCATAGAGTTTGAACACTGGAACAGACATGGCAGAAGATTTCACGTTTCCCCCCAATGGCGACGATCCACGAAAAGTCCATGGATCTTGCCGGATAGTGCCTTCTTATCGGTACTTTAGTCATCAAAAATACAGGAGACAAAAATAACAGCGTTCTGTAAGGCGTAACGCCTTCAGCCGCACAGACAGGACTACAACAATGAAAACTCAAGTCGCCATCATCGGCGCCGGCCCCTCCGGCTTGCTGCTCGGTCAATTGCTGCATCGCGCCGGCATCGACAACGTCATCATCGAACGCAAGAACCCGCCGTACATCCTTTCGCGTATCCGTGCGGGTGTGCTGGAGCAAGGCATGGTCGATCTGTTGCGCGAGGCTGGCGTCAGTGAACGCATGGATGCCAATGGCCTGGTACACGACGGTTTCGAACTGGCCTTCGATGGACGTTGTGAACACATTGACCTCAAACAGCTGACCGGCGGCAAGACCGTGATGATCTACGGTCAGACCGAAGTCACCCGTGACTTGATGGAGGCCCGCGTTGGCGCCGGTGCCACGACCGTCTACGACGCCGAGAACGTGCAACCTCACGGCATGAAGAGTGACAGCCCTTACGTCACCTTTGAGCGTAACGGCGAGATCGTCCGCCTGGACTGCGATTACATTGCCGGTTGCGACGGTTTCCATGGCGTCTCGCGACAGTCAATACCGGCAGACACCCTGAAGGTGTTCGAGCGCGTCTATCCCTTTGGCTGGCTCGGTATCCTCGCCGACACCCCACCCGTCCACGAGGAGCTGGTCTACGCCAACCATGAGCGCGGCTTCGCCCTGTGCAGCATGCGCTCGAAAACTCGCACCCGTTATTACGTGCAAGTGGGAACCGAGGAAAAACTCGAGGACTGGCCCGATGAGCGCTTCTGGGGCGAACTCAAACTGCGCCTGCCCGCGCACCTCGCCGACCAGTTGGTGACCGGCCCCTCCATTGAAAAAAGTATCGCGCCGCTGCGCAGTTTCGTCGTCGAACCCATGCAATATGGCCGCCTGTTCCTGCTCGGTGATGCGGCTCACATCGTCCCGCCGACCGGTGCCAAGGGCCTGAATCTCGCCGCCAGCGATGTCAGCACGCTGTATCGAATTTTGCTCAAGGTCTATGGCGAGGGTCGCACCGATCTGCTGGAGAAATACTCGCAGATCTGCCTGCGCCGAGTGTGGAAAGCCGAGCGTTTTTCCTGGTGGATGACCTCGCTGCTACACCGGTTCCCAGACACCGACGCCTTTGGCCTGCGCATGCAGCAAACCGAGCTCGACTACTTCGTTAGTTCGCCCGCCGGGCGCCAGAGCATTGCCGAGAATTACGTCGGCCTGCCCTACGAAGCCATAGAGTAATGGGCAAGTCGTGACCTGAGCCCGGTGCTCAGGTCAATGTGCAGGAAACACCACACCGACCTGCTCGATGATCGACCCGTTGAATCCAGTTAAATAAACGCCAACCTTGCTCGCGCCCCACGCACCGCAGCCATGTGCTGCTCGGCCTGGGGCAGCAGGTAGCTGAAAAAGAACCCGGCGGTTTCCAGTTTGACGGCGCGCAGCGGATCGTCTTCAGGCAATTGCCGCGAGACCCGAGCCGCCCGTGCCCAGGCCTGCGCTAGCAAGGTCAGGCCGCATAGCTGAAGAAAACTCCCTGCAGCTCGATAGGGGTACTCGACATCTTCGAGTGATCGCTCACGCACCTCGCCAACCAGCACGTGAAGCGCACTACACAGGTTCGCCAGTTGTGCAGCAAAGTCGGCGCACTGTGGCATTTCGGCGCCCAGCCTGGACTCCTCGCGCAATTGCGCCAACAACAGGTCGAAAGCCTGGCCCTGGTCGCCCAGTACCTTGCGTAGCAGCAGGTCGTTGGCCTGAATCTCGTTGCTACCTTCGTAGATCATGGCGATACGGCTGTCGCGCAGGGTTTGCTCGATGGCAAATTCGGTGACGTAACCGTAACCGCCAAACACCTGCAAGGCGTTGCTGGCCTGGCGAAAACCCTGTTCGGTGAAAAACGCCTTAATGATCGGCGTTAGCAGTTGCGCCAGTTGCCCGGCTTGTTGCCGAGCCAGCAGCTGCGGGTCATGTTCGGCCTGGTCCAACAGGTGTGCGACCCAATAGCCAATAGCGCGCATGCCTTCGCTGGTGGCGCGTAACTCGAGCAGGACGCGGCGCATTGCCGGATGGTAGTGGATCGGGTCGGCTGCCTGCGCCACGACCCCGGCCGGTCTTGACGGTGCACGCATCTGCTGGCGTTGACTGGCGTAGCTACGGCAGTTCTGCCAGGCCGCTTCACAGTGCCCCAGGCCTTGCAGGCCTACGTGAAGACGTGCTGAGTTCATCATCACGAACATCGCCTTCAAGCCACGATTGACCTCGCCAATCAACCAGCCCTGGGCCGCCTCGAACACCAGGGAACAGGTGGCACTGCCCCTGATCCCCATCTTGTGCTCGATACCGTCGCAGGCCACGCCGTTGGCCTGCCCTTGATTCAATAACTTCGGCACCAGGAACAGCGAAACCCCTTGGCTGCCGGTTGGCGCTCCCGGCACGCGAGCCAGCACCAGATGCAGGATGTTGTTGGTGAGGTCGTGCTCGCCGCCCGAGATAAACAGCTTGCTGCCACTGAGCCGATAACTGCCGTCGTCCTGAGGTTCGGCGCGACAGCGTAGCAGGCCGACATCACTGCCAGCCTGGGGCTCAGTCAGGCACATGGTGGCCAAGGTTTCGCCACTGATTATCCCGGGAAGATAGCGTTCCTGCAGCCAAGCGGCTGCGTGGGTCTTCAAACACAGGTAGGCGCCGTGGGCGATGCCGGTGTACATGGCCCACGCGTGGTTACTGGCGTAAAGCATCTCTTGCAGTGCCGCGTCGAGCACTTGCGGCAAGCCTTGTCCGCCCAGGGCCTCGGCACAGGCCAGGGCCGGCCAACCGCCTTCGACATAGGCCCGATACGCGTCGGCAAAGCCATCCGCAGTGGTGACCCGCCCCTCGACCAAACGGCAACCCTGACGATCACCAATGCCGTTTAACGGCGCCAGGATGCCACTGCTGAAACGCCCTGCCTCCTCCAGTACCTGCAGGGCCAGCGGCAAATCCAGCGCCTCGAATACCGAACTCCGACGCCACGCTTCGGGCGCCTGCAGCCAGTGCTCAAGAACAAATTGCATATCGCGCAAGGGCGCCTGATAGCTCCACATGTGAAACCTCATAGGGTAGTGAACAGGTGACATCCGTCGCTACGGGCGGGCTACTGATGCCTCAGGCGCGCCAGGTCGGGTTCTCGATCAGCAGGGCCATGCCCTGCCCGCCGCCGACACAGGCCGCGGCTATCCCATAGCGCAGGTTGTGTTCGCGCAGTTGCCGGGACAGGGTCAATACCAGGCGCAGGCCACTGGCAGCCAACGGGTGACCGAGGGCCAGCGAGCCCCCCTGGACGTTGAGACGGCAGCGGTCCAGCTGCAACTCCTGAGCCACGGCGAGGACCTGGGCGGCTTGGGCTTCGTTGATTTCAAACCTGTCGATCTGATCCAGGCTCAAGCCGCTGCGCTGCACCAACAGACGAATCGCCGGTGCAGGTCCGATCCCCATGAACTCCGGCGCCACTCCCACCACCGCGCTGGCCCGCAGCAAGGCTAACGGTGTGCCGCGGCTAGCCGAAGCAGGTCCGACCAGCGCCGCTGCCGCACCATCGGCTACCGCACAGCTGTTTCCGGCGGTTTGTACGCCGCCCTCGTGCACGGCGCGCAGCCGGGCCAGGGCGGCGAGATTTGCGGGTCGTGGGTGGCTGTCTTTACTCACTGAGTCGACGCCCCGAGGCAAGCGAATACTGCGAGATTGATAGCCTTCAAGCTCAAAGATCTGTGGAGCCACAGCAACAATCTCCGGCGCCAGCCACCCTGCCTGCTGCGCTGCAAACGCCTGCTGATGACTGGCACAGGCATAGACGTCCACGGCTTCGCGACTCAGCCCATAGCGCCGTGCCAGCTTGTCGGCAGTGGCGATCATGTCCACCCCGGGCGCTGGGTCGTACAACGCTTCCCAGAGAAAGTCCTTGAACTGTACCTCGGCGCCAAGGCGGAAACCGCCACGATGGGTATAGGCGGCAATCGGATTGCGTGACATCGACTCAGTGGCCACGCACAGCGCCAGTTGCACACCGTCATCCAGTTGCCTGGCGGCCTGGCGCAGCAATTCGAATCCGGTGGCACAGATGCGCTGCACGCCCAGTGCCGGAACCGATTGCGCCACGCCGCTATACAGACCGATATGCCGTGGCAGCAGGTAGGCATCGAAACTGGCCTGGGCCATGGAGCCCGCCAGCACGCTGTCTACCGCCAGTGGATCGACGCCCGCACGAGCCAGTACTTCGCGCCCGACCTTGATGCCCAGGTCGATCGGCGAAACTTCGGCCAGTGCACCACCGAGGTCCACCCACGGCGTGCGCACTGCATCGAAAATAGCTGCATCGGCAAAGGCCGAGTACTGCCCGCCGGTGTTCAGCACTTCGCTCACGATTTCGCCCCGGCCCGCAGGATGGTCGGATCGAGCCCGCGATACAGGGCCTCGACCTGCTCCGCGCGCCACTGCAACACCGCACGCTGATTGATCGAGCCCTTGTCGGTGATTTCCCCACGATCAATGGAGGCCGGCTCGTCGAGCAAGGCAATCCATTCCAGGCGACTGGCATTGCCGCCGGCTTCGCGATTGAGCCGCTGCAACCAATCGGCGAACCACTCGCGTACCGGCGCGCTTGCCAACACCTGGGCGTCGCTGGCACTGGCCGCCAGCCCCGCCAGGCGTCGGCATTCGTACAATCTCGGGAACACCAGCGCGCCGAGGCATTGACGATCCGGCGCGGTCACTACCAGGTCCTGGACATAGGGCGAACCCTCCAGTACTGCACGATTGCGCAGCGGGCCGACACTGACGAACACCCCTGAAGACAGCTTGAAGTCCTCGGCGATGCGCCCATCGAACATCAGCCCCAGTTGCGGGTCATGCGCGTTGGCCAGCTTGAGCGCATCCCCGGAGCAGTAAAAGCCTTGTTCGTCGAACACCTCTGCGGTCTGCTGCGGTGACCGCCAGTAACCGGGCATGATGTGCGGCCCACGGAAGCGCCCTTCCAGCTTGCCGTCCTTGGGTACCAACCGAACCTCGCAACCCGGCGCCGGCAAGCCGATATAACCGGCCATGGACAATGGCCCGGTGGTAAAGGTGCAGGAAGGCGCGGCCTCGGTCATGCCGAGCCCGGCCATCATCCGGATGCGTTCGCCACAGTGTTGTTCGGCGACCCGGTCCAGGCGATCCCAGACGCTTTGCGACAGCCCGGCAGCGGCGAAGAAAAATAGGCTGACGCGCTTGAAAAAACACTCCCGGAGCTCCGCGTCCTGTTCCAGGGCCGAGACCAGTTCTTCCCAACCCTTGGGCACGGTCAGGTAGGCAGTGGGAGATACCTCCTTGAGGTTGCGCAGGGTCTGGGCAAAGCCCTGAGCAGTAGGTTTGCCGTCGTCCAGGTAAAAACTGCCGCCGTTGTAGAGCACGATGCCCAGGTTATGGCTGCCGCCGAACGTGTGGTTCCACGGCAGCCAATCCACTAGCACCGGAGGCTCTTGACCGAACACTGGAAAAGTCTGCAACAACATCTGTTGGTTGGCGCAGAGCATGCGCTGGGTGGTGATTACGGCCTTGGGCAGCCTGGTCGAGCCGGAAGTGAAAAGAAACTTGGCGATGCTGTCCGGGCCGGTGGCGGCAAAAGCGGCTTCAGCCTCGGCGCCGCCCGGTTGCTCAAGCAGGCTGGCAAAGCTCACCTGGCGGCGGCCCGCGACCTGGCCACGAACGCTGATCAGTGGCGTATCGGCCGGCAGCACGGCATCGATGGCGCGCTGGTACGCTGGGGCGTCACTGACGAACACCAGGCCTGGTTGCAGCAGGTCGCACACGTGGCGCAGCTTGGAGAAGTCCTGGGACAGCAGCGAATAGGCTGGCGACACCGGGCAGTAGGGAATGCCCGCATACATGGCACCGAAGGCGACTTGCAAATGCTCGATGTCATTACCCGAAAGCAGCACCAGGGGTTTGTCAGCCGAAAGGCCATAGCCCAGCAGGCATTGGGCGATAGCCCGGACACTGGCGAGCATTTGCGCGTAACTCACCCGACGCCATTCACCGCCGTCCTGGCGGGCGGCGATAAAGGTCTGCTCGGGACGCACCTGGGCCCAATGCACCAGACGGTCGAGCAACCGCCTGGGCATCTCGGCCAACGGTTCGAGGGAGCGCATGTGCAATACGCCCTGCTGCTCGGTAACCTCGACCGCCGCGCAACCGATGGACACGTGGCGATAGCGCGGTGCGCTGGCTTGGGCATGGGCTTGCAAACTGAATTCGGAACTCACCTGTTTCTTCTCCGTCGAGGCACGCTAAACCCAAGCCACACAGGCGACTCAGCGATAGCGTGGCAGCCGTTGGCTGCAGCCTTGTTATTGTTATTTCGGCCTTGCACACGGGCATTTGACTTGCGGGGGAAGCCAATGCCCGCCTGTTCAGATCGGGTAGTGCCGCGGTCCATTCTGCAAGGTGACCCAACGCAACTGGGTGAAGTGCTCGATGGATGCCTTGCCACCGAAACTTCCGTAGCCGCTGGACTTGACCCCGCCAAAGGGCATCTGCGCCTCGTCGTGCACGGTCGGGCCGTTGATATGACAGATGCCCGACTCGACCCGTTGGGCCAAGGCCAGGGCACGCCCGCTATCGCGGCTGAAAATCGCCGCCGACAAACCAAACTCGGAGTCGTTGGCCAAGTGCAGAAGTGCTTCATCCCCCTCACCGCGCAGCAACACGGCCACCGGCCCGAACGACTCCTCGCGGTACAGGCGCATGCTTGCGTTGACGCCGTCGAGCAGGGTCGGCTGCAAGATGCTGCCGTCCAGTTGCCCGCCGACCAACAGCCGCGCGCCCTTGGCCAGGGCATCGTCGATCAAGCCCTTGATGCGCGTTCCGGCGCTTGCGTCCACCAGCGAACCGAGCACCGACTCCGCAGCCGCAGGGTCTCCCGCGCGCAGGGTGGCGACCTTGGCCGCCAACTTGTCGACAAAGGCATCGGCAACCTTGGCATCGACGATCAGACGCTCGGTGGACATGCAGATCTGCCCCTGGTTGAAATAAGCGCCAAAGGCGGCCGCCTCTACCGCGGCGTCCAGGTCGGCATCGTCGAGCACCAGCAACGGTGCCTTGCCGCCCAGTTCCAGCAACGCCGGCTTGAGGTGGCGCGCGGCGAGTTCACCGACGATACGTCCGACATGGGTCGATCCGGTGAAATTGACCCGGCGTACCGCCGGGTTGGCGATCAGCCGCTCGACAATCGCCGCGGCATCCTCAGGTGCGTTGCTGATCACATTGACCACGCCATCGCCCAGGCCGGCGTCTTGCAATACCTGACCGATCAGGCGATGCACCGCAGGACTGAGCTCGGAGGCCTTGAGCACCACGGTGTTGCCGCACGCCAATGGCATGGCGATCGCGCGGGTGGCGAGAATCACCGGGGCGTTCCAGGGAGCGATACCCAAGACGACGCCGCAGGGTTGGCGCAGGGCCATGGCGAAACTGCCAGGCACATCCGAGGGGATGACTTCGCCATTGATCTGCGTGGTCATCGACGCCGCTTCACGCAGCATGTTGGCCGCCAGCCGCACGTTGAACGCGTACCAGTTGGCCATGGCGCCGGTTTCGCCGGCCGCCTCGATGAACTCGGCACTGCGTGCCTGCAATTGCTCGGCCGCCTTGAGCAAACGGCTCCGGCGTTCATTGGGGGCCAGGGCAGCCCAGGCGGGAAACGCCTTCTGCGCAGCGGCCACCGCGGCGTCGGCATCTTCCAGGGTAGCGGCGGCGACCCGCGACACCAACTCGCCAGTCACCGGGTTACGGCGTTCGAAGGTTCGACCGTCGCGGGCGGGGCACGACTGGCCGCCAATCAGCAGGGGCACGTCCAGCATGGTGATTCCTCTTTATAGTCTTTGTCGGGAATACATAGGAACGAGGTAACCGCAGCTCCCGGCGCAACCGCCTGTAGCAGGATGCGCCCGGCTGCCTGGCGCGGCACCTCAGCGTTTGTACGCTTGCAGGCCCGGCTTGATGCTCTTGTCGTCGAGGAATTGTTTCATGCCCTGTTCACGGCCGCCTTCGGTGTCCAGCAGGCGTGACTGATCGAGCTTGGCGTACAGGTAATCCTCGTTCTGCTCCCACGTCAGTTCGCGGCAACGTTTGAAACCATGCTTGGCCGCACGCAGCACCACCGGGTTTTTCTCCAGCAGGTTACGCGCCAGCGCCACAGTGACTTCCCGCAGTTGTGCCAGGGGTACGCTTTCATTGACCAGACCCATCTCGGCGGCCTTCTGCCCGCCAAAGGTCTTGCCGGTCATGATGTAGTACAGCGACTGGCGATGGCCCACGGTGTCGGCCATGGCCTTGCTGACCAGGTTGCCCGGCGGGATACCCCAGTTGATCTCCGAAAGGCCGAAGGTCGCTTCGTCGGCACAGATCGCCAGGTCGCAGGCCACCAAGGGGCTGAAGCCGCCGCCGAAGCACCAGCCGTTGACCATGGCAATGGTCGGCTTGGCGTACATGCGCAACAGCTTCCATTGCCATTGCGAGGCTTCGCGGCGGATTTTTTCCTGGAGGATCTCCGGGCCAGCGTCCACTTCGCGAAAGTATTCCTTGAGATCCATCCCCGCAGTCCAGGCTTCGCCCGCACCGGTCAGTACCAGCACACCGGCGTCCGGATCCTGCTCCAGGGTCTCCAGAACATCGATCATCTCGCGGTTCAGGGTCGGGCTCATGGCGTTGCGTTTTTCCGGGCGGTTGAGGATGACCCACGCGATACCTTCCTCGATTTCCACTTTGACCGTTGTCCAGCGACCTTCGTAATTGCTCATGACGATGCTCTCTTGTTCTTGGTTTGAAGATGACTGGAAATTAAATCAGCCAATTAGTTATGTCAATTAACTATTAATAGAATTAACCAATTTCCTCACACTGGAAGATTCCATCCCCCAAACGCCAGGCAACATTGGTCATAGCAATCACCGGTCAACGCCGGCAAAATAGATAGTCTTGTTAACCTCCAACCTTCAGGACTCACCTGCAATGGCCAAGCCCTCCCCCCTCGCCGAGTCGATCGAGGCAGCGTCGACCAACGTCGAGATGCAGGCACCACTCGATTCGGCGTTGAACGACCTGATCGGCTACGCCATGCGCCGCGCACAACTCAAACTGTTCCAGAACCTGATTGGCCGCCTCTCGGCCCACGATCTGCGACCCGCCCAGTTCTCGGCCCTGGCGATCATCAATCAGAACCCCGGCCTGATGCAGGCCGACCTGGCCCGGGCACTGACTATCGAGCCGCCCCAGGTGGTACCTCTGCTCAATAAACTGGAAAGCCGTGCGCTGGCGGTTCGCGTGCGTTGCAAGCCGGACAAGCGTTCCTATGGGATCTTCCTGAGCAAGACCGGCGAGACCCTGCTCAAGGAACTCAACCAGATCGCCGCGCAAAGCGACCTGGATGCCACCGCGGCACTGGACGATCAGGAACGCGAAGAGCTGCTGCGACTGCTGAAGAAGATTTATCAGGAGTGACGCACGCCCCCAACGGGCGTGTCGGTGAGAAGCCTGCAGTCCCCGGGGTTACCAGATCGGCAAGGTGTAGGTCACCAGGAAGCGGGTCTGGTTTTCATCGCGAAATGCTGCGCCGGCCGGGAAATCGTTGCGATAAATCGCCTTGCGCGCCACCAGTCCAACGTTTTTCAGCGGCCCGCTCTGCACCACATAGCCCAGCTCCATCTGGAACTCGCGCTCCTTGCGATCTTCGGCGTTGAAGGCTGCCAGCTCGATATTGTCACCGCGCAAATAACGCAACCGCCCCCTTAGCCCGGGCACTCCGGACGCTGCGAAATCATAGTCATAGATGGCCTGCCACGTGCGCTCCCTGGCGTTGAGAAAGTCCGAAGCCATGGTCAGCTCACTCATCCCCATCAACTCTGTCCCGGAGATGTAGGGCGTCGCCGAGTCGCCACTGGAATGCATGTAGCCGAGGCCCAGGCGATGCCCGCCATAGCGGTAGCTGAACAGCCCCGAGACGTTGCGGTTGTCCACTTCACCAGCCTTGGCACTGCCATCTTCGCGACTGAAAAAACTGCGCAGGTCGCTGGTCAATGTCCCACCGCCCAGCGGCAGGTCATGCAGCAAGGCAAAGGTATCCTGTTGGTACAGGTCGGCCACCTCGGCGTGGTAGGCACGCAGGCTCAGCGTCTTGCTGACCTGATAATCGCCCCCCAGATAGGCCATGTGCGAGGTCGTGGCAGTCGCGTTGAAGCGCCGGTTGGGCGAAGCGATGGTCATCGCCTCATAGTTGGTGGAATTGCGCTTGTCGATGCGATCGATGTACCCGGTGTTCAGCGTCAGGTCATCGATGTCCCTGGAGCTCAGGATGGTGCCGCGAAAGGTTTGTGGCAGCAGTCGCGAGGGGCTGGCAAACGCAAACGGCAGGAAGATCGACACGTCCCCGGACTTCACCGTGGTCTGGGCAAAACGCAGCTTGGCGGTCGGGGCCAGGCGCGAGTACTCATCCGCCGCCCGATTGTCGCTGGCCGACACCGGCAACAACTCGGTGCCGCTGCGATCCGGCGCGGAGTCGAGCTTGACCCCCAGCAGCCCGCGGACGTCCAGTCCAAAACCCAGCGGCCCCTGGGTAAACCCCGACTCCATGTTCATGATGAAACCCTGGGCCCACTCCTGGGCAGCGGTCTTGGCCCCATCGTCCTTGTACTGGCGGTCCAGGTAGTAATTACGCAGGGTCAAGGTGCCATGGCTGTCTTCGATAAAGCCCGCGGCGCGAAGCTGGGTGGGCAGAACGCTCAAGCCGAGCAGCGCCAGGACCCACCCGCGACCGATACCGGGTACACAGGTGGCTGACGCCGTCGCAACGTCGTACGTGGGGAGATTGGGCATGTTCGATTTCCATTTTTTATTATTGTTTGTGCTGCCAGGAGAGCGCAGCACAGCCGGCTTCGCGGACAGAGAATGGAAATTGCCCATGACTCCTGTCAATGGTAACTGACCGATAATCGAACATTAATATTGTTATCTATTTTTAATCAGGCCTTGTGATCCGCGCTTTACCAATTGATTTATATTACTTTTATCCTGTTTTTATAGATTTTTATGGAGAAGTTCATTTTTTAGTTATCTTTGTTATCTTATTAATCAGCAGTCATCTTCAGCGTACCCCGTGCGATGGGACGGCTCGACTCCACAACAAAAACAACAATGAGGTTCCCCCCATGGACAGCCCATCGCGTCGTTCGACGCTGACAATCGCTTTGTGCTTTATCGTTGCGTTGATCGAGGGTTTCGATCTGCAGGCCGCCGGCACTGCTGCCGCCGGGCTGCGCCAGAGTTTTGCCCTGGACCCGAAAATGATGGGTTGGGTGTTCAGTGCCGGGATCATCGGCCTGCTGCCTGGGGCGTTTTTTGGCGGCTGGGTCGCCGATCGCATCGGCCGCAAGAAAATCCTCGTCGGTGCAGTGCTGCTGTTCGGCCTGTTTTCCCTTTGCACTGCCTATGTCGAGAGCTACTCCAGCCTGTTGCTGGTGCGCTTCATGACCGGGTTGGGCCTGGGTGCCGCCCTGCCCAACCTGATAGCCCTGTGCGCCGAGGCCGTAAGCGAACGCAACCGCGGCACCGCCATCAGTGTCATGTACTGCGGCGTGCCCCTGGGCGGTGCGCTCGCGGCAGTGGTGGCGATGTTTTCCAGTGAACACTGGCAAACCACCTTTATCATCGGTGGCCTGGTGCCCTTGCTGGTTGTACCGCTGATGGCCCTGCTGCTGCCCGAGTCCACTGCCTTCCGCCAGCAACGTTCAGCAACTGGCAGCCCACGGCCGTCCACCGCACAGGCGCTGTTCGGCGAAGGCCGGACACGCAACACCCTGGCCTTGTGGCTGAGCTATTTCTTCACCTTGACCGTGATGTACATGCTGCTCAACTGGCTCCCTTCATTGCTGCTGGAACAGGGCTTCAGCAAACCCCAGGCGGGCATGATCCAGATGCTGTTCAACATCGGTGGCGCCCTCGGCTCGCTGCTCGGTGGCCTGCTTCTGGACCGTTGCAACGGCCTCAAGGTCGTGCTGTTCGTGTATGCCGGGTTGCTGGCGGCGCTGGCCGGGGTCGGCCTGTCTAGCGGAATCGTGCCAATGTCGATCGCCGGGTTTGCCGCCGGGCTTTTCGTCATGGCTGCGCAACTGGTGCTCTACGCCCTGGCGCCACCGTCCTACCCGACCGCAGTGCGCGCCACCGGCGTCGGTGCGGCCGTGGCCATCGGTCGCCTGGGCTCAGTGGCAGGCCCCTTGGCCGCCGGGCAGATCCTTGCCGCCGGTGCCGGCACTACTGGCGTGCTGCTGGCGACTTCACCCGGGCTGGTGATCGCCGCCTTGTCGATCATCACCGTGATTGCCCGCTCCAGTTCGACTACTGAAGCACCGCTGAATACCGCCAACTGAGCATCACTGCGAAGTTTTCAACCTTGCAGCAAAATCCAATCGAGTAAGAGGTGGCTTCACCACCGCCGTCCTCTCCCAGTGCCAGCGTGCACTGGGACTGGGCGCGTGCAGTTACAAAGTCCCGAATCGCAAAGCATGTCCCAGGCTCTACCCCATCAGCCCATTACACTCCTCTATTGGATCCTTTGCGATGAAATCCACGAAACGTTCGATAATCGAACACTTTAAAAAACTATAAGTATTTGTTTTTTAAGGGATTTTACAAGCATGTATTAAAAACAGAGCAAACCCCTCTAACAGCCACTTTTCAATGGATCCATAAAACGATTGACTGGCGCCACACGGTGTCAGGTAAACGCCTGCCCGCTCATAAAAATAACAAGGGTGTCGTGATGAGTGACTTCTCAATCGGGCTCAAGTCTTGGCTTGTACCCACCTTCGTGTGCCTTTCTCGTTTTACCTGTACGCAGCCTCGTCTCAAGGGGCAGCAGCTATGACTGTCGCGCTGAAGAACGTGGTAGATGAACGGCCGATGGCGTCGTTCCAGTGGTTGGCCGTGGGTATCTGTATTGTCCTGAACATGATCGATGGGTTCGACGTGCTGGTGATGGCCTTCACGGCCTCCTCGGTCTCTGCCGAATGGGGTCTGAACGGCGCGCAGATCGGGCTGTTGTTAAGTGCCGGGTTGTTTGGCATGGCGGCCGGCTCTCTGTTTATTGCACCGTGGGCGGATCGCTTTGGTCGTCGACCATTGATTCTGTTTTGTCTGCTGCTCTCGGGGGTCGGCATGCTGTTGTCGGCGCTGAGCCAGACGCCCGTGCAACTGGCGCTACTGCGTGGGCTGACCGGCCTGGGAATCGGCGGGATCCTGGCCAGCAGCAACGTGATTGCCAGTGAATACGCCAACAAACGCTGGCGTGGGTTAGCGGTGAGCCTGCAATCCACCGGTTATGCCCTGGGTGCGACCTTCGGTGGCCTGCTTTCAGTATGGCTGTTGACGCACTTTGGCTGGCGCTCGGTATTCATCTTCGGTGGTGCCGTAACCCTGGCGGTGATTCCGCTGGTGCTGATGTATTTGCCCGAATCGCTGGACTTTCTGCTCGCCCGCCGCCCCGACAACGCCTTGGCACGTATCAATCGCCTGGCCGCCCGCCTCGGTCAGCCACCACTGCGCGAGCTGCCCGCCGCCCTCTCGGCGCCGACTTCAGGCCACGGGCGCTTGGCGCAGTTGCTCTCACCAGCGTCACGGCGCACGACCCTGCTGATCTGGCTGCTGTTCTTCCTGGTGATGTTCGGCTTCTATTTCGTGATGAGCTGGACACCCAAGCTGCTGGTATCGGCAGGGCTTTCGGCACAGCAAGGGATCAGCGGCGGCGTGTTGCTGAGCGTCGGCGGTATTTTCGGCGCAGCCCTGATTGGTGCCCTGGCCTCGCGCTGGCGCCTGACCCGTGTGCTGTCGCTGTTCATGCTGGCTACGGCAGGTTTGCTGGTGCTGTTCGTTGACTCGGCCTCATCAGTATCCATGGCCCTCGGACTGGGTCTGTTGATCGGGCTGTTTGCCAATGGCTGCGTGGCGGGCTTGTACGCGCTGTCACCGATTGTCTATGACGCTTCGGTACGAGCAACTGGCGTCGGCTGGGGCATCGGTATCGGGCGGATCGGCGCGATTCTGTCGCCGACCGTGGCCGGCCTGTTGCTCGATAGCGGCTGGCAGCCACTGCATCTGTATGGGGTGTTTGCTGTGGTTTTCGTCATCGCCGCTGCCGTGCTGCTACTACTGCGACCTGAAGCCAAACAGCAACCTGACGCCCAATTCAGCCAGGCTTGAGCCTATGCCAAGAGTAGCGAGGGGCCGCCCTCGCTACTGACTACATCCTCCAGGAATACAATAATAATGACTCGCTCCCCCCTCCCTCCCCGGGCCTTGCTCGGCGGTGCAATCCTGATCGCCCTCCTACCTTCAGCGCATGCTGAGGACGGTGGCTTTTTCGAGGATTCCAAGACCAGCCTGGTGCTGCGAAATTACTACTTCAATCGTGATTTCAACGACCCGGGCGCCAGCAAGAGCAAGATAGAAGAATGGGCCCAAGGCGCTATCCTCAAGTTCAATTCTGGCTATACCCCTGGCGTGCTCGGTTTTGGCCTTGACGGTATCGCGATGCTTGGCCTCAAGCTCGACAGCGGCCCACAACGCAGCGGTTCGGAACTGCTTCCGGTGCACGACGACGGACGTTCCGCCGACGATTACGGGCGCATTGGCGTGGCCGCCAAAATGCGCCTATCCGCCACAGAACTGATGCTCGGCGAGCTCATGCCGGACATCCCGCTGCTGCGCTACGATGACGGCCGCCTGCTGCCACAGACCTTTCAGGGCACCATGCTGGTGTCCCGAGAGTTGCCGGGACTGAACCTGCAAGCAGGTCAATACACCGACGTGAGCTTGCGCAATTCCTCGAACATGCAAGACCTCTCGGCGTGGGCAGCCCCCACCGTGATGTCGGACGGTTTCAACTACATGGGCGCCGAATACCGCTTCAACCAACAACAAACCCTGGTCGGCGCCTGGCACTCGCAACTCGAAGACAT
This sequence comes from Pseudomonas sp. Irchel 3H3, assembly GCF_900187635.1. Classification (NCBI taxonomy): domain Bacteria; kingdom Pseudomonadati; phylum Pseudomonadota; class Gammaproteobacteria; order Pseudomonadales; family Pseudomonadaceae; genus Pseudomonas; species Pseudomonas sp. Irchel 3H3. Next base: position 8,164 of record NZ_FYEC01000023.1, on the reverse strand, counting down.
CTATCAGCAAAGCTATCTGAACCTGCTGCATAAACAGCAGTTCGCTGACTGGACCCTCGGCGCGAACCTGGGCTATTTCATCGACAAGGAAGACGGCAGCGCACGGATCGGCAATGTGCAAAGCCACACCGCCTACGGGTTGTTCTCAGCCAAACTTGGCGGCCACACCCTGTACCTGGGCCTGCAGAAGGTCAGCGGCGACACCGCCTGGATGTCGGTATATGGCAGTAGCGGGCGAACCCTGGGCAATGACATGTTCAACGGTAATTTCAGCAATGCCGACGAACGCTCCTGGCAGGCTCGATATGACTACGATTTCGCTGCCGCCGGGATCCCCGGCCTGTTGCTGATGACCCGCTACGGTCACGGCGAAAACGCCACCACCAAGGCCGGCACCGATGGCAAGGAATGGGAGCGCGACACTGAAGTCAGCTACACCCTGCAGAGCGGTCCACTGAAAAGCCTTAGCGTGCGCGTCAACAACGCCACCAACCGTCGCAGCTTCAACAGTGACTTCGATCAGACCCGCATCATCATCAACTACCCGCTGTCACTCTGATCCTCCCTGCAGGGGCGCTCGCCCCTGCAGCTCTCCCCCTCCTTGCGTTACTATGGCGAACCCCCTCTCTGGAAGTCGCCTGCATGAGTAAACCCGGTCAAATGGTGCTAGTGGCACTGCGCAAAATGATTGCCTCGGGCGAGCTGGCGGCGGGCGAACGGCTGATGGAGATTCCGACGGCGGATCGCTTCGGCGTCTCGCGCATGCCGGTACGCATGGCCTTCCTGACCCTCGAACAGGAAGGCTTGCTGGTACGCCACGGCGGACGGGGCTATCAGGTGCGCTCGGTGAGTGCCGACGATATTGCCGGCGCCGTGGAAGTGCGTGGGGTGCTGGAGGGGCTGGCCGCCCGGCAAAGTGCCGAACGTGGCTTGAGCGAGCAAGCGCGGGCGGCACTGCATGAATGCCTGGTGCAAGGCGATGCACTGTTCGACAAAGGCTACGTGACAGAAGAAGACCTTGAGGCGTTTCATGACCTCAACATGCGCTTTCACCAGGTGATCGTCGAAAGCAGCGCCAACCCGGCTATCGCCGAAGCCCTGGCGCGCAATGACCATCGTCCCTTCGCTTCAGTGTCGGCGCTGGCTTTCGATCGCGAGGACATGGCACGCGAATACCGGCGCTTCAACTTCGCTCACATGCAACACCACTCGGTGGTCGACGCGCTGGTCAGTCGCCAGGGTGCTCGCGCCGAAGCCATCATGCGCGAACATGCCAATGCGACCCTGCGTTATGCCGAGGTGTTCGGTGCGAGCGGCACCAGTAGCGAAGGGATTAAAGTGATCGCGCGCGGCGAATGATCGTTTGGCTCAGAGGTCCAGCACCAGCAACGCCGATCTGGATCTCGAACAGCAGGGTGTGAACTGATCATTGGCAGCTTGCTCCTCTTCGGTGAGAAACAGGTCACGGTGCTCGGGCACCCCTTCCAGCACACGGGTCAGGCAGGTTCCACACACACCCTGCTCACAGGAAATCGCGATCTCGACACCGTGACTTTCCAGCACCTGGACCACCGTCTTGTCGGCCGGAATGTCGAACACCCGGCCGCTACTGCCAAGCTTCACCTGGAACGACCCATCGGCACTGGTATCCACCGGCGCTGCGGCGAAATATTCACGGTGTAACTGCGCTTCACTCCAGCCCTGGAGCCTGGCGCTGTCGAGCACATGCTGCATGAAGCCTGAAGGACCACAGACATACAGGTGCAAGTCCGGTGCCGGACCGGCGAGAACGTTGGCCGCATCCAAGCGCGAATCGGGGTCTTGATCAAAATGCAGGTGCACGCGGTCGGCAAAGGGTGACCCCTTGAGTCGCTCGACAAAAGCCGCACGGTCACCGGCGCGCGCGCAGTAATGCAGTTCGAAATCGGCACCGCTGTCGGCCAGTTGCTCGGCCATGCAGAGAATCGGGGTGATGCCGATACCGCCGGCGAACAACAGGCTGCGCCGCGCTTCAGCCACCAACGGGAATAGATTACGCGGCTCGCTGATGTACAGCCGATCGCCGCTGTTGACCTGCTCATGCATGCACTGGGAACCACCGCGCGAGGCTGCGTCCTTGAGTACGCTGATCTGGTAGCGATGGCGCTCTTGCGGGTGATTGCACAGTGAGTACTGACGGATCAGCCCGCCAGGCAAGTGCACATCGATGTGGGCGCCGGCAGTGAAGCCGGGCAGCTCCCCACCCTGGGCACAGGTCAGCTCGTAGCTACAAATATCCAGCGCTTCGTTGTTGCGGGATGTCACGACGACTTCAATCATGTCGCACCTTCAAGACCGGCCACCGCAGTGGCCGCGAAAAATGGGAATGGGAGTGGACCGCGGTATGTTGGAGGGCGCTCGTCGTCGCTATTTGACCGAGGTGATCAGCTCGACCGCCGGGGTCCGCTCTCGGGCGATGATGCGCTCCAGCACTCGCCTGGACTGCACGCCACCGGCATCGATATTGAGCTTGAGCAAGTTGCGCTCAGGGTTGGCCAGCAGGTTTTTCTGCTGTTGCTCGAGCATGTCGAGGTCTTCGCTGAAGATCTTGCCCTGGCCCTCACGGATGCTTGCGGTCAGCGCTTCGTCATGCGGATTGAAGTTGCGTGCCATACCCCAGAAGTACCAGATCGAGGTGTCGGTTTCCGGTGTAATGAAGTCGACCACGATGCTCGCGGCTTTGTGTTGCGGCTCGGCGTCGTAACCGCCCTTGCCGGCATGGGCCACCCCCACCTCGATCAATACGTGACTGGGCGGGCTGAAGCGGCAGATCTGCCAACGGTCCACCAGCACGTCGTCGGCCAGGTTGTTACCCCGCAGGGCCATGCGCCAGAACGGCGGCGCCATGATGTTTTGCATGTGCCGCGCGGTGACCACTTCGTCACCCTGAACGGTGGTGACCGGTGCTGCTTCATCGATTTCCTTCTGGCCAATGCTGGAAGCGTGCACGTAGGTTTCGTGGGTCAGGTCCATCAGGTTATCGATCATCAGGCGATAGTCGCAGCCGATATGGAACAGCCCACCACCATAGGCCCACTCATCGCTGACAGCCCATTCCAGATGGTGGATCAGCGCAGGGTCGGCCTTGTCCTGCTCCCCAGGCCAGACCCAGATAAAACCGTAACGCTCTTCAACGGCGTAGGTCTTGTTGCACGGAAAGCCCCGTACGCGCTGCCCCGGCATTTCGACGGTCTTGCCGTCACAGCCCATCACCAGGCCGTGGTAGCCGCAGACCAGGTTGCCGTTCTCGACATAGCCAAGCGATAAGGGAGCGCCGCGATGCGGGCAGAAATTTTCGACGGCGGCAACACGCCCTTCATGGCCGCGATAGAAAACGATTTTCTCACCGCATATTTGCCGCCCCAGGGGCTTCTCGGCGATCTCGTCGGGGGTACAGGCGACATACCAGGTGTTCTTCGGATACATGGGGATCTCCAGGCCAGGTTTATTCTTATGGATCCATTTGATCGATTTTGACCTGGGCAAGTCAAGAGATTTTACCTTATTAAGTATTTAATGGATCCATTAATGCGCTTGCAGTGTTTTAATCCTGTGCATGAACCCCATGCCTGGCGTGGTCGATGCGGTGATCTTCAGCTTGGGGGTCGATGGTTATTCCGTGGCACTCAGGACCGTTGACGACCTGCTGCGCCGTCAAGTGGGCAACCGCTAACCATGGGCTACTTCATTGGCAAGGAAGAGGGTGCCAGCTTGGCCGGCGACACGGACAACAAAACAGGGGAGCAGCACGTTACATGCTGGCTTGCAGAAGCCGCAGATACCGCCTGGGTGCGGGTTAACGGTGCCAGTGGCGGCACCTTGGTCAACGACCGCTTCAACTCTAGTTTCGATAACACGCAGGAACGCACTTGGCAGTGCTCGTCACGACTTCACGCTGCTTCAGGCCGATTACTACCTGAAGTGAAGGGCCGCTGCCGCCCCTTCGCTTCAGGCAGCCAGCCCCTCGGACAATCGCCTGCTCAGGCCTGCAACCCGAACGGGTCGTCCACGGAGTGGCTCGGCTGGGTAAACCAGCGCGGGCCAGTGGCGGTCATGTAGAAATGATCCTCCAGGCGAATGCCGAACTCGCCTGGCACACAAATCATCGGTTCATTGGAGAAGCACATGCCCTCGGCCAGCGGCGTCTGATCACCGCGCACCAGGTAGGGACCCTCGTGAATGTCCAGGCCGATGCCATGTCCGGTGCGGTGCGGCAGGCCGGGCAACTGGTAGTCCGGTCCGAGACCGGCGACTTCCAGGCTAAGCCGTGCGGCGGCATCCACCGCCTGGCAGGGTTCGCCCAGGCGTGCGGCGTCGAAGGCAGCCAGTTGGGCGGCCTTTTCCAGGTTCCACAGCGCGCGCTGGCGGTCGCTCGGGGTGCCGAACACGTAACTGCGAGTGATATCCGACTGGTAGCCGTGGAGCAGGCAGCCCGTGTCGATCAGCACCATGTCGCCGTCCTTGAGCACCTGCGCGTGCTTCACCCCATGGGGAAAGGCGCTGGCCTCGCCGAACAGCACGATGCAGAAGGTCGAACCCGGCGCGCCCACCTTGCGGTGCGCCTCGCGGATGAACTCGGCAACCTCGGTGGTGCTGATACCTGCGCGCAGGATGCTGGCGGCAGCCTTGTGCACTTGCAAGGTCATGTCTTTGGCGCGCTGCATCAGCGCCAATTCTGTAGCACTCTTGTGATAGCGACACTGGTTGATCACGCTAGAAGCATCTACAAACTCCAAGCGCGATTCGAGGCGGCGGATTGCCTCGAACATGCAGAACGCCAGGGACGGGCATAGGCCCACCACTGCGTCGTCGGCGATGCCCATTCCAGCGAGCATGTCGAGCAGCAGGCGGTAAGGACTCTCATGCTCCTGCCAACCATGGATAACCCCATCCACCTCGCGGAAGTCGCGGATGGTGCCCTCTTCAAAAGCCGGGGCGATATAGGCCAGCGGGCCGTTGGCGGGCAGCACGGCACCGACCATGCGTTCGCTCGGGTTCCACTTCACTCCGGTGAAGTAGTACAAGTTGCTGCCAGCGTTCAGATAGAGGGCAGCAATGCCCTGCTCAAGCATCAGGCTCTGGGCCTTGGCAATGCGTGACAGGTATTCGTCGAGGCCGATGGGCTGCATGCCCGCAGTCATCTTCGTCAGGCCGGCCAGCGCCTGTTCCGCAGTTTTGCCACCAACACCGACTGTCATCTCGTTCTCCTGAATTATGTGTAATACTCGAAATTTAAGCCTGACTTAAACTCCAGTCAACGCCTATTTTCAGTGCTACTTAATTTCAGTTAGGCGAAAAGCCTTCTCAGCGATGCGTCGCCCGCTATACTGGCGCCTTCCAGAATACGAGCCACGCCAATGACCGTAGAACAGATCGGGGAACGGTTGCGCCGCTACCGCCGTGCCGCCAACAAGACCCTGAACCAAGTCGCCACTGAAACAGGCCTCACCGCCAGCTTCCTGTCCCAAGCGGAGCGTAACCTCACTGGCGTGTCCATCTCCTCGCTGGCGAAAATCGCAAGTGCGTTGGGCATTCCGCTCAACTCCCTGTTCGAACAGCCTCCCCAGCCCCAGCCTGACTCCCACCAGGGCCAGCGCGTGCGGTACACGGTCGGCAGCCAGCCGCTGGTCTACGAGCGCCTGTCCAGCAGCTTTCCCGGCAACCTGATCAACGCGATGAAGATGACCATGGCGGTGGGCTACCAGTCCGAACTCATCTCCCACGAAGGCGCAGAGTTTACCTATGTGCTCTCCGGGCAGATCGTCTACACCATCGAAGGCCACACCTACCCGCTCGGCCCGGGGGGATCGGTGCATTTCGACTCCACCAAGCACCATTCCATCGCCAACTCTGGCGACGATGTTGCCGAAGTGCTGGTTGTCACCACCATGGGCGGCCTGCTCGACGACCACCCCGCGACCTGAGCGGTCGCGCCGAATAAGTAAGTGTCACTGAATTTAAGTTGTATTTAATTTTAGAATAACTTAAGTTTTGCCTCGGCCGCTGACGGCGCGAGTTTCCCTCTCCCCTTCAGCGTCACCGCCCAAGCCAGCACGTCGGCCTTTGGCTCCCTGTCGCACATGACGGGCAGCCTACAGCCCGTAAAGCCGCAGGGTCAGGTGCCCCTCCCCTGGAATGAACGACCTGATCTGCCGCCCTCAAAAATAACAACAATGAGGTTCGCATGCGCAAAACAACCACGCTCAAGACCATGATTGCCGCCGGCCTGATCCTCGGCTCCGGCTTCACCCACGCCGCCAGCAACCTGGTGTTCTGTTCCGAAGGTAGCCCTGCTGGCTTCGACCCAGGCCAATACACCACGGGGACCGACTTCGACGCCTCAGCCGAAACCGTCTTCAACCGTCTTTCGCAATTTGAACGTGGCGGGACCAAGGTCATCCCGGGGCTGGCAACCCGCTGGGACGTTTCTCCCGACGGCCTGACCTACACCTTCCACCTGCGTGATGGGGTCAAGTTCCACACCACCGACTACTTCAAGCCGACTCGCGACTTCAACGCCGACGACGTGCTGTTCACCTTCAACCGCATGCTCGACAAGGACATGCCGTTCCGCAAGGCCTACCCCACCGAGTTCCCCTACTTCACCGACATGGGGATGCACGAAAACATCACCCAGGTCGAAAAAGTCGACGACCATACCGTCAAGTTCACCCTCAAGGGTGTCGACGCAGCCTTCATCCAGAACATGGCCATGAGCTTCGCCTCGATCCAGTCGGCCGAATATGCCGACCAGTTGCTCAAGCAAGGCAAGGCCCAGGACATCAACCAGAAGCCGATCGGCACTGGCCCGTTCGTGTTCAGCAAGTACCAGAAGGACGCCCAGATTCGCTACAAGGGCAACAAGGATTACTGGAAGCCTGAAGACGTGAAGATCGACAATCTGATCTTCGCCATCACCACCGACGCCTCGGTGCGCATGCAAAAGCTGAAAAAGAACGAATGCCAGATCACCTCCTTCCCGCGCCCGGCCGATATCAAGCCGCTGCAGGAAGACAAGAACCTCAAGATGCCTAGCCAACCAGGCTTCAACCTTGGCTATATCGCCTACAACTTCACCCGCAAGCCGTTCGACCAGCTCCAAGTACGCCAGGCGCTAGACATGGCGGTAAACAAGCAAGCCATCATCGACGCCGTTTACCAGGGAGCCGGCCAGTTGGCCGTCAACGGCCTGCCACCGACCCAGTGGTCCTACGACGAGACCATCAAGGATGCCGACTACAACCCGCAAAAGGCCAAGGAGTTGCTCAAGGCTGCAGGCGTCAAAGAAGGCACGGCACTCAATCTCTGGGCCATGCCGGTGCAGCGCCCCTACAACCCCAACGCCAGGCTGATGGCCGAAATGCTCCAGGCCGACTGGGCCAAAATCGGCATCAAGGCCAACATCGTCAGCTACGAATGGGGCGAGTACATCAAGCGCGCCCACGCCGGCGAGCAGGACGTCATGTTGATTGGCTTCACTGGCGATAACGGTGACCCAGACAACTGGCTGGGCACCCTCTACACCTGCAACGCGGTCAACGGCAACAACTTCTCCAAGTGGTGCAATGATGGCTACGACAAGTTGGTAGGGGCCGCCAAGGCCACCGCCGATGTGGAGCAGCGCACCGCGCTGTACAAACAAGCGCAGCACCTCCTGAAAGCGCAGGTGCCGATGACCCCGGTCGCCCACTCCACGGTTTACCAGCCGATGCGCGCCAGTGTGCAGAACTTCCAGATCAGCCCTTTCGGGCTCAGCAGCTTCTACGGCGTCTACAACCAGCAGTGAGCAACAGGGGCCGGCCAAACGGCCCCCTTCGCCGTCCTCGAGCCGGCGCCAGACCGGCGAGGACGGTCTCACCTGCTACAACCAAAAATATCCAGCGCCACACCGGGACACGTCGAGCCCAAGCCTTTACCCATGCAGCCTGAACTGCTGAGAACGGCCAGCACGATGACCGGCATTACAAAAAAGATAAGGAGTGAGTCGCCCAAATGCTGAGTTTTATTGCCCGCCGACTGGGGTTGTTGATCCCCACCTTTTTCGGCATCACCCTGCTGACTTTCGCGTTGATTCGCATGATTCCTGGCGACCCTGTGGAAGTCATGATGGGCGAACGCCGGGTCG
>NZ_FYEC01000017.1:0-128765 GCF_900187635.1 Pseudomonas sp. Irchel 3H3 | reverse complement strand
GGCCACCTCATGAACGCTACTGGCAGACAAACACTCTTCAATCAGTGATTGCTTGAGTGCTAGGTTGTATTTCGTCATGGAACACCCTCCCGAGGGGTCAGGTGTCCAACATTCGGGGGGCAGTTCAACGGCGGGTCACTTTTTTTTCAAGCGCCTAAAAAAAGTAACCAAAAAAACGCTTGCCCCAGGCGTACGGCCCCTCGCCTAGGCTCGGGGTACCTTCTCTACGGTATCCATCCGGGGGCATCGCCTCCGGTTTGCTTCGCTGCACCTCCTCTCGATGCATGCGGCTTCGCCGCACGGCGCTACGCGCCTCCCCCCGGATGGACACCTTCGCTCAGCCTGCCGATGGGGCGGGTGGATCAAGATCAAGAGCACGGCGACCTGACAGTCGGCCTGAGTGGTAAAAGCAGGCGAGGCGGCTAATGCCGATCAGTTAAGCGACGCCGACCATTGTGGGAGCGGGCTCGCCCGCGATGGCGATCTCCGCTACACCATAGATCCCGGCAATACCCCACCCCCCCCCGTAGCAGCTGTCGAGCCCGCGAGGCTGCGTTCGAGGACGCAGTCCTCGCCGCCCGTCATCTTTACGCTATAATCTCGCCCTTTAGCTGTTTCTCGCCTTGGTGCGGGGACACATTATTTCCAGGCGCACGTCGCCTGCATGCAGACTAAAGAGGCTAGACCCCTGTGGCATTGACGATTCTTGGCCTGTCCGGCGCCCTTAGCCATGATCCTTCCGCAGCGCTGTACATCGACGGCAAGCTGGTCGCGGCTGCTGAAGAAGAGCGCTTCGTACGCGATAAACATGCAAAGAACCGCATGCCTTACGAATCGGCGAAGTTCTGCTTGGAACAGGCCGGTATCAAACCTTCAGACGTTGACGTAGTCGCGATCCCGTTCGCCCCGATCAGCCTGTTCGGCAAGGCCCGCTGGCAGTACGCCAAGCGTTACTGGTACGCCCCGGATCGCGCACTTGACGCGATCCTGATGGGCAACCGTCGCTACAAGCGCTATCGCAACAAGATCGTCTGGTGCCTGGAGCAACTGGGCTTCGATCCGAAGAAAATCAAGATCGAGCCGGTCGAGCACCACTTGGCCCACGCCTCCAGCGCTTATCACTGCTCCGGTTTCAAAGAGAAAACCGCGATCCTGGGTATCGACGGCAAGGGCGAGTACGCCACGACCTTCTTCGGTTACGGCGAAAACGGCAAGATCCACAAGATCAAGGAATTCTTCGATCCGGACTCCCTCGGCGGCCTGTATGGCGCGATCACCGAGTTTCTCGGCTTTGACATGCTCGACGGTGAGTTCAAGGTCATGGGCATGGCGCCGTACGGTGACGCCAGCAAATACGATTTCTCGCGCCTGGCTTCGTTCGAAAACGGTGAGTTGGTGATCAACACCGACTACGCCAACGTCATCGGCCTGCGTCGCTATAAAGAGAAGGGCAAGGGTTACTACTTCTCGCCGAAGCTGATCGAGTGGCTGGGTCCCAAGCGCGAAGGTGACATCGCCGACGAGCCTTACATCCACTACGCCGCCAGCATTCAAGCGCTGTTCGAAAAAATTTCGCTGCAGATGATCGACCACTACCTGGGCGACGTGCTCAAGGAAACCGGCAAGCTGGCCTACGCCGGTGGCTGTGCGTTGAACGTCAAGCTGAACCAGAAAATCATCGCCCGCGACGACGTCAAAGAGCTGTTTGTGCAGCCTGCATCCGGCGATGCCGGCACCGCAGTCGGCGCCGCTGCCTATGTGTCCCACGCCCGTGGCGTACCGGTCGAGAAGATGGAACACGTCTACCTCGGCCCCTCGTACAGCAACGAAGACGTGATCGCCGCGTGTGCCCGTCACCCGAGCAAGCCTGCTTGGCGCAAGCTTGAGAACATGCCGGAAAACATCGCCAAGATCATGGTCGATGGCAACCCGGTAGCCTGGTTCCAAGGGCGCATGGAGTTCGGTCCGCGTGCCCTTGGTGGTCGTTCGATCATCGGTTGCCCGAGCGCCGTTGGCGTGGCTGACCGGATCAACCACCAGATCAAGTTCCGCGAGCGCTGGAGGCCTTTCTGCCCGTCGATGCTCGACACCGTGGCGCCGCAGATGATCAAGATCGATCACCCGGCCCCCTTCATGACCTTCACCTTCGAAGTGGCTGAAGAGTGGAAGACCCGCGTGCCGGAAGTCGTCCATGAAGACGGCACCTCCCGTGCCCAGGTGCTCAAGCGTGAGTACAACCCACGCTACTACGACATGATGAAAGCCCTGGAAGTGCTGACCGGCAACGGTGTGTCGCTCAATACCTCGCTCAACCGTCGTGGCGAACCGATGATCTGCTCGCCGACCGACGCGCTGAACATGTTCTTCGGTTCCGATCTACAGTATTTGATCATGGAAGACATTCTAGTGGTCAAAGACGGCGCGGACGCTTATGACACGCTCGGCTGAGCGCCATGTCCTGCAGTTCTGTCACGGCTATGACGGGCCGTTCCTGGACTGCGCCCGGCAGTACGCCAGCCTGTTTGCGGGCTCCGGTTATCGTGTGACCACGGTGTTCCTCACCGGGGTGGCCGATGCCGAAGTCGCAGCCGGCTGCGCGTCTGACGAAGTGCTGTTCATGGAATACAGCTCCAAGGCCATTCGTGGCCTGAAGCTGGGCGCGATTGCCGATCTGCGCAAGATCGCCCAGTCGCGCCAGTTCAGTTTCTGTATCGCCCACCGGTTCAAGCCGATCTACATCGCCTTGCTCGCCACGGCGCTGCCGGTGATTGGCGTGCACCACGCCTTTGGTGACTACCAGCGGCGTACGCGCAAGCTGTTTGCGCAGATTTTCCGCAAGCGTCTGAGCCTGCTCGGGGTCTCTGACGCGGTGCGCGACGACATGCGCCGCTGCCTGCCGAAATGGCCGGCGGCACGCATTCAAACGCTCTACAACCGTATCGATGTCGACGCCTTGCAGGCCAGCCAGCTGTCCTTCGCCCAGGCGCGGGAAGAGTTGGGCCTGTCGCCGGATGCCTGGGTGGTCGGCAACGTTGGCCGCCTGCACCCGGACAAGGACCAGGCCACGCTGCTCCACGGCTTTGCCCAGGCTTTGCCAGGCTTGCCGGTCGATAGCCAACTGGCGATTCTCGGCAGCGGCCGCCTGGAGCAGGACCTCAAGGAACTGGCCCGCGAACTGGGGATCGGCGATCGCGTGTTGTTCCTCGGCCAAGTGCCTGAAGCGCGTCGCTACTTTCGCGCCTTTGATGTGTTTGCCTTGAGCTCCGACCATGAACCTTTTGGCATGGTGCTACTCGAAGCCATGGCGGCCGGCGTGCCGTTGTTGGCTACAGCGTGTGGCGGGGCCAAGGAAGTGGTCGAAGGCGTCGGAATCCTGTTTCCCCTGGGCGACGCCGAACACCTGGCGCAAGGGCTGCAACACCTGGCCCGGATGGACCAGCGGGAGCGCCAGTTGTGCGCCGAGCTGATGCTTGAGCGCCTGCGCCAGCAATTTTCCGATCGCGCGGTACGCGAGGCGTTCTGGCGTCTGCCGCCTGTCATTGATCTGACGACGAGGGCTTGATGCTCAACCGATTCCAAGGCTGGCGCGAACGCGGCTGGTCCGTTGTCGACGCGTCGACCTATAGCGACGCCTGGCAACGTTGGGGGGGCAGCGTCGCGACTCACCCGCTGGTGGTCGAGCGCCTGGCTGACCTGGCCGGTATTCCCGTACGTTACCTGGCCTGGGAGCAGGGCGGCGAGCTGCAGGCGGCGATCCCGACCTGGGGCCGCGACCTGGCCTTGTCCAAGGATGTGCTCAAGCGTCATGGCAAGAAAGGTCTGTTTGACCTCGGCAATGCCGAGTTGATTCTGCCGGCCGCCCCCGATGCCCAGGCCGTGCTGCGCCATCGTGCCCGCTACTTGTCGGCGCTCAATGAAGGTCGTTTCACCGGCCTCAGGCTGCAAGCCGAGCAATTGGCGATGGCACGCACACCCGAAGAACTGTCGAAGAAATTTCGCTACAACCAGCGCCGTGAACTGCGCTTGCTGGAAGAAGCGGGCGGCGTGGTGCGGCCGGTCAGCGAGTTTTCCAGCAGCGAACTGGCCGCTATCTACTGCGATCTGTTCCAGCGCCGCTGGGGTTTCCCTGCCACGGGTGCGGCGCGCATGAGCGAGGTGCTGGAGTTGCTGCGCGAGTTGTTGATCGGTTCGGTGATCTTCCTCAACGATGCGCCGATTGCGATCCAGCTGGTGTACCGGGTGCAAGCGCCGCAGTGGATCAGCGTCGAGTACATCAATGGCGGGGTCGACCCCGAAACTCGCGAGTTCAGCCCCGGTAGCGTGCTGAGCTTTCTCAACACACAAAGTGCCTGGGAGCAGGCGCGGACAGTCGACAAGCCGTTGCGCTTTTCGTTTGGTCGCGCAGATCGTGAATACAAGGACCGTTGGTGCAATCCCGTGCCCGTCTTCACTGTATGAGCCAGCCCATGAGTCGCAAGCAGCAACTGCTCAAGCGTCATCGACGCAACAAACGCATCGGCCTGTTGATCACTCTGGTGCTGTTGGTCGGCATCGGCGTGCTGCTGGCCTGGTGGGTGCCGCTGGTGCTGGCGGTGCTGGCCTGGGTCGCCCACGAGGCCTGGTTCGCCGACCATTTGTTCTATTCGCCCAAGGACGATTACGTCTACAGCTTCCCGCCGTACACCCCGCAGCCCAAGGTTCGCCTGGACGGGGACCGGCTGTTGCTGGATGAGGGCGTGATCCTGGCGGACGACACCACGCTGGTCCTGGCCGTGCAGGTCAAGAGCACCTGGCTGGGGCGCTTTTTCGACCCGGTGGTCGAGCTGGCTGGCGGTAATCAGCCGGATCGGCAAGTCTTCGAGCGCGGGGTCAGCGGTCTGCGTTACCTCAACCTCAGTGGCCAGGCGCAGGTTCTGTCTGCCGGTCAGTTGCGCTTGCGTGGGCATTTCTGCCGGCTGGCCGGGGAGCCGCTGCTGTGGTCGATCGAACAACCGGACTACCGCCAGCAGCGGGTCATGGTGATTGCGCCCCATGCCGATGATGCCGAACTCGCCGCATTCGGCCTGTACAGCCAGGCTGCCGAGACCTGGATCGTTACCCTGACGGCCGGTGAAATCGAAGCCGAACATTATCAGGCGATGGGCCTGGACAAGGTCCAGGCATCGCGGCTCAAGGGCCGTCTGCGCGCCTGGGACAGTATTACGGTGCCCCGTTGGGCCGGTGTGCCAGAGGCGCACTGCGTGCAGTTGGGGTATTTCTGCCTGCAGTTGCCTGCCATGCAGGCGGCACCGCAACAGCCGGTGGCTTCCCGCGAGGCCGAGCTGGGCGATATCCGCGCCTTCCGCCGGTTCAACCCGTTTGAATTGCCGGGCGACTTCGACGGCCAGCCGACCTGGAACAATCTGCTGGCCGACCTGCGCGAAGTCCTGCTCAAGGCGCGCCCTGAGGTGATCGTGCTGCCCCACAGCTCGCTCGATCCCCACCCTGACCACATCTGTGCCCAGCAAGCGGTGCTGGAGGCGTTGCAGGGGCTTGAGTGGCAACCCTCGGTACTGCTCGGCTACGCTAATCACCTGCACGACAACGATCGCTGGCCCATGGGCGACTCCGGTGCCGGGATTGCCTTGCCGCCGGTGTTCGACGGGTCGCAGGTGCTGCAGCCGTATTGCCTGAGCCTGTCGCTCGAACAGCAGCGGGACAAGGCCATGGCGCTGGGCATGATGCATGACCTGCAGCCCCGCGCACCCTTCAAGCGGCGCTTGCGCCGTGGCTTGCAGCGCTGGCTGGCAGGGCGTCGGGGTTCGCCCTATGGCGAAAATGAGTTTTTCCGCAAGGCAGTGCGTCGCCACGAGCTGTTCTGGCGTTTGTAATTATGTATTGCGGGACATCTTTCTACTGAGATCGTGGGTTAATCTCTGCACTTTTTTTGGGCTGGCGGGCACTGCAAGGAAAACGATGAAGGTTCTATTTCTGGTGCAGAAAGAACAGCGGGCGATTCTCGACCGCTTGTATGAAGGCGTGGCCGATCATTGTGAATGCGACCTGCGGTGGCTCAGCAGTGACGAGCAGCGCAACCTGCGCCGCTACTTCCGTCGTGAAGTGGATGTGACGCGTTATGACCGCATCGTGTTTTTCCTGCGGTTCAAGCAGGAAATCCGCCAGGCGAGTTTTATCCGCACCATCCCCAACCTGGTGATCCTCGAGCACGACGCCTACCAGAACTACATTCCTTGCAAATACACCGGCAAGTTCAGTGCGCACTACCGCCGCCTGCCGTGGGCACGGGTCATCAGTTCCGGCTTCGTGGTCGCCGAGCGCTTGCGCCAGGAGGGCTTCGACGCGGTGTTCGTGCCCAAGGGCTATGACCAGAGCCTGTTGCAGGACCAGGGCCGGGAGCGCGATATCGAGCTGGCCTTCGTCGGCAGTACCAACAGCGTTGCCTACAGTGGGCGCAAGGCATTGCTCGACGAGTTGGCCAGTGTCGAACCGCTGGTGGTGACTCGCACCAAGTCCGGTGACGAGTATCGCGATACGCTCAACCGGATCCGCTTTTTCGTCAGTGCCGATGTCGGCATGGGCGAGTTCATGATCAAGAATTTCGAAGCCATGGCCTGCGGCTGCGTGCTCCTGGCCTTCGACCAGGGCGAGGCCGAGAGCCGTGCGCTGGGCCTGCAGGACATGCACAACATCGTGTTCTATCGTGACATTGCACAGTTGCAGGAAAAGCTTGCGCTGCTGCGTGCCGATCCTGGGCTGGCAGCCAGCATTGCCCGCAATGGCCGGGACCTGGCCGTCAGCCAGTTCAGTTTTGCGCGGGTCGGCCAGCGGATCGTCGAAGAGCTCCAGCCCCCGCTAAGACCGCGCGCGGCCTTGAGCCTGGTCGAACGAATTCGCCTGAAGTTGGGTATTTGACCGGGTATTCCAAGCGTTTGAGAGCATTTGAAACTATAACTGGCAATGACCAGGCACTGTTGGGGTCCAACAGTGCCTCAAGCCGATGTGGAAAAGGGTGCCCCGCTCGATGAGTATCCTCAATGTCATGTGGTCCGGTGGCTCAGCCTTTGCCTCCATCCACAAGGTTCATCGGCAGATTCTGAGCCAGGTGGATCCGACCATCACGGTCAATACCTGGCTGCTGTGCGGCGATAAGCAAGGCTGTGCCGCCGATATCGGGCAAACCCGGGAATGGCACTTGTCCTCCAGCCGGCTCAAGGGCAAACACGTCTGGAAACTGCTGCAGGGCAGGATGCGCGCGCACTTCCACCGCGCCCTCAAGGACACGGATACACAAGTGGTGTTGCTCGATGGCTTGGGCACTGCTCGCGCCTTGTTGCCGGTCCTGGAAAAACTGCCGTCGCTGCGTGCGGTGGTGCTGTTTCACGGGGAAACCCGGATCAGGGCCGCCGACCGTCAGTTGTTGGCGGGGTTCGATTCCTCCCGGTTGACCCTGGCGGCGGTTTCCCAAACCCTTGCTGAGTCATTGTCCAGCGCTCTGCATTTGCCGGTCATCACGTTGCGCAGTGCGCTTGACCCTGTCGACTTTCGCTCCCGCCTGCTGTCTCGCGAACAGGCCCGAACCCGTCTGCACCTGCCCACCGATGACACTCCGGTGGTGGGCGCAGTGGGGCGTCTGGTGGGTAACAAGGGATTTGCCTGCTTGATTGAGGCGTTTGCCATGGCGCTGATCGAGCGTCCGCGCCTGCACCTGGTGATTGTCGGTGAAGGGCATGCACGCGCCGCCCTGCAGGAGCGGATCAACCAGCTCGGCCTGCAGGGGAATGTCTCGCTGCCTGGGCACCTGGACGATGTGGCAAGGCTGTATCGAGCATTCGACTGGGTGGCGATCCCGTCGCTGGAAGAAGGCCTGGGCCTGATTCTGCAGGAGGCGGTACTGGCCGGTGTGCCAGTGTTGAGCAGCGAGCTTGCGGTGTTCCGCGAGCAGTTGGCAGAGGCGGGGTGGTACGCCGCGACAGAAGACACTCAAGCCTGGAGCGAGGCGCTGATCAAGACGTTCAGCGTCGCTCCCGAGCAGATTGCCCAGGCTCAATCGGCGGTACTGTGCCCGGACCGCGGGTGGCTGGAATTCAGCCAGGCAGCCCGGACCCTGTTGTCATGCCGGCAGTAGGGATTGCTCGAGAGTGTGCATTGGAAAGCTCTCGTTCAGCTTCTCGCGCTCAATATAGCGCGCGAAGTGTTGCAGGTTGCGCTTGACTAGATGCGGTGGCAGCGGCCCGCGGGTGAAGCGCATGTCGGCGACATCAATCAGGCCATACTGATTGTCGGGCGTCACCACGATGTTGCCCAGGTGCAGCGAGCGGAAGTAGACCCCGGCGCTGTGCAACTGGCGAATGAACAGGGTCAATGCGGGTAATGCCTGTTGCCAGTCGAAGCCTGCCTTGGCTGCAATCTGGCGCAAGGTTTCGCCAGGCAAGGGGCGGTAGAGGACTGCCGTCATGCCGGGCGTTTCCAGTTGATGGAATTTCAGCGTCTGCAGGGTCGGGATGCCGAGTTTTTCGAGCTGGGCGGCGTTCTCGATAAAGCGTTTCGAGTACGGGCGAAACAGGGCCGACGAGAGCAGTCGCTTGCGCCGGAACAGCTTGAGAATGTTGCCGTCCGGCAAAAGGAATACTTTCGGGCCGAAGCTGTCGGCTTCTAGTACTCTGGCGCCTTCAACCATTTGAGTTAAAGCGGCGTGTGGAAGCCGGAAGCATTGCATGTAGGAAGCCTTGTAGAAAAATGGGGCGTATGTGCGATCAATGATGCCGAAAAGTTGTTGTTTTAACCATGCCGTGTTGGCACTTGGATTTTTCAGCGGGAGCGGGTAGATGCAGGAAACGCGTTGGGCGCAGGTTTGGATGGCGACAGGTCTTCTATGGTTTTTGCTCGCTATCGCGTTCGCTCCAACCAACAAGATTTACCAGCAAGGGTTGGTCGCGTTTCTCTGGTTGCCGACCCTGTTTCTGGCCTGGTCGGCACGGGCTCGACTGGCTGAGCTGTGGCAAGCGCAGCGGGTGCTGTGCCTGGCAGTCCTGGCGCTGGGAGCCTGGGCGCTGCTGACCCTGCTCTGGACCCAGGATCCCGAGCCATCGCGCGGCGCCAAGCGTGCGTTGTATGTCATTGTCTTCCTGCTGTTTTTCCCGGTACTTGCCAATACCCGCCCCGAGCGGGTGATTCGCATCATGCAGTGGGGCGGCCTGGGGCTGGCCTTGACGGCGGTGCTGGCGGCCATCAAGTTCTACCTGGTCGACGATAACCTGTGGACCGCGCGCCTGGTTGGCCTGGGCCAGTTGGCTCATCCTATCCTGGGTGGTTATGTGCTGGGCCTGGCAGCTGTCTGGCTGGCGCACTGGATCCCGCAGGAGCGCTGGAAACAGGCGGTCTGGGTGGTGGCGCTGGCATTCCTGTGCGGGTTTGTCGTGCTGTCCCAGAGCCGAGGGGCGGCATTGGCCCTGTTGCTGACGTTCGTCAGCATGCCGATCTGGAGTCGCGACCGCCACAGCCGTCTGATCGCCGTCGGCGCACTGACGATGGCGATGTTCGCATTCTGGCTGCTGGAGCCTTTGGTGATGGCTCGGGGCGCCTCATTCCGCCCGCAAATCCTGATGGCCAGCCTGGACATGATTGCCCAGCACCCGTGGCGTGGCCTGGGCCTGGGTTCGGCCTACTCGGTGTTTACCGAAGGCCATGAGTTCGATCACGCCCACAACCTGTTTACCCACATCACCATCGAATTGGGGCTGCCTGGGCTGCTGCTCTGGTGCGTGGTCTGGTTTGCCGTGCTGCGCGAGGCGTGGCGGGCACGTGATACGGTGTACGGCCGTGGCATCATCGGGATCTGGATGTTCTCGTTCCTGGCCATGCAATTCGACGCGGCGAGCATCAGTGGTTCGCCGCGTGCCGAGTGGTTCATCAGTTGGTTGCCGGTGGGCCTGGCCAGCGTTTTGGTATGGACACAGGCCAAGTTCCAAGCCTGTGATAAAATTCCGCGTTCTACCTAAGAAGTGAGCTCTACGATGAGTGCAGCACCGCCCAATGCGGAACAGGATTCAAGCCTGAAAATCTATTTTCGACTGCTGGGGTATGTAAAACCCTACGTAGGCATTTTCCTGTTGAGTATCCTGGGCTTTGTGATATTTGCCTCCACTCAACCGATGCTGGCCGGGATTCTCAAGTACTTCGTCGATGGCTTGAGCAACCCCGAAGCCGTGCTCTTCCCCAATGTGCCGTTCCTCCAGGACCTGCAGTTGCTGGTGGCCGTGCCCCTGCTGATCATTCTGATCGCGGCGTGGCAGGGACTGGGTTCGTTCCTGAGTAACTACTACCTGGCCAAGGTTTCCCTGGGCCTGGTGCATGACCTGCGGGTGGAGCTGTTCAACAAGCTGCTGGTATTGCCTAACCGCTATTTTGATACCCATAACTCCGGGCATCTGATTTCCCGCATTACCTTCAACGTGACCATGGTCACCGGGGCGGCGACCGACGCCATCAAGGTGGTGATTCGTGAAGGCCTGACAGTGATTTTCCTGTTTGCCTACCTGTTGTGGATGAACTGGAAACTGACCCTGGTGATGCTGGCGATCCTGCCGATCATTTCCTTCATGGTCGGCAACACCAGCAAGAAATTCCGCAAGCAGAGCAAAAAAATCCAGGTGGCCATGGGGGACGTGACCCATGTCGCTTCCGAAACCATTCAAGGCTATCGCGTGGTCCGCAGCTTCGGTGGCGAAAGCTACGAAGAGCAGCGTTTTGCCCGGGCCAGCCAAAGCAATACCGACAAGCAGCTGCGCATGACCCGCACCAGCGCCATCTACACCCCGGCGCTGCAGCTGGTGATCTATACCGCCATGGCCTCGCTGATGTTCCTGGTGCTGTTCCTGCGCGGTGATGCCACCGCCGGTGATCTGGTGGCCTACATCACCGCTGCCGGTTTGTTGCCCAAGCCAATCCGCCAGCTGTCTGAAGTCAGCTCGACCATCCAGAAGGGTGTCGCCGGTGCTGAAAGCATCTTCGAGCAACTGGACGTCGAGCCGGAAGTCGACAGCGGCACAGTCGAGCGCGAGCGCATCAGCGGTCGCCTGGATGTGCACAACCTGAGCTTCACCTACCCGGGTACCGATCGGGAAGTATTGAAAAACATCAGCTTCAGCGCAGCCCCCGGGCAGATGATCGCGCTGGTGGGGCGTTCGGGCAGCGGCAAATCGACACTGGCTAGCCTGATTCCACGTTTCTACCATCACGAAAGCGGCAAGATCCTGCTCGATGAGGTCGAGATCGAAGACTATCGCCTGCGTAACCTGCGCAAGCACGTGTCCCAGGTCACTCAGCATGTGACCTTGTTCAACGATACGGTCGCCAACAACATTGCCTATGGCGACCTGGCCGGCGCGCCTCGCGAGGACATCGAGAAGGCCGCTGAAGACGCCTATGCCATGGACTTCATTTCCCAGTTGCCGCAGGGCCTGGACACTGAGGTCGGGGAAAACGGCGTGCTGCTGTCAGGTGGTCAGCGCCAGCGCCTGGCCATTGCCCGCGCCCTGTTGAAGAACGCGCCATTGCTGATCCTCGATGAGGCGACTTCCGCCCTCGATACCGAGTCCGAGCGCCATATTCAGGCAGCCCTGGATAAAGTCATGAAGGGCCGCACCACTCTGGTGATTGCCCACCGGTTGTCGACCATCGAGAAAGCCGACCTGATCCTGGTCATGGATCACGGCGAAATCGTTGAACGCGGTACCCACACCCAGTTGCTGGCCCAGGGCGGGTACTATTCGCGCCTGCACGCCATGGGCCTGGATGAGCCGACTCCGGCCGGTATTGCCTGATAACGACAGAGGGGTGAGCCTGGCTCACCCCTCTTAGTTGTCTGAATTGTTTAAAAAATAATCAATTTCACAGTCTGCATCACAGCCGATGAAGCTCTCGAACTAGCCAGCGTTCACCCTGTGCTAATATCGCGCCCCTGTTCATTTTGTATGTGGGTTGCACCATGAAGTTGTCCATGCCGCGATTCGATCAAGCCCCTGTCTTGGTGGTCGGCGATGTCATGCTCGACCGTTATTGGCATGGTGGTACCTCACGGATTTCTCCTGAGGCACCGGTGCCGGTGGTCAAGGTCGAGCAAATCGAAGACCGCCCGGGCGGTGCCGCTAACGTTGCGTTGAACATTGCTGCGCTCGGCGCGCCAGCGTCCCTGGTCGGCGTGACCGGTGACGACGAAGCTGCCGACAGCCTGACCAACAGCCTCAAGGGCGCTGGTGTGCGGGCGTTGTTCCAGCGCATCGCCCACCAGCCGACCATCGTCAAGCTGCGGGTCATGAGTCGTCACCAGCAACTGCTGCGTATCGATTTCGAAGAACCCTTCGCCACCGACGCCCTGGCGCTCGGCGCCGAGGTCGATAATCTGCTCGAAGGCATCAAGGTGCTGGTGCTGTCCGACTACGGCAAGGGCGCCTTGAAGAACCACCAGGTGCTGATCCAGGCGGCTCGTGCCCGTGGCATTCCGGTGCTGGCCGACCCCAAGGGCAAGGACTTCTCGATCTATCGCGGCGCCAGCCTGATCACCCCTAACCTCAGCGAGTTCGAAACCATCGTCGGCGGTTGCGTCGATGAGCACGACCTGGTGAGCAAGGGTGCCAAGCTGATGCACGACCTGGATCTCGGCGCGTTGCTGGTGACCCGTGGCGAGCACGGCATGACCTTGTTGCGTCCCGATCATCCGGCGCTGCACCTGCCGGCGCGTGCCCGCGAAGTATTCGACGTGACGGGTGCCGGCGATACGGTGATTTCGACCCTGGCGGCGGCGATCGCGGCTGGCGAAGAACTACCCCACGCAGTGGCACTGGCCAACCTGGCGGCGGGCATTGTGGTCGGCAAGCTGGGTACGGCGGCCATCAGTGCGCCGGAATTGCGTCGGGCGATTCAGCGTGAAGAAGGCTCGGAGCGCGGCGTACTGGGGCTCGAGCAACTATTGCTGGCCGTCGACGATGCGCGTGCGCACAACGAGTCGATCGTCTTTACCAACGGTTGCTTCGATATTCTCCATGCGGGTCACGTGACCTACCTGGAGCAGGCGCGGGCCCAGGGCGATCGCTTGATCGTCGCGGTCAACGACGACGCTTCGGTGAGCCGCTTGAAAGGCCCTGGCCGACCGATCAACAGCGTTGATCGACGGATGGCCGTACTGGCGGGCCTGGGCGCGGTGGACTGGGTGATCAGCTTCCCTGAAGGCACCCCGGAAAACCTGCTGACCCAAGTCAAGCCGGACGTGCTGGTCAAGGGTGGCGACTACGGGATCGACCAGGTGGTCGGCGCCGATATCGTCAGCGCCTATGGCGGCACGGTGAAGGTGTTGGGGCTGGTGGAAAACAGCTCGACTACCGCGATCGTCGAGAAGATCCGCAAGACCGAGTAAGGCTGAGCCGGTGCGAGGGCTTGCTCCCTCGCCACCGCCCGCGTTTATCGGGTCGCCTTGCGCGGCACGATTTTCTTCAGCAGTTGCCTGGCCTTGCCGGTCAGGCGGCTCAAGCCTGACGGCTTGCCTGGCTGGCTCAAGCCTTGTTGCTTGAGCCAGTCCTTCCATTTGATTCGTTCATCGCGTACCAGCCAGCCTTCCTGCCGGGCAAAACTCTCGGCCAGGTACAGACCACGCGTGCTCGCCGGGTACAACTGATCCTTTTTCAGGGTGTAGAGCTCGGGCAGCGGCTGACCATCCTTGAGGGGCATCAGGTACAGGTCCGGGCGCTTGCGATCCAGGCGGGCGACCAGTTGATCGCCTTCCAGGCGCTCGTCGACATGGAACAGGCTCAGGGACTTGGCTTCCTTGGGCACATCCAGGCGCAAATCGTAAATCAGTTGCAGCGACGCCGTGGGCAGGTGCACGTAGGCCCGTGGGCGCTCAATCAATTGCAGGTTGGCGCAGCGCACCGGGCGTGCCGCGCCCGACTCCGGGGTCAGGCGAAACGGCATGGCTTCGCGGTAATGCAGGGCGGTGGCATAGGGCGCTGGCAGCCAGGTGTCGTTGAACCGACCGCCGAGCCAGCCTTCCGGGGTTTCCAGCAGGCATTCTTCGGCGATCTCCTGAATCGCCGTGTGCAGCGGCAGATTCAGCTCGTGGGCCGGAACGTAACCGGAAATCAGCTTGAGCACCACATCGCCACGGTCCTGGCGGCGTTGGCGCACCAACACCCAATAGTCGCGATTCTGCCAATGCAGGGTCAGGCGCACTGACACGCCGAGGTTGGCCAGCTCCAGGGCAAAGTGTTCGGCATTGGCCACCGTGACCGGGCGTCGACGTTGCAGGGTCTGGGAGAAGTTGAGCGGCATCCCGACGCTCTGGTAGCTCAGGCCTTCGGGAGTCGCTTCGACGTATAACGGCAGGGTCTTGAAGTTGCTGGGGTTCTTTCTTATGAGCGTGCGCGGCATGTCGGCTCCTTCTTGCGTCGGGGTCGGCCGCCTCGGCGGCGGTTCAACGACTGGCTAGGACTTGAGCAACGGTCGCCACATTGTGGGCGAGGTGCAGCGGATTGATGGTCCCGACAATAGCACTGGCAACCCCGGGTTGGGCAAACAACAACTCGAAGCTGGCACGTACCGGGTCCACCCCCGGACTCAGGCACACGTGACCGCTGGCCAGGGCTTTTTTGACCAGGATCGCTTTGCCGTGTGCAGCAGCGTAGTCGATCACCGGCCGCTCGGCCTGTTCGTTGAGATTGTACGTGACCATGGCGCAATCGCCCTGTTCCAGAGCCTTCAGGCCGCCTTCGACGGTTTTTCCGGAGAAGCCGAAACCGCGAATCTTGCCCTCGGCCTTGAGCGCGGCGAGGGTCTGGTAGACCTCACTGTCGTTGAGGATCGCCAGGTCGTTGCCGTCCGAGTGCACCAGCACCAGGTCAATAAAATCCGTTTCCAGACGTTGCAGGCTGCGCTCGATCGAGAAACGGGTATGGGCGGCACTGAAATCGTGGCGCGACTGGCCGTCGGCGAACTCTTCACCGACCTTGCTGACAATCACCCAGTCTTCGCGCTGGCCACGCAGCAGCGGGCCGAGGCGTTCTTCGCTGCGGCCATAGGCGGGG
Organism: Pseudomonas sp. Irchel 3H3; assembly: GCF_900187635.1. NCBI lineage: Bacteria > Pseudomonadati > Pseudomonadota > Gammaproteobacteria > Pseudomonadales > Pseudomonadaceae > Pseudomonas > Pseudomonas sp. Irchel 3H3. The sequence goes on along the minus strand of NZ_FYEC01000017.1, from coordinate 113,691 downwards.
GCGGTGTCGATCAGGTTAATGCCCAGGTCGCGAGTCAGCTTGAGCAGCATGCGCGCTTCGTCGTCGTCGGGGATCTGGAAACCGTTGGGGTACTTCACCCCTTGATCGCGACCCAGCTTGACGGTGCCCAGGCCCAGTGGCGAAACCCGCAGGCCGGTGCTGCCCAGCGGGCGGTGCAAGTCGTGCAGAGTGGCCTGGCTCATGGCAGCAGTTGCTCCCAGGCCGGTACCGCCATGGGTGGTTTCGGCAGGTCGGGCAAGGGTGCTGGGTGGCTCGGCTGGATGCCGTCGCGCTGCAGGGCAGCGAGCACCCGGTCAGCAAAGTCCGGGGCCAGCGCCAGCTTGGTTGGCCAGCCCACCAGCAGGCGGTCCCGCTCGGCGAGGAAGGCGTTGTCGGGACGGCTCAGGCCCGACTGCTGCGGCTCGGCGCGATCGACGCGCAAGGTTGCCCACTGCGCCTGGCTGAGGTCGATCCAGGGCAGCAGTTGCCCGAGTTCTTTTTGCGCGGCGGCGATTTGCGCAGCGGGTTCGCGTGCTACACCTTCGGCTTCCGCAATATCACCGCCCAGGTACCAGACCCATTGACCATCGGCCGTCGGATGGGTGGTGACGGTGATGCGCGGTTTTGGCCCGCCGCCCAGGCAATGGGCGTACAGCGGCTTGAGGCTCGGGCCCTTGACCAGGATCATGTGCAGCGGCCGGCATTGCATGGCCGGCTGGCTGAGGCCCAGGGCGGCGAGCAGGTCGGCATTGCCGGCGCCGGCGCTGAGGACGATGCGTTGCGCGCGGATCTCCCGCTCGTCGACCCGCAGGCCGACCAACTGACCGTCTTCCAGCAACGGTTCGATCTGCTGTGCAGCCAGCAGGCCATCACCGGCCAGTTGCGCCAGGCGGCTGATCAGGCTGGGGACATCGACAACCAACTCGGCCAGGCGATAGACCTTGCCCTTGAAGCGTTTGTCTTGCAGGGCTGGCGGCAATTGCTCGCCCTTGACCTGGTCGACCCGTCCACGCACGGCCTTGCTGGCGAAGAAACTCGTGAGGTTGCCGGCCAGGGTGCCGGGGGACCACAGGTAATGGGCTTCGGAGAGCAGGCGCACGCCGGACAGGTCCAGCTCGCCGTCACCGGCCAGGGCCTCGCGCCAGCGCCGCGGCATGTCGGCGATGGCTTCCGAGGCGCCTGTCAGGGCGCCATGCAGCGCGTACTTGGCGCCGCCATGGATGATTCCCTGGGATTTGACGCTCTGCCCACCGCCGAGGCTGGCGCTCTCCACCAGCACGGTGGCAAACCCCTGGCGGCGCAGGCGTGCATTCAGCCAGAGCCCGGCAACCCCAGCGCCGACAATCAGTACGTCGGTGGAAATAACGGATGGCATGCGGCGACCTCAGTGTTCAAGACTAGGGGCGCAGTATACAGATTCATGCCGAGCGCTATGTAGCGGCTGCCGTGGGTCAGTGCCCGGCGGTTTTCGAGAACAGCTGGATCACCACCACCCCGAGCACGATCAGCGCCATGCCCAGCATGGCCGGAACATCGAGCTTCTGCCCATAGATGAACAGCGCGGCGACGCTGACCATCACGATGCCCATGCCGGCCCACACTGCATACGCCACGCCGACGGGAACGCTGCGCACCACCAGGGTCAACATCCAGAAGGCGATGCCATAGCCGACGATCACCAGCACCAGTGGCAGGGGCGTGCTGAAACCTTTGACCGCTTTCATCGAAACAGTGGCAATCACTTCGGCACAGATGGCGATGGCCAGGTAGTAGTAAGCGGTCATGGGTCAATCCTCGTATGAAGTGTTGCTTTCTGAGGTCGGCATTCTAGTGATTCCTTAGATGCGGTAAAGTCATTACCTATCTGATTTGAAGATGGGTTACAGCATGAGTATTCAGTGGAACCTGGAACAGATGCAGTTGTTCGTCAGCGTCGCCGAGCAGCGCTCGTTTTCTGCCGTGGCCCGCGACCAGCGCAAGGCGCAGTCGGCGGTCAGCAGTTCGATTGCACTGCTGGAGGCGGACCTGGGTGTCAGCCTGTTCGAGCGTAGCAGCGGCCGCCAGCCACGGCTGACCGAGGCCGGCAGCGCCTTGCTGGAAGAGGCGCGGGAAGTGTTGCGCCAGTGCGAGCGTCTCAATGGCCGGGCGCAGGCCTTGATGCGTGGCCAGGAGGCGCGCCTGCGCCTGGCCCAGGACGAGGCGATGCCCTATCAGCCGGTGCTCGACAGCCTGGAGGCGCTGGCTGAGCAATTCCCCAGCCTGGAGGTGCAACTGGCCAGTGCCGCCCAGGGCGATGTCGCGCGCAAGCTGGTCCAGCGCCAGGCCGACCTGGGCCTGCTGTTTTATCACGAGCAGATCCCTGAAGCGCTGGAGCGGCGGGTGCTGGGCAGTGTCGAGATGGTCACCGTGTGTGGCGTGGGGCATCCGCTGGCGGCGGGTGGCCAGGTCAATTGCCAGCAAATGGCCCAGCACCGGCAACTGTTGATGGCCACCCATTCCAGCGTCTACCCCGGCAGTGAACAGGCCAGTCCGCAGGTCTGGCGCGCCGACAGCTTCTACGTGCTGGCGGAATGGCTGATGCGTGGCCTGGGCTGGGGTTGGTTGCCCCGGCACGTGGTGCAGTACCCCGCGTATCAGGGGCAGATGGTCGAACTGCTCAGCGAGTGGACGCCGCCGGCGCTGGTGGTGGAGCTGGTCTGGCGCCGCGATGAGACGCTGGGGCCGGCGGCGCGGTGGCTGGCCGAACGTTTTGCCGTGCAGTTGCAGGCGATTGGCTGAAAAAGTCGATAAACTCCGGCCCCATGAACAGAACCCTCTATACCGCATTGTTTTACCTGGGGCTGCCATTGGTGGCGATTCGACTGTGGCTGCGCTCGCGCAAGGCGCCGGCGTACGCCAAGCGTATCGGCGAGCGATTTTCCATCGGCCTGCCACCGATGGCGCCCGGCGGGATCTGGGTGCACGCGGTGTCGGTGGGCGAGAGCATCGCCGCGGCGCCGATGATTCGTGCGCTGCTGGAGCGTTATCCACAGCTGCCGATTACCGTCACCTGCATGACGCCGACCGGCTCGGAGCGAATCCAGGCGTTGTTCGCCAATCAACCGCGGATCCAGCACTGCTACCTGCCGTACGACTTGCCTTGTGCCGCCGCGCGTTTTCTCGACCGGGTCCAGCCCAAGCTGGCGGTGATCATGGAAACCGAGTTGTGGCCCAACCATATTCACCAATGCGCCAAGCGCGCGATTCCCGTGGCGCTGGCCAACGCCCGGCTCTCCGAACGCTCGGCCAAGGGCTACGGGCGTTTTCGCCAACTGACGCAGCCGATGCTCGCCGAAATGAGCCTGTTCGCTGTGCAGACCAATGCCGAAGCCGAGCGCTTCCGGGCGCTAGGGGCGCGGGCGGAAACGGTCGAGGTAACGGGTTCGATCAAGTTCGACCTGAGCATCGACCCGACCTTGCTGCAACGCGCCAGCGATCTGCGTGAGCAATGGCAGGCGAGCCAGCGACCGGTGTGGATCGCCGCGAGCACCCATGAGGGTGAGGACGAGGTAGTGCTGGCGGCTCATCGGCAGTTGCTCGCCAGCCACCCGGACGCGTTGCTGATTCTGGTGCCGCGTCACCCGGAGCGCTTCAACTCGGTGTTCGAGCTGTGCCAGCAGCAGGGTTTCAACACGGTCCGGCGCTCCAGCGGCGCGCCGGTCAACGCCGATACCGCGGTGCTGCTCGGCGACACCATGGGCGAACTGCTGTTTCTCTATGCCTTGGCGGACAGTGCATTTGTCGGCGGCAGCCTGGTGCCGAACGGCGGGCATAACCTGCTGGAGCCGGCGGCATTGGCCAAGCCGGTACTCAGTGGCCCGCACCTGTTCAACTTCCTCGAGATCGCGGCGTTGATGCGCAATGCCAAGGCCCTGCAAGAGGTGGAGGACGCCCATGGGCTGGCGGTGGCGGTGCAGCGCCTGTTCGAACTGCCGCGCGATGCGCAGCAAATGGCCGAAGCGGGATTGACCGTGATGCGCGCCAACCAGGGCGCGTTGCAGCGGTTGCTGGATGGGTTGGGGCGGTTGCTCGATAGGTCCTGAATACACCGAGCGCCTTGTGGGAGCGGGCCGGGCGGCGCTCCGCTTGCCCGCGATGGCGGCTGCTCAGTCACATTGATGTCGGATGTGCCGCCGCCATCGCGAGCAAGCCGCAAGCGGGCGCTCGCTCCCACAAGGGTTTGAGTGTCAGCTCAAGGTCGGGCTTTCAACTGCTCGGCCGCAGCCTTGGCCAGGTCCGGTGGCAGGAAGTCCTTGTCCGGGTTGTAGTCGGCCTTGAGGTAGCGCTTGAGGTCTTGCAGGTCGCCCGGGCTCAGGGTGCCGGCCGCCTGTTTCAGGCGCAGGTTGTCGAGGATGTAGTCGTAGCGGCTGTTGTTGTAGTTGCGCACCGAGGTGTACAGCTGGCGCTGGGCGTCGAGCACGTCGACGATATTGCGGGTCCCCACTTGATAACCGATTTCAGTGGCTTCCACCGCGCTCTGGTTGGAGATGATCGACTGGCGGCGCGCTTGCACTTGCTCGACATCGCTGTTCACCGCGCGGTGCAGGTTGCGGGTGTTCTCCACCACCTGGCGGCGCAGCGATTCACGTTGTTGCTCGCTCTGGTCCAGGCGTGCATACGACTCGCGGACCTGGGAGTTGATCAGGCCGCCGCTGTAGATCGGAATGTTCAGCTGCAGGCCGACGGTGGTCTGGGTCACGTCACCACTGTAGGGCTGGCCAAAGGCACTAGGGTTGCTGAAGCCGAAGGCGTCGTTGTCACCCTTCTTGTACTGCGCCACGGCATCGACGGTCGGTGCGTGCCCGGCCTTGCGTTGCTTGAGGGTCTCTTCGGCCGCGCTGACCGCGTAGTTGCTGGCCAGCAGGTTGAGGTTCTGCTGGGCGGCGGTGTCGACCCAGGCCTTGGCGTCATTGGGCGCCGGCGGCAGGATCGGCAAGGTGTGGACGATGCCCTGGATCGAGTTGTACTGCCGGTTGGTCAGGGTGATCAGGGCCTCGAACGCGTCATCCACCTGTTGCTGGGCGAGGATCCGGTTGGCGCGGGCAGTGTCATAGCTGGCTTGCGACTGCAGCACGTCGGTCTTGTCCGAGAGGCCGACGTCGAAGCGCTCGTTGGACTGGTCCAACTGGCGCTTGAAGGCGGCTTCTTCGGCTTTGGTCGAGGCCAGGTTGTCCTGGGTGCGCAGCACGTTGAAGTAGGTCTGGGCGGTCTGCAGGATCAGGTCCTGCTCGGTGGCCGAGAGCTGCAACGCGGCTTGTTCGTTGACATCCTTGGCGGCCTGGAACTGGAACCAGCGGTCGGCGCGAAACAACGGCTGGGCCAGGGTTGCCTGGTAGAAATGCGCGTTGCGGTTGGCAATGGCCGCCGGAGTGTCGATGTCGGTGCGCACGTTGGCGATTTCCGCACCACCGGAGAGGTTCGGCAGCAGGCCGGCGCGCGACTGGGGCACGACTTCCTTTTGCGCGCCGTATTGGGCACGGGCCGCCGCGAGGTCGGCGTTGTTGTCGACTGCCTCCTGGTAGACGCTGACCAGGTCGGTCTTGGTCGACAGGGGCGTGTCTGCTGCCCAGGCCATTCCATTGGACGCACAAGACACGGCGAGAGCCAGTGAGAGTTTGCGCAGCATGAGGCGATCCCTAGAATTGAAAATGCGACAAGAAATAGAGCGCCAAGCTACGGCGCGGGCCCGTCAGCGTCAAGGCGTGGCATGGCGTAGCGAGTGTAGTTGTGGTGACCTGGGGCAACAATCCTGCAATTACGCCATTCATCACGCTGTTTAATCCGGGGTTGGCGTTCTTGGGTGGTTATGTCTAGACTGGCCGGGTTCTTGTCGGGGTGCCTTGCTATGAGGCTGAGATCGAATAATTTCGGATCCCGTTGAACCTGATCAGGTTAGCGCCTGCGTAGGGAACAAGATTTCTCGTCACCCGGCGAGTCCTCTTGTGCTTCGTCCGGGATATTGTTCGACAATCGAACGCTTCGCGAGATGATGCACAGCACCAGTCCTGGTGCCTCCGTGCCTTTCAGGTTCTGCTCCGACAATCCACTGCCTGGATGCTGTCTGGAGAGCCCGTGATGACCACAAAACTAAAAAATGCGACCCACTTGAGTGAATCGGCCAAGGTCGATCAACAATCGGTGCAGCCCTTTACCCGCTCGCAAAAGATTTATGTCCAGGGCACGCGCCCGGACATCCTGGTGCCGATGCGCGAAATCAGCCTGGACGTCACCCCGACCGACTTCGGCGGTGAAATCAATGCGCCTGTCGTGGTCTACGACACCTCCGGCCCCTATACCGACCCGAACGTCATCATCGACGTGCGCAAAGGCCTCGCCGACGTGCGCTCGCCGTGGATCGAAGCCCGTGGCGACACCGAGCGCCTGCCAGGCCTGAGTTCCAACTTCGGCCAGGAACGCCTGGCCGATGCCGAGCTGACCAAGCTGCGGTTCGCCCACGTCAACAACCCGCGCCGCGCCAAGGCCGGGGCCAACGTCAGCCAGATGCACTACGCGCGCCAAGGCATCATCACCGCCGAGATGGAATACGTCGCCATCCGCGAAAACATGAAGCTGGAAGTGGCCCGCGCGGCCGGCCTGCTGGACCAGCAACACGCCGGCCACAGCTTCGGCGCCAGCGTGCCGAAAATCATCACCCCGGAATTCGTGCGCGAGGAAATCGCCCGCGGCCGCGCGATCATCCCGGCCAACATCAACCACACCGAACTGGAACCGATGATCATCGGCCGTAACTTCCTGGTGAAGATCAACGGCAACATCGGCAACAGTGCCCTCGGATCGTCCATCGAAGAAGAAGTGGCGAAACTGACCTGGGGCATTCGCTGGGGTTCGGACACGGTCATGGACCTGTCCACCGGCAAGCACATTCACGAAACCCGTGAGTGGATCATCCGCAACTCGCCAGTCCCAATCGGCACTGTGCCGATCTACCAGGCCCTGGAAAAAGTCGGCGGCGCCGCCGAAGACCTGACCTGGGAGCTGTTCCGCGACACGTTGATCGAGCAGGCCGAGCAGGGCGTCGACTACTTCACCATCCACGCCGGCGTGTTGCTGCGCTATGTGCCGCTGACCGCCAAGCGCGTGACCGGCATTGTTTCCCGTGGTGGTTCGATCATGGCCAAGTGGTGCCTGGCGCATCACAAGGAAAACTTCCTCTACACCCATTTCGAAGACATCTGCGAAATCATGAAGGCCTACGACGTCAGCTTCTCGCTGGGCGATGGCCTGCGCCCGGGCTCGATTGCCGACGCCAACGACGCTGCACAATTCGGTGAGCTGGAAACCCTCGGCGAGCTGACCAAGATTGCCTGGAAGCATGACGTGCAGTGCATGATCGAAGGCCCGGGCCACGTGCCGATGCAGTTGATCAAGGAGAACATGGACAAGCAGCTGGAGTGCTGCGATGAGGCGCCGTTCTACACCCTCGGCCCGCTGACCACCGACATCGCCCCGGGTTACGACCACATCACGTCGGGCATCGGTGCCGCAATGATCGGCTGGTTCGGTTGCGCCATGCTCTGCTACGTCACGCCCAAGGAGCACCTGGGCCTGCCGAACAAGGATGACGTGAAGACCGGGATCATCACCTACAAGATCGCTGCCCACGCCGCCGACCTTGCGAAGGGCCATCCGGGCGCGCAGATCCGCGACAACGCCTTGAGCAAGGCACGGTTCGAGTTCCGCTGGGAAGACCAGTTCAACCTCGGCCTGGACCCGGACACCGCCCGCTCGTACCACGATGAAACCCTGCCGAAGGACTCGGCCAAGGTCGCGCATTTCTGCTCGATGTGCGGGCCGAAATTCTGCTCGATGAAGATCACCCAGGAAGTCCGCGAGTATGCGGCCAACCAACGGATCGAAGCGGTGGACGTGGACGTCGCCCAAGGCCTGGCCGAACAGGCCGAGCGCTTCAAGCAGGAAGGCAGCCAGCTGTACAAGAAGGTTTGATCTGACCTGAAGGGTCGGGGCCTGAGAGGGCCCCATCGCGGGCAAGCCCGCTCCCACAGGATTTATGCAGTCCATGTGGGAGCGGGCTTGCCCGCGATAGCGATCTAAACAACAACAAATGTCCCTCTGAGATAACACCCTTGAGCATTCAACCCAGCACTTATTCACCCGATATCGCGGTGCCGAGCGACAAACGTGTCTTCGGCGGCCGTGATCTGTTCTCCCTGTGGTTTTCCCTCGGCATCGGCCTGATGGTCCTGCAGACCGGCGCCTTGCTTGCGCCGGGCCTGGGCCTGTCGGGTTCGTTGCTGGCGATTTTCCTCGGCACCCTGGTCGGCGTGCTGCTGCTGGCGGCCGTCGGCGTGATCGGCAGCGACACCGGCCTGTCGTCCATGGCTGCGCTCAAGTTGACTCTGGGCAGCAAGGGCGCAAGCCTGCCGGCGCTGCTCAACCTGCTGCAGTTGATCGGTTGGGGCTCGTTCGAGATCATCGTCATGCGCGATGCCGCCAGCCTGCTGGGCGCCCGCGGATTCAGCGAGGGCAGCCTGATGGCCAACCCGCTGATGTGGACCCTGTTCTTCGGCGCCCTGGCGACCCTGCTGGCGGTGAGCGGCCCCCTGACGTTCGTGCGGCAGATCCTGCGCAAGTGGGGCATCTGGCTGTTGCTGGCAGCGTGCATCTGGCTGACCTGGAACCTGTTTGCCAAGGCTGACCTGGCTGCGTTGTGGGCCCAGGCCGGTGACGGTTCGATGCCGTTCGCCGTGGGCTTCGACATTGCGATCGCCATGCCCCTGTCCTGGCTGCCGCTGATTGCGGACTACTCGCGGTTCGGCAAGCGCGCGAAAAATGTCTTCGGCGGCACGGCGCTGGGCTTTTTCATCGGTAACTTCTGGCTGATGAGCCTGGGCGTGGCCTACACCCTGGCGTTTGCCCCCAGCGGTGACGTGAATGCCTTGCTGTTGGCGCTGGCCGGTGCCGGCCTGGGGATTCCGCTGCTGTTGATCCTGCTCGACGAGTCGGAAAACGCCTTTGCCGATATTCACTCGGCGGCAGTGTCCAGCGCGACCCTGTCACGGCTCAAGGTCGAGCACCTGGCCCTGGCTATCGGTGTGATCTGCACCCTGATCGCCCTGCTGGCGCCACTGGCCCAGTACCAGAACTTCCTGCTGCTGATCGGCTCGGTGTTCGCGCCGTTGTTCGGTGTGGTGCTGGTGGATCACTTCATCCTGCGCAAGCGCGGTGCCCAGGCGACCTGCGCGGCGTTGCGCGGGTCAGCCCTGTGCGCCTGGTTGGGCGGGGTGGTTACCTATCACTTGCTGGCCAATCTTTATCCCGAGCTGGGCGCAACCCTGCCGGCGCTGATTCTGGCAGGGCTGTTGCAGCTGGTGCTGGGCCGTATCGTTACTTTCGGGCGGGAAACAGCTCGGGCTTGAGGATGCCACCCAGGCGCGAATAAGGAATCTTCAACTCGACGTGGCCCAGGGCGTAAGGCGCAATGGTGTTCACGTCGTACTTGAGCATCACCCCGGCGGTGGTCAGAGCAACGTTGGGGGTTTGCTTGAACGGCCAGGCCTTGAGGAATTGCGCTTCCTGATCCAGGCGGGTGCTGATCAGCCAGCTGTTGTGCGCTACCTGGGCGGCTTTCCAGAATGCCTGTTCCTCGCCCGGCTTGAGCATATCGGCCAGGGTCAGCACCTTGTGCTCCTGGCGCGAGTAGTTGATGAAGCCGCGTCCCGGCTTGCCAGTGGCAGTGCCGTTGTCCAGATAGCTGGACAGCTCGATGATCACCAGTCCGTCATGCTGCTCGCGTACCTTGGCCTGCAAGTAGCTGCTGTTGCGCGGGGCGGCATCGCGCAGGAACTGCTCGCGATAGGCCGCCAGCGAAGCCGGCAGTGGTGCATCGGCGGTGGTGGGGGTCATTTGCAGCAGGCGTCGTTCGATGATGCCATCCAGTTGCGGTTCGCCGGGGAAGCGCACGAGATCGATGTTGACCAGCGGGCATTCGGCACCGGTGCAGCCGGGCTTGATAGTCTCTGCGGTGTCGCGCAGGGTTTCCAGCGGCGCCTTGTAGCTAGGCTCGAACAGGCTTTGGCAGGCGCCCAGGGTCAGGGCGATACAGGCCACGGAGGCGATTTTCAAAAGTGACATGGGCGTCCTTCATGGATCAAGGGTAGGCAAAAAGTTACCGGCTTCGACTGCCAGCGGGGCGGTCAGTTCGCCACTAAGCTCAATAGTGTCAATTAGAGTAGGTTTGCCCCCCTGCCGTCTATCCCGGCAACTGCAAAGGGGCTGCATCAAAGGTGGCGAGCGCGTTAGGATGGCGCGAAGTCGAGGTTGGAGCCTCGTAGCGGATCTGCAGTAGACGAGGATTGTGATGACTGACTTTACCAATGCCACCCCGACTGTCGTCGACGTCGTGCGCACCGAGAACTGCCACAAGGGCTTCTACCAGCTCGACCGGGTACACCTGCGCCATGAGCTGTTTGCCGGTGGCATGAGCCGGGAAATCAATCGCGAACTGTTCGTGCGTCACGATGCAGTCTGCGTCCTGCCCTACGATCCGCAGCACGACCGGGTGGTGTTGATCGAACAATTTCGCGTGGGGGCCCTGGGCAAGACCGACAACCCGTGGTTGATCGAGCTGGTCGCCGGTCTGATCGACAAGGACGAACAACCGGAAGAAGTTGCTCACCGTGAAGCGCAGGAGGAAGCTGGGCTTGAGTTCACGGCGTTGTGGCCGATGCTCAACTATTTTCCGTCGCCTGGCGGTAGCACTGAATACGTGCACCTGTACCTGGGGCGGTGTGACAGTACGGGGGCTGGCGGCCTGCATGGGTTGCTGGAGGAAGCAGAAGATATTCGCGTCACGGTCTGGGACTTTGAAGATGCCCTGCAGGCCGTGCGTGATGGGCGGATTTCCAACGCGGCGAGCATTATTGCCTTGCAATGGCTGGCTTTGAACCGCGTTGAAGTGAGGGGGCTATGGTCGTAAACAAACAGCGCGACCGCTATCGGGTCGACCTGGTGGGGCTGCAAAGCGCCTGCGAGGCCAACTATGCCCGCTTGCTGCGGCTGCTGCCGGACATGCGCAATACGCCGGCGGCGCGGCGCATCGCCATGACCCAGGGCGACCAGATGCTCGGGGTGCTGACCCTCGAGGTCCTGCTGACCTGTCCCTACACCACCACCCTGCGTGTGCGCCAGGAACACAGCCTGCCCTGGCTGCCGGTGCCGCAGCTGGAGGTGCAGGTCTATCACGATGCGCGCATGGCCGAAGTGATCAGCGCCGAACATGCGCGGCGCTTTCGCGGCATCTATCCTTACCCCAATGCCTTCATGCACCAGCCTGACGAAAAGTCCCAGCTCAACGTCTTCCTCGGCGAATGGCTGAGCCATTGCCTGGCGTGCGGGCACGAATACGAAGTGGTGCGTTAAGCGGCAGATGTGAACTGTGTCCGGTTCACGGCTTTCCTCTTTTACCCATGCCCCAGCATAATTGCGCCACTTATCCACCTGCGTGATCGCGCCTTGGGAGAACGCCTTGCCGAGCGTATCGACTCTGACCGCCAACGACCCGGTCCTGCTGGTGCAGCTTTCCGACAGCCATCTGTTTGCCGAGGCTGACCGCACGCTGCTGGGCATGAACACCCGCGACAGCCTGAGGGCGGTGATCGAGCTGGTGCGGGCGCAACAGCCCCGGGTGGACCTGGTGATTGCCACGGGCGATCTGTCCCAGGACGGCACCTTGGCCTCCTATCAGCTGTTTCGCCGCTTGAGCGAGCAGATCGACGCGCCTGCCCGCTGGATTCCGGGCAACCACGACGAGCCGCAGGTCATGGCCCAGGCGGCCGTGCAGAGTTCGCTGCTGGAACCGTTGCTGGACATCGGCAACTGGCGGATCACCTTGCTCGATTCCGCCGTGCCGGGTTCGGTGCCGGGCTACCTGCAGGACGATCAACTGCAATTGCTCGCCCGCGCCCTGAGCGAAGCGCCCGAACGTCATCATCTGGTGTGTTTCCATCATCACCCGGTGCCCATTGGCTGTCCGTGGATGGAGCCGATCGGCTTGCGTAACCCTGAAGCGCTGTTTGCCGTGCTCGACCGCTTTCCCCAGGTGCGCGCCGTGTTATGGGGGCATGTGCATCAGGAAATCGACCAACTGCGCAACGGCGTGCGGTTGTTGGCGTCGCCTTCGACCTGTATCCAGTTCGAGCCCGGCAGCGAAGATTTCCGGGTCGACACCCTGGCGCCAGGCTACCGCTGGCTGCGCCTGTTGCCCGATGGGCGGCTGGAAACCGGAGTGGAGCGGGTCATCGGATTCGATTTCACGGTCGATTACGGTTCTGACGGTTACTGAGCAGAAACACCGCTTCACGGCGATCGCGAGCAGGGATTACGCCCACACAGGAAACAAATGTGGCAGCGAGCCTGCTCGCGATATGCCCGACTCCCTGTAAACTGCGCTTTCTTTTGCCGACCGCCAGGGAGCTCAAATGTCCGGTTCGATCCTCTACATCCATGGCTTCAACAGCGCGCCTGCGTCGAAAAAGGCCAGCCAGCTGATCGGAGTGATGGAGCGTCTGGGGCTGGCTGACCAATTGCGCGTTCCGGCCCTGCATCATCACCCGCGTGAGGCCATCGGTCAGTTACAGCAGGCGATTGCCGAGCTGGGACGGCCACTGCTGGTCGGCAGCTCACTCGGCGGCTACTATGCCACTCACTTGGCCGAGCTCCATGGCCTCAAGGCCCTGCTGGTCAACCCTGCCGTCAGTCCGCACCGGATGTTCGACGGCTACCTGGGGACGCAGCAAAACCTGTATACCGAACAGACCTGGGAATTGACCCACGACCACATCACGGCCCTGGCCGAGCTGGAAGTGCCGGCGCCCCAGGACCCACGGCGCTACCAGGTGTGGCTGCAGACCGGCGACGAAACGCTGGACTATCGCCTCGCCCAACAGTATTACCGAGCCTGTGCGTTGCGCATCCAGGCCGGCGGCGACCATAGTTTCCAGGGATTTGCCGGACAGATGCCGGCCCTGTTGAGTTTTGCCGGCATTGGCGCAGATGTGTACCAGGCGATCGATTTCACAGCACTGTGAACCCTTGCCCCTATTTTCATGAACGACTGACGACGAGACCCCATGGCCACTCCCAGCGCTAGCTCTTATAACGCAGACGCCATCGAAGTCCTCTCGGGCCTCGACCCGGTGCGTAAACGCCCCGGCATGTACACCGACACCAGTCGGCCGAACCACCTTGCCCAGGAAGTCATCGACAACAGTGTCGACGAAGCCTTGGCCGGGCACGCCAAATCGGTCCAGGTCATCCTCCACGCCGACCACTCGCTGGAAGTCAGCGATGATGGCCGCGGCATGCCGGTGGATATCCACCCGGAAGAGGGCGTCTCGGGCGTCGAGCTGATCCTCACCAAACTGCACGCCGGCGGTAAGTTCTCCAACAAGAACTACCAGTTCTCCGGTGGTTTGCACGGGGTCGGCATTTCGGTGGTCAACGCCCTGTCGACCGAGGTCCGGGTGCGGGTCAAGCGTGACGGCAACGAATACCAGATGACTTTCGCCGACGGTTACAAAAAAACCGAGCTGGAAGTGGTCGGCAGTGTCGGCAAGCGCAACACCGGTACCAGCGTGTTCTTTGCCCCGGATCCGAAGTATTTCGATTCGCCGAAATTCTCCATCAGCCGCCTCAAGCACGTGCTCAAGGCCAAGGCCGTGTTGTGCCCGGGGCTGTTGGTCAGTTTTGAAGACAAGGCCACCGGCGAAAAAGTCGAGTGGCACTACGAAGACGGCCTGCGTTCCTACCTGGTGGACGCGGTCAGTGAGTTCGAGCGCCTGCCGGACGAGCCGTTCTGCGGCAGCCTGGCTGGTAATAAGGAAGCGGTCGACTGGGCGCTGCTGTGGTTGCCCGAAGGCGGCGACAGCGTGCAGGAAAGCTACGTCAACCTGATCCCCACGGCGCAGGGCGGTACCCACGTCAACGGTCTGCGTCAGGGCCTGCTCGATGCGATGCGCGAGTTCTGCGAGTTCCGTAGCCTGTTGCCGCGTGGAGTGAAGCTGGCGCCGGAAGACGTCTGGGAGCGCATCGCGTTCGTCCTGTCGATGAAAATGCAGGAGCCGCAATTCTCCGGCCAGACCAAGGAACGCCTGTCGTCCCGCGAGGCGGCGGCGTTTGTGTCCGGGGTGGTCAAGGACGCGTTCAGCCTGTGGCTCAACGCCAACCCGGAAACCGGCATGCTCCTGGCGGAGCTGGCGATCAACAACGCCGGCCGTCGCCTCAAGGCCAGCAAGAAAGTCGAGCGTAAACGCATTACCTCGGGGCCGGCCCTGCCGGGTAAGCTCGCCGACTGCGCCGGGCAGGACCCGATGCGCTCCGAGCTGTTCCTGGTGGAAGGTGATTCCGCCGGCGGCTCGGCCAAGCAGGCGCGGGACAAAGAGTTCCAGGCGATCCTGCCGCTGCGCGGCAAGATCCTCAATACCTGGGAAGTGGACGGCAGCGAAGTACTGGCCAGCCAGGAAGTGCACAACATCGCCGTCGCCATTGGTGTCGATCCGGGCGCGGCGGACATGAGCCAACTGCGCTACGGCAAGATCTGCATCCTCGCCGACGCCGACTCCGACGGTCTGCACATCGCCACCTTGCTCTGCGCCTTGTTCGTCCAGCATTTCCGCCCGCTGGTGGATGCCGGTCACGTCTACGTGGCGATGCCGCCGTTGTACCGGATCGACCTGGGCAAGGAAATCTACTACGCCCTCGACGAAGCCGAGCGCGATGGCATTCTCGACCGCCTGGTGGCCGAGAAGAAACGCGGCAAGCCCCAGGTCACCCGATTTAAAGGCCTGGGTGAAATGAACCCGCCGCAACTGCGCGAAACCACCATGGACCCGAACACCCGGCGCCTGGTGCAATTGACCCTGGATGATTTTGCCGCCACCTCGGAAATGATGGACATGCTGCTGGCGAAAAAACGTGCAGGTGATCGCAAGTCCTGGCTGGAGTCCAAGGGCAACCTGGCCGAGGTTCTGGCCTGATGCGGAGCGGTTTTGCCCTCCCGTGGTTGTTGCGGGCAGGTGCTGCGTTCGCGCAGCCGGCGCCTGAGCTGACGATGCTGTCCGAGCATGCCGTGCAAGGCATGCACGGCGGCAACCTGTCGGGCCTGGCGCAATGCGGCAATGAACTGTGGACGGTTTCCGATCGCGACGATGGGCAGATATACCGTCTCGCCACCGGCGAGGGTGTCTGGCAGGCCGAAGCGGTGCCCGTCGACGTGCCGCCGGTGCCTGACAGCGGCTTGCCCTGGGGGCTGAAGTCGCGCACCTGGGCGTCGTCGATCGTGCGCGGTGGTAACTTCGATTTCGAGGGCATCAGCTGCGACAAGGCCGGCAATCGCTACATCGTCAGCGAGGCCCATGCAGCGGTGTTGCAGGTGCCGCCGACGGGCGCCGCGCAATGGCTGAAGATTTCCCCGATGCTGGTGCGCGAAGCGCGGGCCAGTGGCATGTTGCTGCACTTCAATGCGCTGTTTGAAGGCCTGGCTGTCGACCCTGAGGGCAACCAGCTGTGGCTGGCGGCCGAGCGTGAGCGACGTGGGCTGTTGCGGCTCAAGCGGCAACAAACCGTGTGGGACTGCGACGGTGCCTGCGTGCTGCTCAGCGAAGCCGGTACACAGATGCAACCGGCGCAGTTTCCCCATGCCCGGCCGGTGTCCCGGGACTTCGCCGACCTGGCGTGGTTCGACGGCAAGCTCTTTACCCTGGAGCGCAATGCCTATGAAATCTGCCGCCGTGACGCGGTGACGGCCCAGGTCGAGCGTTGCTGGTCGTATGCCGCCGATGCCTTGCAGGCGCCGCGGCGTTATCCGCAAGCCTACGGCCTGGCCGAGGCGCTGGTGATCGACGCCTCAGGTGCCTGGATCGGCATCGACAACAACAACGGCGCCCGGGCTGACGGCGAAGTCCGTCCGATCGTCTGGCGCTTCGCTGCGCCGCAGGGTGGCTGGAGCGCCAAGTCATGAGTCAGCAGGCGCCGGGAAAACGCGCCGGTCGGGTGCTGCTGGTGCTCGCCTGGTGTGCCGGGCTGTTCCTGGCAACGCGGTTTTTCGGTGACTGGGAACAGCGCCAGGAAAATCCCAACACCCAGGTCAGTTCGCAGCAGGGTGAGGGGTTTATCGAGGTGAAGCTGGTGGGTAATGGCCAGGGACACTTCGTTGCCGATGGCCAGATCAACGGTCAGCCGGTGAACTTCATGCTCGATACTGGGGCCACCGATGTGTCGATCCCGGCCGGCCTGGCCCAACGGCTGAATCTGGAAAAAGGTGCCGCGGTCACCCTGAGCACGGCCAACGGCCGCAGCCAGGGCTACCGGACCCGACTGCAACAATTGAAACTGGGCGACATTGTCTTGCATGACGTGCGCGCCCTGGTGGCGCCAGGCTTGAGCGGCGATCAAGTGCTGCTGGGCATGAGCGCCCTGAAACAACTCGAATTTACCCAGCGCGGTGGCACCTTGCTGCTGCGCCAGACCACGAAATGATGAGGCCCGCATGAGCGACTCCCTGGATCTCAGCCTGGACGGCGTAGAACGCCGCTCACTGGCCGACTTCACCGAAAATGCCTACCTCAACTACTCCATGTACGTGATCATGGACCGGGCCCTGCCGCATATCGGCGACGGCCTGAAGCCGGTGCAGCGACGTATTGTCTACGCCATGAGCGAGTTGGGGCTGGACGCTGACTCCAAGCACAAGAAATCCGCGCGTACCGTCGGTGATGTGCTCGGCAAGTTCCACCCGCACGGCGACTCTGCCTGCTACGAGGCCATGGTGCTGATGGCCCAGCCGTTCAGCTACCGCTACACGCTGGTGGACGGCCAGGGTAACTGGGGTGCGCCGGATGATCCGAAATCCTTCGCCGCCATGCGTTACACGGAAGCGCGGCTGTCGCGTTACTCCGAAGTATTGCTCAGCGAGCTGGGGCAGGGCACGGCCGACTGGGGGCCGAACTTCGACGGCACCCTCGATGAACCGCTGGTGTTGCCGGCACGCTTGCCGAACATCCTGCTCAACGGCACCACCGGCATCGCCGTGGGCATGGCCACCGACGTCCCGCCGCACAACCTGCGCGAAGTCGCCACGGCGTGCGTGCGCTTGCTCGATGAGCCCAAGGCTACGGTCGAGCAACTGTGCGAGCACATCCAGGGCCCGGACTACCCGACCGAGGCGGAAATCATCACGCCGCGCGCCGACCTGCTGAAAATGTACGAGACCGGCAAGGGCTCGGTGCGCATGCGCGCCGTGTACCACGTCGAAGACGGCGACATCATCGTCACCGCGCTGCCGCACCAGGTTTCCGGGGCCAAGGTGCTGGAGCAGATTGCCGCGATGATGCAGGCCAAGCCGTCCAAGGCTCCGCAGATCGCCGACCTGCGTGATGAGTCCGACCATGAGAACCCGTGCCGGATCGTGATCATTCCGGTCAACAGCCGGGTCGATCATGAAGCCCTGATGCAGCACTTGTTCGCCAGCACGGAGCTGGAGTCCACCTACCGGGTCAACATCAACATCATTGGCCTGGACGGCAAGCCGCAGCTGAAGAACCTTCGCGCGTTGCTGGTCGAGTGGCTGGAGTTCCGGGTGCGCACGGTGCGTCGCCGCCTGCAGTTCCGCCTGGACAAGGTCGAGCGTCGCCTGCACCTGTTGGACGGCTTGTTGATTGCCTACCTCAACCTGGATGAAGTGATCCATATCATCCGCACCGAGGAGCATCCCAAGGCCAAGCTGATCGAACGTTTTGCCCTGAGCGAAATCCAGGCCGACTACATCCTCGACACGCGCCTGCGTCAGTTGGCACGCCTGGAAGAGATGAAGCTGCGCGACGAGCAGGACGAACTGCTCAAGGAACAGGCCAAGCTGCAAGCCCTGCTGGGCAGCGAAACCAAGCTCAAGAAGCTGGTACGCACCGAGCTGCTCAAGGATGCCGAGACGTATGGCGACGACCGTCGCTCGCCGATTGTCGAGCGCACCGAAGCCAAGGCGCTGACCGAGCATGATCTGCTGCCGAACGAGAAAGTTACGGTGGTGCTGTCGGAAAAAGGCTGGGTACGCTCGGCCAAGGGCCACGATATCGATGCAACCGGCCTTTCCTACAAGGCCGGGGACGGTTTCAAGACTGCTGCTGCCGGTCGTTCCAACCAGTTTGCGGTGTTCATCGACTCCACCGGACGCAGTTACTCGGTGCCGGCCCACACCCTGCCGTCGGCCCGTGGCCAGGGCGAGCCGTTGACCGGCCGTCTGACTCCGCCACCGGGTGCGACCTTCGAGTGTGTCCTGATGCCAGAGGATGATGGCTTGTACGTGATCGCCTCCGACGCGGGTTACGGCTTCGTGGTCAAGGGTGAGGACCTGCAAGCCAAGAACAAGGCGGGCAAGGCGCTGTTGAGCCTGCCGAACAACGCCAAGGTGATCCTGCCGCGTCCGGTCGCAGACCGTGACGAGAACTGGCTGGCTTCGGTGACGACCGAAGGTCGCCTGCTGATCTTCAAAATCAGCGACCTGCCGCAGCTGGGCAAGGGTAAAGGCAACAAAATCATCGGTATCCCCGGCGAACGTGTAGCTAACCGCGAGGAATATGTCACGGATATCGCGGTGCTGCCGGAAGGCGCGACGCTGGTATTGCAGGCCGGTAAGCGCACACTGTCACTCAAGGCCGATGACCTGGAGCACTACAAGGGTGAGCGTGGACGCCGGGGCAATAAACTGCCGCGGGGCTTCCAGCGGGTCGATGCACTATTGGTAGAAACTCTCAATTAAGCGGTCTAGAGCGCTCGATCTACGATTTAACGCGTAGATCGATGCTTTCGCGCTGGAGTCGCAAGGCATATTCACGGATGATATGGCCTTTCAAGCGCCGGCGTGGTCGAGCGTTCTTCATATTTTTTGAGTATTTTCACAGTGGCTGGCCTTGTGGCCGTCACCTGGATGGGATGATGACTGTTCTGCGCTTTCCTCTAATTTTGTTGCTCGCTGGCGTTCTTGGCCTGGCGGGTTGCAGCGTTCACCAGCCGGTGTCGCTGTATCAGCTGGACAGCGGCACCCCGGCACAGCCTGCGCAAAGCTCAGGCATGGCGGTGTTGCTGGGGCCGGTGTTGATTGCCGATTACCTGCAGCGTGAAACCCTGTTGCAGCGTCAACCGGACGGCAGCCTGCAAGCGTCGACCGACGGTCGTTGGGCGGGCAGCCTGTCTTCGGACATCAATCAGTTGCTACTGCGTCAGGTCGCGGGTCAGTTGGACAGCCAGCGCGTGGTCCTGGCACCGGCGACCCTGGGGTTTACCCCGGATGTGCAGGTATTGCTGTCGATTACCCGCCTGGACTCCGGCGAATCGCAACCGGCGGTGCTCGACGCCCAGTGGCGCTTGATCGACCGTCGCGGCCAGGTCCGCGATAACCGCATCATTCACCTGCAGGAGCAACATGCCGGCGGCACCGCTGCACAGGTCCAAGCCCAGGGCGTGCTGTTGCAGCGCCTGGCCGAGCAGTTGTCGGTGGCCCTGAAGCCGCTGGCCAACCAGCCACCTGTTGCCGAAGCTCCACGCAAGCCTGCTGCGGCAAAACCCACGGCGCCCGCCGAACGTGAGAAACAGCCGAAGATTCCGATGGCCGCGCCTATTCGCACGGACATGGAAGTGTTCCGCTTCTAAGCTGCACGTCGCCCCCACAAAACCCGCCCCGTGCGGGTTTTGTTGTTTCTGCCGACCCCGAAACTGCTGCTTGTAGGAGCGAGCTTGCTCGCGATGGACGTTAACGATGACGTGCATTGTCTGAATCAGCGCGTTGTTCTTGGGTTCTTCGCGAGCAAGCTCGCTCCTACCTGGTCCAATGGAGCTGCCCCCCCTTGGCAACTGCGGGACGCAATAAAAAGCCCGCAAGCGATTACTCGGCTGCGGGCTTGGGTGGGGCGCGGTCGGGCTTAGGCGCGGGTCTCGTGCATGCGCGCCAGTTGCCGCTCCAGCATCGAAGGGTAGGGTTCCATCAGGCGCTCGACGCAGCAGGCGCCTTCAGGGCTGGCGATCGGACGGATGCGGGCCCGCTGGCGGATCAAGGCGTCGTCGCTGATCTTGCGCTCCACCAGCAGCAGGTTACGGCTGTGCTGGGAGAGGGCGAGAGCGTCCTGGGCGGTTTCAGTCAACAGCAGGTCGATCTGGCTCAGGCCGAAGAGTTCTTCGCCCAGGGTCAGGCCCAGTTGCAATTGCAGGGTGATGCCGCTGTCGGCGACTTCGATCTGCAACTGATGGCCGAGGGCACGCAACAGCTCACCGCAGCAGATGGCGTTGGTCAGGTAGTCTTCGCCGCTGTCCTGGGTGTGGAACAGCATCAGGGTGCTGCCGTCGTTGAGCGTGTGCAGCTCGCTCTCGTACAGCGACGCAGCCTGGTCCAGGCAGTCGCGGTAGCGGTCCAACAACTCGGTCAGGCGTGCCCGCGGCAGGCGCCGCAGCTGCTCCTGGGCGCCCAGTTGCACGGCGAGCACGGCGCTGAACTGCGGCTGGCTGGAGGCGACGACCTTGGGCTGTGGCTTGACGACTACCGCGCTGGTGGCGCTGTCGCGAACATCGGCGAACGGGTCTTCATCGTCGTCCGTTTCGTCTTCTTCGGCGCTGATCACGTGCCGGGGCGCCGCTTTCAGGCTGGCCACCGGGGCGCTTTCATCGAAGCTCGGGTCCCGCAGGTTGCGCACTTCGAACGCTGGCTCGTCGTCCTCGACATCATCCAACTCATCGATTTCCGGCTCGTCAACCACCGCCGGCGCTACCGGCTCAGGGGCAAAGCTGGCGTGCAGCTGGCGTGCCAGGTCGCCGATCTCGTCCTGGCGCTGGGTGGCCGGGGTGTGTTCGTCGATGTCACGCAGCCACACCCGCAATTGCAGGAGTGGCGTGGAGATGTTGCGCCCCAGGCGCAGGCTCAGGGCCAACGCCAGGGCCAGCAGGATGGCGCTGAGAATGCCCATGCTCTGCAGGCTGATGGTCATCGGCTGTTCGAACTGCTGCATGTCCAGGCTGATGCGCAGTTGCCCGGCCGACACGTCCTGGAAGGTGATCTTGCTCTCGTACATGCCCTGGGTTTCGCCCAGCAGGCCCTGCTTGGGACGTTGCCCCGCCTCGGCCAGGATCCGGTTGTCCACGCTATAAATAGCGGCGTGGGCCACCAAGGGGTTCTTGGTCAGGTTGTTCAGCAGCACGTTGAGGCTGAGGATGTCGTTGGACACCAGCAGCTCGGTGGCCGAGGTTGCCGTCTGGGTGGTCAGGCTCTGACCCAGGGCATCGGCCTGTTCGTGCATTGCCTGTTTGAACTGCAGACCCATCACGCAGGCGTAGATCACCAGGGCCAATGCGACCAGGATCACGTTATGGCTGGCAATGCGCAATGCAATCGGTACACGGCGGTGGCGCAGTGCACGGAAGATCAGCAGGAAGAAGTTATCGGGTTTGACTGGCGTGGGCCGGTTCACTGAGCTCGGCTCTTTTGTCCGTGGAGTTGACGCGCAGTATAGCGATAGCCCCCAGACCGGCAAAGCGCTCGCTGTGCCCGATGGTCACTGAATGTGGGTAGAATGCGGTTTTTTTCCACTTGCGGGGGTGCGCCTTGCGCGAAATCGTCCTGATAAACATCACGGGAGTCGACCGTCCGGGTCTGACTGCGGCCATTACCGGTGTTCTGGCCCAGGGTGGTGTGAACATTCTCGACATCGGCCAGGCGGTGATCCACGACACCCTGTCGTTCGGCATCCTGGTTGAAATTCCCGACACCGAGCAAGGCAAGTCGGTGCTCAAGGACATCCTGTTCACGGCTTACAAGCTTGATCAGCAGGTACGGTTCACCCCGGTTTCCGAAGAGGACTACCAGCAATGGGTCGGCAACCAGGGTAAAAAACGCCACATCGTGACCCTGCTGACGCGCAAAGTGACAGCCGAGCAATTGCAGAGCGTGAGCTCGATCACTGCCAAGTACGGCCTGAACATCGACCATATCGACCGCCTGTCCGGGCGCATGCCGCTGGACACTCCGGCCGACAAGGGCAAGGGCTGCATCGAGTTTTCGGTGCGCGGCGAGGCGGCTGATCCGCAAGCGCTGCGGGCCGAGTTCCTCAGCGTGGCCCAGGAGTTGAACGTCGATATCGCGTTCCAGGAAGACTCGCTGTTTCGCCGCAACCGTCGCCTGGCGGTGTTCGACATGGACTCGACGCTGATCGAGGCCGAAGTCATCGACGAACTGGCCAAGGCGGCCGGCGTCGGTGAGCAGGTGTCTGAAATCACCGAGCGGGCCATGGCTGGCGAGCTGGATTTCCGTGCCAGCTTCAAGGAACGCCTGGCCTTGCTCAAGGGCCTGGACGTCGGTGTGCTGGATTCCATCGGCGCCTCGCTGCGCTTGACCGAAGGCGCCGAAACCCTGTTCGCCGAGCTCAAGCGTCTGGGTTACAAGACGGCGATCCTGTCGGGTGGCTTCACCTACTTTGCCAAGCAGCTGCAAGCCAAGCTGGGCATCGACTACGTGTTTGCCAACGAATTGGAAGTGGTCGACGGCAAAGTCACCGGGGTGGCGGTCGAGCCGATTGTCGACGCCCAGCGCAAGGCGGATCTGCTGCGCGAACTGGCGCACAAGGAAGGATTGCGTCTGGAACAGACCATTGCAGTCGGTGACGGGGCCAACGATCTACCGATGCTGGCGATTGCCGGGTTGGGTGTGGCGTTCCGCGCCAAGCCGCTGGTCAAGCAGTCGGCCAAACAGGCGATTTCCACCCTCGGGCTGGATGGAGTCCTGTATCTGCTGGGGTTCCGCGACCGCGACGGTCAACTCTGATACACCACCTATAAATGTGGGAGCGGGCTTGCCCGCGAAGAGGCCGGTACATTCAACATCTATGTTGATTGTGCCGACGCTTTCGCGGGCAAGCCCGCTCCCACAAGGTACAGCGTGGACTTTAGGCTTTTGGTGAGCCGAGACCCTGGCCCATCACCACTGGCGAACCCGCGGCCAGTTCTTCAGCCCACTGCACTTGATCCGGGCCAAACAGCACCACCGCCGTCGAACCCAGCTTGAAGCGACCCAGCTCCGCACCTTTTTCCAAGTGGATCGGTGCGCGGGCGGCTTCGTCGTAGCGGAAGGTCTTCAGTTCGCGCTTGGGTGGCGTGACCAGCCCGGCCCAGACGGTCTCGATCGAGGCAACGATCATCGCACCCACCAGGACCACGGCCATCGGGCCACGCTCGGTGTCGAAAATGCAGGCCACACGTTCGTTGCGGGCAAACAGTTCCGGTACGTTTTCGGCGGTGGTCTGGTTGACCGAGAAGATCCGCCCCGGGATGTAGACCATTTCGCGCAGGGTGCCAGCCAGCGGCATGTGCACGCGGTGGTAATCCTTGGGCGACAGGTAGATGGTGGCGAAGTCGCCGCCCATGAACGGCGCGGCATTCGCGGTGTCGCCACCCAGCAGTTCCAGCACGCTGAAGCTGTGGCCCTTGGCCTGGAACACACGGCCGTGCTCGATCGGGCCGAGTTGGCTGACCGCACCGTCGGCCGGGCTGAGGATCGCGCCCGGGGTCTGGTCCAGTGGCCGAGCACCGTCTTTCAAGGCGCGGGTGAAGAACGCGTTGAAGTGCTCGTAGGCGGTCAGGTCTTCGACCAGCGCCTGGGACATGTCTACCTGGTAGCGCTTGGCGAACCAGGCGGTGAAGGCATTCTTGAACCAGCGCACGCGGCATTCGGCAATGCAGCCGGCCAGACGCGAGAGCAGGTGGTGGGGCAGCAGGTACTGGCTGAGGATAAACAAACGCTTTTTCATTAACTGTCCTTAAAAACCTTAAATCTCAACGGGCGTATCGGGATGGTTGCCCCATTCGCCCCATGAACCGGCGTAGCCTTTGACCCGCGGATAACCGAGTGCCTTGGCCACCAGATAGGTGAAGCCAGAACGGTGGTGGGTCTGGCAGTGGGTAATCACTTCTTTGTCAGGGGTAATGCCAAGCTGCTCGAGGATCTGTGGCATGTCGCTGCGGATGCGCAACTGACGCGCCTGATCCATGCCCGCGGTCCACTCGAAGTTGATCGCCCCGGGAATATGCCCGCCCTTGGCCGCCAGGACTTTCTCCCCGGAATACTCCAGCGGGCCGCGTGCATCCCAGATCGCCAGGTCGGCGGCGCCGAGGCGGCTTTGCAGGTACTCGCGGGTGGCCGTGGGGCCCTCGTGCAAGGTCAGCCCGACTGGGCCGCCGACCGCCGCCGGAACCTCGCCAGACAGCGGCAAGTCTTCGGCCTGCCAGGCCAGCAACCCACCGTCGAGGTAGTGATAGCGGTGGTGACCGATGACATCCAGCAGCCAGATGAAGCGCCCGGCCCAACCGCCGCCTTCGTCGTCGTACACCACGTAGACCGCATCAGGGTTATGCCCCAGCTCGCCGAACAGGGCTTCGAGTGCCGCCTGTGACGGCATCAGGCCCGGTGCTGGCGGCTGGCCCAGTTGGGTGCGCTTGGGGTCGACGAAGCGTGCGCCGGGGATATGCCCTTGCGCATAGCGGGCGCTGCTGGTCAGGTCCACCAGGATCAGTTCGCGGGCGTCGAGGCGGGCGCGCAGGTCGCCCGGCTCGATCACCAACGGCAAGCCAGAGAAGTCAGGCATGTGAGGTCTCCAGAGCACAAAGGGAGACGATTGTAGCGCAAGCACTAACAGAGGGCTTGTGATCAATGAGGGAGGGGGGGCGAGCAGGCTCGCCCCCCAGGGGTCATCCCAGGTTCGGCACCTTGGCGATCACCGGCAGGCCCAGGTAGCGGCGCACGTCCGAGTCGGACTTGAGGCTGTCGTCGAAGAACTCGATCACGAAGGCCAGGCCGATCCCGCCCAGCAAGCCACCGACCAGCACGCCAATCAACACCATCCACAGTTTCGGGCTGACCGGCTTGGTATTGACGGTTGCCCAACTCACCACCGAGACGTTGCCGATTTGTGAGCTGGCCTGTTCGTTGAGGAAGCGGGTCTCCTCGAGTTTCTCCAGGTACAGCTTGCGGCTGTCGCGCAGTACCCCGAGTTTCTGCTCCAGTTCCTTGAACTGGGCTTCGACGTTGTTGATTTCGTTGAGCCGGGTGACATCCGCCGCCTCCTGCTCCTTGAGGGTGGCCAGGCCCTGGCGATAACCGGCCATGGCCGCCTCGCTTTTCATCAGGTCATCGCGCACGCGGGCGTTGAGCGGGTTGATCCCGCGCCGCGAGTTGGTGTCGCGCTGGCCGCGTTGTTCGGCGATCCCGCGTTCGACCACGGTGATTTGTTCACGCAGTGAGCTGACCTTCGGATCGCTCGGCGACAGCCGTGCGATGGTGTCGGCCTCCTGGCGCTTGAGGTCAGTCAGTTGCTTGTTCATCTCGCTCAGGGCGTAGCTGTTGGAGCCTTGCTGGCCGTCGAGTTCGGTCACCTGGGGCAAGCCGCTCAACTGACTGCGCAGCACACCGATCTGCTTGTCGGTCTGCTCGACCATCAGTGAGGTGGTATCGATGTTCTTGCGCGCATCCTTGAGCTTTTCGATCTGCATGCTGCGTTGCAGGTCGACATCCATGATCTGCCGGTCATTGCGGAAGTGTTCCAGGGTGCCTTCGATGCCCTTGATCTGGCCGTCCAACTCCTCCAGTTGCGTGGAAATGAAGCCGGTCTGCTCGCGCTGGTAAACCCTGACCCGTTCGGTGAGGTAGTGCTTGACCAGCTCGTTGACCCCCAATGCGGCGGCCTGCGGCGATTTGCTCTTGAGCGTGACCTCGATGATGTTGGAGCTCTTGACCGGTTCTGCACTCAGGTCATTCTGCAAGCGCGAGATGGCTTTGCTGCGCAGGTCGCGGTTGCCTGATTGCGGGAAGAAGAAGCTCTCGAGACCGGCGTAGGCCTGGGTCGCCATCTGCAGCCAGCCCTTGGGCGAGTACCAGGGATGGTTAATGTCGATGCCGGGAAACAGTACTTGCGGCGTCAGCTTGTCGACCACTTGTTCGGACAGGCCTTCGCTGGTGATGATCTCGGCTTCGGAGTGCAGTTGTTCTTCGCGCACCACCGACATCATCGGCGTGCGGAACTGGCTGCTGCTCAGCACCGGCATGTAGATGTCTTCCTGGCCCAGGCGCACCAGGAGGCGGGCGGTGGCGTCGTAGGTTGCCGGGTACACCTTGAGCCCGACAAACCCACCGATCAACACCGCCAGGAAGAAGCAGATCGCGACATAACGCCGCTTGAAGAGAATATTAAGAACGTCGCGGATACTCATGTTCATCCCCTCTTATTGGGCGTATTGGCGATACACGGCGGCGGCGGGCCGCTCGGTACCGTCCGCACGAATCAGGCCGAAATTCCCCAGGCCATCGGGGGACTCGTAATCCTCCAGTGAAAACCAGTAGACCCGCTCGACATCGGCCGGCAGGTCACCGCGCAAGCCCCTGCCGAAACTTTTGCCGCTCAGGTGCTGGTTGATGTAGTCCAGGGTGGCCTTGGTCTTGGCGCTCTGCTGGGCTTCGGTCACGCCCAGGGGCGGCGCGGCGACCACATAGCCCAGCTCAGTGATCCAGATCGGCTTGCTCGACTGGCGCAGGTGCATGAACAGTTGCAGGTTGAAGAGTTTGCCCAGGTAGGTGTTGTCTTCCTTGCTGCCGACAAACCCCATCTTGGCCAGGCTGCTTTCGTCGGCGTCCATGTCCTGGGGGGCGTTGATGCCGCTGGCGTCCTTGTTGAACAGGTACGGGTGCACCGCCAGGATGTCGAAGTACTCGCCGTAGGAGGGGTCGATATCCCAGAGCATCCACAGGTAGGTGATGTCATTGCGCGAGATACCGGCGTGTACCAGTTTGATGCTCGGCCGTTGTTCCGCCACCGCGTGACTCACGGCTTTCATCATCTTGACGAAGTCCTTGGGCTTGGGCGACGGCCCCCAGAATTGCGGGGTGTTGGGTTCGTTCCAGATCTGCCAGTAGGTGATGCCGGCCTGGGTGGTGGGGCCGTAGCGTTCGATACAGGCTTTGATGAACGCGGCAAAGTTGTCGTAGTAGTCGCTCGAAGGCGCCAGCTCGTAGGTGCCACTGGATTTGAAGGCGAGCATTGGCAGGGCCCAGTTCGGCGCGTAGTGGACGATCGGCAACAGCTCGATATCCTGCTCGGCGGCGGCCTTGACCAGGTTGTCCATCGGGGTCCAGTCGTAGACGCCTTTCTGGCCTTCCACCAGGCGCCACTCCCAGTCGATACGCACCTGCTTGACGCCCAGCGAACGGGCCAGGGCAAAGCGTGCGACCAGCTCTTCGTAGCCGCCACCGCCCCACTTGGCGTTGATCCCGTATTTCATCTCGGCCTGCGCCACGGGCACCAGCAAACAGGCGAGCAACCCCAGCAGCAGGCTGCTCCAGAGCCTCACGCGTGGATTAGAAGGTGCCATCCGAACTGTCCCCGCTGTTGTAGTTGCGGTTGACCGAGAAGCCGAAGTTGATGCCTTTGAACAGCAGCAGGTCGGTGATGTATTGCGTCACCCACAGGTTGGCGTTGGCAATCGGCGAGCGCGGGACATAGATCACGTCGTAGGGGTTCAGGGCCACGGCCATGTCGTTCTTGCCCAGTTCGATGGCCTCGTCGCTCAGGTCCAGGTGGTAGCTCTTGGGCTCGCCATTTTCCTGCTTGCGGATCAGCACCACGGATTCCGGGTGCGCGGTGTAACGCAGGCCTCCGGCACGGTAGATCGCCTGCATCACCGTGATGCCACCTTCCATGGGGATGACCTGGGGCTTGGCCACTTCGCCGCCGATGTACGCGCGAAAGCCCTTGAAGGACTTGACCATCACCGACACGCTCGAATCACTGAGCTTGCCCGTGTAGGCCTTGCTGATGGCCGCGCTCAGTTCGTCGGGCGTCAACCCGGCGGCCTTGATGTCCGAGACCCGCTGCATACTGATGAAGCCATCGGGCCGCACCGGGATCGCCTCGTCGTAGTCCTTGGCGGTGTAGAACTTGATGTCCAGGTCATCACCGGGACGGATCAGGTATTTTCCGCCGGGCACCACCCCATCCTTGCCTAGCAGCGGCAAAGTCTGCGACCCAGCCATCTGTTCGGTCTTGATCGTTGTACAACCACTCAGCAGCCCCCCCATCAGTACAGCGGTTAGCAGAAACTTCGCGCTCGCCCCACACCAGTCCATGATCGCCATGTCCGTTCTTATCCCCAGGTGAAATTCATGTTTTTCTTGGCCACGGTTACAACCAGCGATACAACCACTCCGGAATAAAGTTGAGGGTACGATTGAGCACCACGCCCAGAATGTTGCCGCCGCTGTCCTCGAGGCGGTCGCATACGTACTTGGCGGCATGGCGTCGGCTCTTGTTGGCCTGTGCGACCAGCACAATCGAATTCATGTGGCGAGCGGCAACGATCGACACGGGGGCGAACGTCGGCGACGGCATGTCCCAGAGCACCAGGTCAAAATGCTCGCGCAGGCGCTCGGCCAGTTTCGCCGGCGATTCACCGCCGTGGCCCAGCAGCTTCAGGCAACTGTTGACCGACAGGCTGATGCGTACCACCGAATGGTTCGGCACCCGCAGGCGCTTGAGGTCGCCGGCGAGCATTTCGGTGTCGTCGACATTGGCGCTGACTTCGATCACCAGCACGCTGCCGAAGGCGGCCGCCAGGTGGCTGGCGGCCTGCTGCGCGACAAAGGTGGTGCCGACCTTGCGCGCCACACCGATGAACATCAGTTGCGTGAGTGCCTCGTCAGTGGCGTCGCGCAGGACCCTGGCCATGATTTCCTGCATCGGAAACCTCAGTCTTGCCTCGTCTACACCCGCAGAGGGCACGATGGGATGACTGATTGCATTCATGATTGATTCTTCCTTAGTTGCTTATGCAATGGCTCGGGTGATTCGTTTGCCAATCTCGATGACCGGCTTTTCCAGCAACACATGCACGGCATACCCCACCCCAATCGTAGTCAGGCCCGCCAGGATCACCACCCCGACCGCGCCGAAGGGGGTCACGCTGACCACCTTGAACAACCGGCCAAAACTGGCGAGCACGAACGGGTGTGTCAGGTAGATCGCGTAGGAGGCATCGCCGATCTGCACCATCCAGTCCCGGCGCGTGGGCACGTGGCCTTTGGTGCGGCTTTGCCATTCCAGGGTCAGCCCGGCCAACATGAAGGCGCCATAGGACAGGCCAAAGCTCAGGACTCGGATCGGTTGTTCGCGGTTGAGTTGTCCCGAGTCGGCGAAGATCGACGCCAGCAGCAGCAGGACACAGCCCGCCACGAACGGCGGCCAGAAGCCCCAGGCCCGGGCCCGCTCATAGATCTTGAAGACCCCGACCCCGATGGTGAATTGGATGATGAACAGCGAAAACAGGTGGTAGTCCCAGAAGTCGATCCCGCCATGGACCCGCAGTGCCCATTTGACCAGGGCCAGCACCGAGAGGGTCAGCATCACCCACGGCAAGGCGTTGATCGTGCTGAAACGCATGACCAGGAAGACGATGGTGTAGAACACGATTTCATGTTCCAGCGTCCAGCCCACGAACAGGATCGGCAGGCCGGCTTGCGGCAGCATCAGCATCGACTTCAGCGCGCTAACCCAGTCGTGACTGCCCGAGCCCATGGTCATGCTCGGGCTGTACAGCCACATCAGCACCACCAGCCCGGTAAACAGCACGTACAGCGGCACGATGCGAAAGACCCGGCTCAGGACCCAGCGCTTGGGCTGGAACGCACTGCCTGCCGAGACGTAGGTCATGATGAAACCGCTGATCACGAAGAACAGGTCGGGGGCCGAATACCCCACGCGCATGGCGTAGGTGCTGTGAAAGTCGGCCATCACCGGCAGCTTGCGGCCGATGTCTTCGACGTGCACCACCAACACCATCAGCACCGCCAGCCCACGCAGGCGCTGGACGCTGAGCAGCTCACCCTTGGCCACGGCCCAGGGCGCAATCGCCTTGCTGTAGAACCCGGCAAACTGGCGCAATACGGTCATACCCGCGCACTCCCGTAGATCAGTCCCAGGGGTGGATGGGCCGGTAAGTTGTGGGTGCACTGCTCATACAACGCGCGCAAGGCGCGGATGTGACCGTCGCGGCTGTGGTTGGCCTTGACCCACTCACGGGCGGCTCGCCCGAGCACCGCCAGGCGTTCGGGTTCGTCCAGGGCGCGCTGCAGGCCGGCGGCGAGGCCCTTGACACTGACATCGGTGACCAGCAGGCCGGTGTGGCCATCGCGCACGTAGTCGGCAATGCCGCCGACCGCGAACGCCAGTACCGGCGTCTCGAAGGCCATCGCTTCAATCCCCACCAAGGGACCGGGGTCGTCCCACACCGAAGGCAATACGAACAGGTCGGCGCCCTGGTAGTGCCCGGCCAGTTCTTCGGAGGCCAGCCAGTCGATGAAGGTAATGCGCGAGCTCAGTTGCAGTTTTTCCGCCAGACCACGGGCCGAAGCCAGGCGCGGGCCGCTGCTGATGGCGACCAGGCGCCAGTCACCCTGGATCTCGGCCAGGGCCTTGACCAACACCTCCAGGCCCTTGCCCTTGACGGCCTGGCCGGCAAACAGCAACTGCAGGGGACGTCCTTGCAGGGCAGGTTTGCCAACGGCCTGCGGCTGCTGGGCCTGTTGGTCGAACCGGCTGAAGTAAGGCACCACATGGATCCGCTGCTCGCTGAAGCCATTGATCCGCAGTACCCGGCCCATATGCTGGCTGCCAACCACGGCCCCGCGAAAGCGCTGGTACATCCCGCGTTCGTTGAGTTTGCCCGCCAGGTCCATCAGTCGTGGCATACGGCCACCGGCTTTCGGCGGACCGATCAGGCAACCATTCAAGGCGCAGGACCAGTCCAGCGGGCGCTGGCAACGATCTCCCGGAAAACGTCGACGGCCGCGGCGCAGGCACATCGACGTGTAGTCATGGAATGAGCGCATCAGCGCCAGGCCGCTGTTGGTCAATGCCGCCAGCAGGTCGCTGTCGCTGCACAGGTGCACGTGCACCAGGTCCGGCTCCCAGGCCTGGATGCGCTCCAGGGCCTGGCCGGGCGAATCGGCATCCCCCAGGCCGAGCAATTGCACCCCGGTGCAATCCAGGTGCGCCGGGACCTGTTGCCCCTGGTGCGCCACCAGGGTCCGGTCGCCCTGGGCGTTCAGTGCCCGGGCCAGGTCCAGCACGTAGTTGGGCAGGCCACCGATGCCCAGTTCCTCGACCAGCAGCATGATCTTCATCCAGCAACCTCTTGAGTCTTGACGCCGGTCAGCCCCAGGGCGCGGGCGGTACTGTCGGTCAGCCCCAGGCTCAGCAGCAGCACCAGGGTGAAGTGCATGTTTTGCAGCAGCAGCATGTCGACCATGGCAAACACGCAGTACGCGGTCAGGGTGCCCACCGCGGCCAGGGTGAAGGTGTCGCCGGGGTCGCCAACGCTGCGCTTCCAGCGCCGGATCAATTGCCTAAAGACCATGACAATGAAGGCCAGGTAGCTGAGCAGCCCCAGGGCGCCGGTGTCGGCGAGCAGCTCCAGGTAGGTGTTGTGGGCATGCGTCGACTGGTAGCCGAGTTCGACGTTGAGGGTTACGCCGCGGGCGTAGAACTCATCGCGGAAATTGCCCAGCCCGACCCCGATCAACGGGTTGTCGAACCACACGTCACGCACCACGCCCCAGATGGTCAGGCGGTCAATCACCGCATCCGGGCGGCCCGGCACCAGGCCGCTGAGGGTGCCGTCCCAACTGGGCCACAGACCCAGGCCGATGGGGGCGATCACGGCCACCGCGATCAACCCCAGCACCAGGAATTTCCACAGCTGCGGGCGCAGCATCAGGCAGATCGCCAACAGGCACGCCAGCCCCCCGAGCAGCCCGCCTCGGGATTGGGCGGCCATCATCCCGGCGATGCTGATGACGATCCCCAGGCCCGCCAGGACCCTCAGGTCACCGCTGCGCGAGTTCAGCAGATGCGCCAGGGAGATGCTGAGCAGCATCACCAGGTACATGGCCAGGCCCTGCGCCCCACCAAAGGAACTGCCCGCCCGGCCGGAGATATCGAAGGTGTGGTGGATCGCCGGTTCGTCACCGCTGGGGCCAGGCACCGGGATGCCCAGCATGCCGGTGAGCGTGTGGCCGTGGGTGGCATACTCCACCAGGCCATCGATGGCAAAGAAGACCGGAGTGCAGATCAGGGTGATCGCGGCGAAACGCCAGAAGTCCTGATCCGGGCGAAATACCATCAACAGCACCGGCAACAGTACGAACCATTCGACGACCCGCAATGACTGCTTGATGCTGGCGCCGGGGGCGATGGAGCCCAGTTGTGCGAGGAACACCGCGATCAGGAAGGGCGTGATGGCGAGGATCAGGAACGGTACGCGCATCCGCCCCAGGTGCGGCGCTTGCGGGCGTTGCAGCATGAACAGCCAGAGCAGCGCCCAGAGCACGACAAGCGCATCGGCGGCGTTCAGTGGAATGCCACCGACGGTCTTCTGGATCGGGATGGCCAGGCTGATCACAAAACCCAGGAATAACCATTGCGGCCGGCGGGCCAGCAGCAGGACGCCGCCGAAGGCCAACGACAAGGCCATGCCCGCCAGGGGCATGTAGACCGTGGTGAACGCCACCACCAACCCCAGAACCCCGGCCAGCACCACGCCCCGGCGCTGAGTCCGGTCATCGAGGGGCTCGTAGGGTGAGGGCTCAAACGCCATGGTCAACCACCTCGATGCGCAGGGGGTTGATCGACATCACCCGGGCATTGGCCCGCAGCAATGCCCGGGCTTCCTCGCGCCGCGCCGGCTGCAGGACGGCGGCCAGCAGGGTCTTGGCACTGGCGGCCAGCATCACCAGGTCGGTCAGCAGTTTGAGCAGCAGCACTTCGGCCAGGCTGCGGTGCTTGCGGTACAGCCGATAGCGGCTGCGGCGCAGCTCATAGCGCATGCGCAGTGCGGTTTCACTCGGCGCCTGGCGACGCTGGCCAGCGGGCGCGCGTCCGGAGGAGCTGCCGCCGTGGTGCAGAATCCGCGCGTCGGGCACCAGCAGCAACTCCCAGCCGGCGTTGCGGGCCCGTACGCACCAGTCGACGTCTTCGTCGTACATGAAGAAACCTTCGTCAAACAGCCCGACGCTTTGCAGCAATTCGCCGCGGATCAGCATGCAGGCGCCATGCAGGCGCTCAAGGCTGATGGGGGCCGACTGGCCGTTGGCCGGGAACTGCGGGCCGGTCAGCATGCGCTTGACCATCTGCGTCAGGCTGGGGAAACGGCAGGGGAAATCCTGGTCGGCGCCATCGCTGGCATTGACGACTCGGCCACTGACCGCGCCCACCTGCGGTTGCAGTTCGAGGACTTCGATCAGCCGGTCGAGGGTGCCGGCCTCGACCTGGGCATCACTGTTGAGCAGCAGCACGTAGTCGCTGCGCAAGCCGCGCAGGATCAGGTTGTTGCCGCCGCCAAAACCCAGGTTGTCCGGCGAGGCGATCAGTTGAATGTCCGGGCACTGCTGGGCGATGACCGACACGCTGTCATCGCCCGAAGCGTTATCGACCACGGCAATGGTCAGCGTTGCCCGACTGGGCGGGAAACGCTTGAGCGATGCCACGCACTCGACCACCAGTTGCGGTGTGCGGTAATTGACGATGGAAACCGTGAGCGTCTTCATCACGCATACCCCTGGAGCAATCGACTCTCATCATGCAGACGGGCGCCGAGGGCTTGGCAATGCTGCCTGAGCGCCGTGGCAGTCAGGCCCGGGATGCCATAGGTGGCCCGTGCGGCGGCGATATCCAGGCGGAACCCGTCGAATTCGCGCAGGTTGGTCACCAGCAACTCACCGCCGCCAAAACCTTCGATTAACCACTGGGCAATGCGCCCGGTGGGCGTGCCGATGCCTGAGCCAAGATTGAAGATGCCTGGCTGCGGGTCTTGGGCGATTCGTGCCAGCCAACTGGCGAGGACTTCCACGGGGAGGAAATCGCGTTCGACGAAGGGGCTCATGTCCAGCACGATGCGCTGCTGGCCAAGCAGGCTGCGCAAGGCGATGGCGAAGAAGTTGCGCCGGCTTTCCTCAAGTTCGTAGCCGAAGATATTGCTCATGCGCACGATGGTCAGGCGCTCGCCGAGCATCTGCGTGATCGCCCGTTCGGTGATCAGTTTGCCGATCCCGTAGGTCGCCACGGGCTGGGGTTCCTGGGATTCGTGCAAGGCCTGGTCATTGATCGCGGGGCCGTACACCAGGCGTGAACTGGCCATGATGTAGCGCACCTGCGGCAGCGGTTCGATGCGCCGGGCCAGGGCCAGTTCGAAGTCCAGGGCGTGTTCGTAGCCGTTGCGCAGGGCCGGGTTGTACGCCAGGTTCAGCACCTGGCTGACACCGTCGAGCCAGGTGTCGCTCGCGAGGGCTTCGCGGTGGCCGATAAACCCCCAGCCAGCCGTCTGCTCGCACTGGCGCAAGGCCTGGGCGATCAGGCTGGTATCCCCGACGACGACAATGCTCATGGCTGGTTCCAGAACATTGAATGCATGCTCATCCGCCGGCGCCATGCCAGCGGTACCCGTAGGTAACGCTCACCGAGCCAGTAGCCCAGGTACTTGCCCGCCGTGCGCAGCAGGATGGAAAAAACTGCCAGGGGCTGGCCGCGCTTGAGTGCAGCCTGGATCTCGACCTTGACGAACCGCAAGCCTTCGCCGGACGTCGACAGGCGCGCCTTGCTCAGTTCGCTGTCCATGGCAATCAGGGTGCCGATGTCGAAGTAGCGCTTGAATTCCTGGCTGATGCTGTAGTCGTGGCTGTGCACGGCCTGGGCCGCGGGTTCGTAGACCCGGGCATAACCCTTGCCGAGCAGGCGGATGGCTGCGGCCATGTCTTCGCCCAGGGGCAACTGTGTGGGGAATCCGCCGACGGCCTCCAGTGCGTCGCGACGATAGGCGGCAAAGGAGTTGGAGCAGAACACCGCCTTGATTCCGATACGCGCGATGTCTGCCTGGGTCGTGCGTTCATGACGATCGGGGTAATTGAACTCGCGAGCAAAACGTTCGGTGTCGGTGGCCTCCCGGCGCGGTAGCTGCTGGCCGTAGACCAGGGCCACCTGTGGGTCGGCAAAGGGCTTGAGCAAGCGTTGCAGCCAATCATCGCCCTGGGGGCAGGCATCTTGAGTGAGGTACACCAGGAACTCGCTGCCGGCGCACAACTGCAGCGCCAGGTTGCGGGTCTTGCCGTGGCCGAACTCACTGCGCTGGATGGTCACCAGGCGATGCCCGGCGGTCTCGATCATCTGCGGCGTCAGGTCGGTGGACGAGGAGTCGATGAACACCACCTCCCGAGGCGCCTGTTTCAGGGCGGCGAGGGCCGGCAGCAGGGCCTTGAGGTGCTCCTGGGCATTGAGGGTCAGCACGATGATGCTGCTGCGCATTCCCAGATTGGCTTCCTCGTTCGGGCTGGCGACGGGCATCGATTCAAAATGCATTCTTGCCTCCCAACCCACCAAAGATGGTCTTGATCACGATCCACAAGTCCAGCTCTGGCGACCAGTTCTGGATGTACTGCACGTCAAAGATGAAGCGCTCGGTCAGTGACTCTTCAGTGAAGGTATTGCCCCGTGAGCCATTGACCTGGGCCCAGCCGGTAATGCCTGGGCGCACCTTGTAGCGCTCGACGAAATCCACCACCACGTTCTCGTAGGTGCGGTCGCCGGCCTTGACGCCCGGCGGGTGAGGGCGTGGACCGATCACCGACATATCCCCTAGCAGCACATTGATGAACTGCGGGAACTCATCGAGGCTGGTGCGTCGGATGAAGTTGCCGATCCGGGTCACGCGGGCATCCTGGCGCTGGTTCAGGCAGATTTCGCCGGGCGTGGGGTCGAACCGCATGCTGCGAAACTTGTAGATCTGGAATAGACGGTTGCGCAGGCCGTAGCGGCCTTGGGTGAACAGCGCCGGCCCAGGCGACTCCAGGCGGATCAGGGCGCCCAGCACCAGGCCAATGGGCAGGAACAGCAACAGTACGACCGCCGAGAAGCTGATGTCGAACACCCGCTTGATCAGCCGTCCTTCGATAGGCAAGGGGTTCATGCCCAGCAGCAACATGTTGCCGGGTCCGCTGTGCGGGCGGCTGAGGAAGGGATGGCCGAGCACCGGCTCCTCGGGGGCGAGGTAGACATTGCCCATCTGCCCGCGCAGGCGGGTGGCCAGCGAGCTGACCCGGTCGCCTGCCTGGTTGGGCAGGGCGATGATCACTCCGTCGATGTCCGGTGGCAGTTGGTCCAGCTGCGCGGTCCCCCCGGCGAGCAGGGGGAACGGCAGGGTGGAGGTATCAATGCGCGAGCTGCGGTCGTCGATGAAACCGATCACGACGATTTCCGGTTCCCGGGCGGTCAGGTAGCGCGCAATCGCCACGCCTTGCTCGCCAGCGCCGACGATGACCAGGCGCAGCTTGCGGTCCCAGGAGCGGGTGTAGCGCGACACGTACTGACCGGCTACTTGCGCAAAAAGCACCAGCATGATGAACAGCGCGAGGTAGGACCAGGGAGCCAGCATCGGCATCTGGCCGATCTCCATGAATACCAGCACCAGCAGGGTCACCAGTGCGCCGTTGAGCACCGAGCTGACCCAGCGCAGGGCTTTGCGGTCCTGGCGCGAAAAGCCTTTGTAGACCCGCACGGGCATCACCGCCGAGGCACAGACCACCACAAAACCGACCGTCCAGGCATCGGCCCACCAGCGATCCGTGAGCCACCAGTAGTGGACGTTGAGCAGCACGGTCGCGAGCAATCCTCCCAGCACCCGGCCCAGCCGAGTCAGAAGGATTTCCAGGCCAGCCAAGGCCGGGGCATCAAAACGGCGGGCCCTTTTTTTAGCACGCGTACCCTGCACCTGTGCGTCCGGGGCAGCGCCCGGGAGCGTTTCGCTAACTGACATGGAATATCCTCGCCTCAACTGCGCAAGTGACAACAACTCTGAGTCAGGAACTAAGGCCTTTGGAGAGCCCGTTGGAGACTTCCTGTACCGGCAGCAGGCCGGCGACTTCGACCTCGACGGCAACGGTCGCGGGCAACTCGCCAAACAACTCCGGGTAGCGCGCGAAGTTGTCGCGGTACCAGTCGACTAACATGCTGATGTCGTCGCTCAGGTTGTTTTTGGGCTTCCAGCCCATGTGCATGAGCTTGTCCCAGGACACTGAGTAACGCCCGTCGTTGAACGGCCGGTCGGGGATATAGGTAATGACGTCGCGCGAGGGTTTGTCGAAGGCCTTGCTGATAAGTTCGGCCACTTGCAGGTTGGTATATTCCTCGGTGGTGCCGATATTGTAGACCTCGCCGACTTCACCTTTTTCAGCCACGAACACCACCGCTTCGGCGAAGTCTTGTGCACTGAGGTAGTGCCGGCGATTGGTGCCATTACCATGCAGGGTCAGTTTGCGTCCGGTCAGCATGTGGCAGATAAAACGCGGGATGATCTTTTCCGGAAACTGGCGGATGCCATAGAGGTTGTTGGCCCGGATGATCACGATGGGTTCGTGGTAGGACTGCAGGTAACCCTGCAGGATCATCTCGGCCGCGGCCTTGGAGGATGAGTAGGGGTTGGTGGGGCGCAAGACCTCGTTTTCACTGGCCGCGCCTTCCATGACCTGCCCGTAGACCTCGTCGGTGCTGACATGGACGATCTTCCTGACCTTCTCCTGGCGGCAGGCTTCCATCAACGCATGGGTGCCCAGCACATTGGTTCGGGTGAACTCCAGGGAGTTGCCGAAAGAGTTATCCACATGGCTTTCGGCTGCGGCATGGATCACCAGGTCAGCGTCCTTGACCACCCTGCGGCACATATCCAGGTCGGCAACATCGCCGACCAGCAACTGCACGCGATTGGGAAACAAGTGATGGGAAATATTGCGAACATCGCCGGCGTAAGTCATCTTATCGAAGACCACAACTTTGGCGTCAGAGAAATGCCGGCAAACTTCGTCGACAATATGCGAGCCCGCAAAGCCGGCGCCGCCAGTTACTACTATCTTGCGCATGACGTTAACTCCTTGGCCAAAAACCTGAGTCTGATAAAACGTCCAATCCATTCGCCGGCCCCTACTGCGCGGATCAAGGGCCCATAAGTGTTTTTTGTTACAGATAGCTCCAACGACAACAGCGAACTTGTGGCGTTTTGATACTTAATAGCCATTAGGCGAAGTTTGACTTTAGTCACTCACCTGTATTTCACCAGTGCAGCGGTTAGTTTTTTTTGCCATTACTTGGAACATAATCGCTAGCATCAAAAGGCCAGCAACATTTGCGCCACAATAGAACTGGGCCAGCAGTTCAAGCGACAACCGGTCGTGCCAGATCAAGGCCAGTACCAGCAGCACTGTCAGGTTGGTGCCGTGGTAGAACAGGTTGCTCACCGGCGCCCGCAAGGCCAGGAGCCCGAGCTGTATCGGTGCGGCGGCTGCCACGGCCAGCAGGCCGAAGGCCAGGTACACCAGCGCCGGCCCGCCTTTGCTGAAATCGGGTCCGTACAGCACGCCCAGTAACGGCTCCCCAGCCAGCCACGCCAGCAGCACGAACCCCAGGGCCGGCAGCAGGAATGGCAACGCCCGCAGCAGCATATAGCGGAGCAAACGGGCCGGGCCTGCCTCTTGATAGTGCGCAATGAAGCGTGGGCGGAAATGATTGGTCAGGGCGATCAGCAACGGGTTGATCAGGTTGGTGACCGCGATGCACGCCGCATACAGGCCGGCCATCGCCTGGCCGCCCCCCAGCAGCGCTAGCCAGGGGTACAGTTGCACGCTCGCCACATGGCACAACCCGCCGGCCACCAGCCAGCCGCCATAGCCGAGGAAGGCACGCCATTGAGTCGCCAGTTGCCTGATGGGCGGCCAGAAGAATGACGCCTGGGCCTGCGGCAGGTTCAGCGCAAAGGACAGGGCGCAAACCCCGGCGATGGCAAAGAACACTGTTTCAGCGCTGAGCCATCCACCCCAGGCTAAGACCCCGAGGGCGAGCAACTGGCCGATGGCACTGGTCAGGTCGAGGATCAGGGCTTGCCTGGAGCGGTTGATCACGTAGAAATGCCGCCGCAGAAATTCGCGCATCACCAGGCCCATCACCGCCAGAGGCAGGGCAGGCCAGAGCTCGCTGGGCAAGCTCGCCCCGAATTGGTGCAGCAGGGTCAAGACCAACGCCACCACCAGGCCGAGCCCGGCGCTGCCCCACAAGGCGCTGCTGAACAGGGCGTGCGGCTCCCCTTCGCCACTGGCGCGCAGATAGGTGTAGGGCGTCGCGATCAGCGTGTCGCCCAGCGAGATGATCAGGAAGCAGAAGCTCAAGCCCAGGGCGTAGGCGCCCAGGGCTTCTTGCGAGACGCAGCGACCCAGCACCAGGCCTGTGAGGAAGCTGGTCAGGCTCTGCGCCGCCTGGCCGCCGATAACCCAGAAAACGCCATATCCACGACGACTCAGTCGTGTCCAAGAATGACTGCCAGACATAATTGCTGTCCTTGGAGATGGACTGTTGACGTATCACTCCCCGTCGTTGCTCGGGGGAGGGGCTGCGCAGGATGATCGCTAGTGAGTAAGGATTAGTATCACTTCGCCAGATTGGCAAATCCGTCGACGGAAAAAGCGGATGAGCGAGGGATCAACGCGCGCTATAGGTATTGAGAGCCTTTTCGATGCACTGCGCGGTTTTGCCGAAGGCCTGGACGCTGATGTCGGCAAACGCGCCGCCACCCTGGTCGGCGACCAGCAGCATGATCACTTTGCCTTTGTTGGTCAGCGAGCGCAGCAGCAAGTGCTCGCCGTCGAACAGCGAGCGCAGGCTGTCCGGCAAGTGGGCGCAAAACTGCGCATGGTTGGCAGGTGTCAGGCGCAACTGCGCCGGTTGCGCCAGCAAGCGCTGCAGCACGCTGCTCTGGCCGATCGCCAGTTGCAGGGTGGCGCTGTCCTTGGGCAAGCCCCAGGTCTGGTGGACACGCAGGTTGCTCTGGGTGCGGTCGGCCATCAGCAGCATGACCCGGCGCATGCCGCAGGCCGCCAAGGCATCCCGGGCGCAGGTGGTCAGGTGCAGGGCGTTGCTGAAGGGGCTCGGTTCGGCCAGCAGTTGGGCGCAGTGTTTGCGCCAGCGCTGCAGGTCCTCGGCCGAGGGCGCGGCGGGAGCCTGTTCGCCGCGGCCCTGGGCATCTTCCCAGGGCCACAGCAGCGCCTCGGCCGGGTGCCAGAGGTCGGGCTGGCCGTGGTTGCGCGCGCTTTGCGCGGCCTGTTGGTGCTGTTGCTGCTGCACCTCATCCATCGGCATTTGCAGGTAGAGGCTGGTCAGGTACTGCCAGCGCCGAGTGTGCGGGCCGACCCAGGATTGCTGGGCCGACAGCGCCAGGCCGTTGGCCAGCAGCACGCTGTTGGCGGGCTGGTTGAGCCAGCGGCGCAAGGTCGGATCGTCATCCAGGCGGTTTTGCTGGCGCAGTGGATGGTCGGCGTCACGGGCAATGTGCAGCACTTGCACCAGCTCGCGTTGCTCGGTGAGCAGCAGGCGATAGCCCTGGGCGACCCAGAAGGGCAAGCGCCAGAGCTCCACCAGCACCTGGCAGAGTTCCAGCAGGCGTACCCCGAACAGCTGTTTTTCGACCTTGTGCGCTGCCTCGCCCTGGTGGATCACCCGGCGCTCCCACTCCTGCAGCAACTGTGGGTGACTCAGGGCCAGCGGCCACAGGGGGGCCAGAAACAACAGGCTGCCCCAGTGGATGTCCTGCCACAGGCGCGCCAGGCGGCTGGCAAAAAAACCGTTGGCCTGTTGCGAGGCGTGCTGGCTGATCAGTTGCAGCTTGCGCAGTGCCGGCGGGATATCGCGCTCGGGCATGGCGGGCAGGCGTGCCAGGAGTTCGGCGGTGCGTTTGAGGCCCAGGCGAGTGAGCGCCACTTCCAGGTTTTCACAAGGTTCGCTGAGGCTGCCGTGGGCATGGCGATTGGCCTCGCGGATCACGCTCAGGGCCAGGGCTGGACTGCCCTGAATCAAGTCGGCGATATCGCGCAGGGAGCTGCGACTGCTGTTGATGGCTTTGCACACGCGGTCATGGCTGGCCTGCGGTACGGGCAAGACCACAGCGTCGAGACGCTGGACCCAGTCCTGCAGGGTGGAGGGGCTTGCCGGTGGGACGTTCGTTTCATTAACCATGGTCGGGCGCGATCATCGTTGACTTCAAACACGCCCGGGGCGGGGCAAATTGGCTTTTCGCCATAACTGGCTATAGTCTGGCGCAGTTTTGCCGATAAGTAGAAGAAGAGATTGTTTAACTTCCGAATATGACCTTGAACCCGACTTAAGTAAGTACCTTCTACCTATGGCTAAAATTATCGGCATCATCGTCGTATTCGCGAGCGTGCTCGGCGGATACGTGCTTTCCCATGGCAAGATTGCCGCCCTGATCCAGCCCTTCGAGGTGTTGATCATCGGCGGCGCAGCCCTGGGTGCATTCCTCCAGGCCAACCCCGGCTACATGACCATGCACGTGCTCAAGAAGTCCCTGAGCATGTTCAGCACACGCTTCACCCACGCCTTCTACCTGGAGGTGCTGGGCCTGATCTACGAGATCCTCAACAAGAGCCGCCGCGAAGGCATGATGGCGATTGAAGGGGATATCGAGGACGCCGCCGCCAGCCCGATTTTTGCCAAGTACCCGACGGTGCTCAAGGACGAGCGCATGACTGCGTTTATCTGCGACTACTTGCGCATCATGTCGTCCGGCAACATGGCGCCCCATGAGCTCGAAGGCCTGTTCGACATGGAGCTGTACAGTCTCAAGGAAGACCTGGAACACCCCTCCCATGCAGTCAACGGCATTGCCGATGCGATGCCCGGTTTTGGTATCGTCGCGGCGGTACTGGGGATCGTGGTCACCATGGCCTCGCTGGGTGAGGGCGACCAGAAGTCCATCGGCCTGCACGTCGGTGCGGCACTGGTGGGGACCTTCTTCGGTATTCTCGCCGCCTACGGTTTTTTTGGTCCGCTGGCCCATTCCCTGGCCCACGACGCCAAGGAAGAGCTGAACGTCTACGAAGCCATCAAGGCCTCGCTGGTGGCCTCGGCTTCCGGCATGCCGCCGTCGCTGGCGGTGGAATTCGGGCGCAAGGTGCTGTACCCGGCGCACCGTCCTAGCTTCGCCGAGCTGGAACAAGCAGTTCGCGGTCGCTGAGTCATGGAAAACAATCAGCCGATAATCATCAAGCGCGTCAAGCGCATCGCGGCCGGACATCACGGGGGCGCCTGGAAAATCGCGTTCGCTGACTTCGCGACGGCGATGATGGCGTTTTTCCTGGTGCTGTGGCTGCTGTCCACGGCCACGCCGGAGCAGAAGATCGCGATTGCCGGCTACTTCAAGGACCCGATCGGCTTCACCGAGAGCGGTACGCCCTACGTCATCGACCTCGGCGGTTCGCCGGAGCTGGCGCCGGACAAGACCCTCAACCCTGAGGCCAAATTCCAGCCGCAGCCGGACAAGGTGACGGTCGATACCGAGCAGGCCGAAGGCGTGGCCGAACAGGTCGAGCAGGAACGCCTCGAGTTGCTGCTGCAGGAGTTGCAGAACAAGGTCGAGGAAAACCCGCAACTGCAGAAATTCAAGGACCAGATCCTGTTCGAGATCACCCCGGATGGCTTGCGCATCCAGATCATCGATTCGGAAAACCGGCCGATGTTCGACTCCGGCAGTGCACGCCTCAAGCCGTACTTCGAAGACATCCTGCTGGCCATGGCGGACACCATCAAGGCGGTGCCCAACAAGATCAGCATCAGCGGCCACACCGATGCCAAGCCTTATACCGGCAGTGGTGATTTCGGCAACTGGGAGCTGTCGTCCAACCGTGCCAACGCCGCGCGACGAGCGCTGGTG
The DNA here is from genome assembly GCF_900187635.1 of Pseudomonas sp. Irchel 3H3. Classification (NCBI taxonomy): domain Bacteria; kingdom Pseudomonadati; phylum Pseudomonadota; class Gammaproteobacteria; order Pseudomonadales; family Pseudomonadaceae; genus Pseudomonas; species Pseudomonas sp. Irchel 3H3. The sequence goes on along the minus strand of NZ_FYEC01000017.1, from coordinate 70,791 downwards.
GCTGGCAGCTATCCGCAAACGCAGGTGGCGCGGGTGGTGGGCTACGCTTCGTCGGCCATGTTCGACCGCAAGAATCCGTTCAACCCGGTCAACCGCCGGATCGACATTGTGGTCCTGACCAAGAAGGCCCAGCGTGCCATCGAAGGTGAACAAGGCGCCGAGCCGGCGCCGGTGCCGACCCAGGGCCAAGGGGCCCCGGGCGAAGTGCCGGCAGTGCCAGTCGACCCGGATGCCTTGCCCGCAGACCAGCAACCGCTGCCAGCCCATGAGCTGCGCGAGCGCTTGAATCTGTTTGATGATCCGCTGCCCAAGCCATCTGAAGCCCCCAAGCAGTAATCCATAAAAAAGCCGACAGCGATGTCGGCTTTTTCATGCTCGCCGTTCGCTTCAAAAGCCGCGGCGGACCCTGGCCTTGAGTTCGGTATGGAAGCGATCTGCATTAGTCCGGTTGTTCGAGCGTAGCGACTCGTTGCTGACGATCGAGTCCAGCGTCATTGCGCGTCTGCTTGTCTGCTCGTCGCGGTAGGCGTCGATAAAGAAATCGAGGTCGGCAATCCTCGACAGTTTTGGCCACTTGTCGAGGTACTCGGGCAGTTCTCCGGCGCCGGTCTTGAATGAGCAGATTCGCCGGTCACTGATGGTCGCCTCGCCAATTTCGAAGGGTACCCACCAGGAGTGCGCGGTTTTGTCCGACACCACTGCGAGCAAATGGCTGCACTCGGTAATGTTGCGGGTAATCACCCCGGTGATGTCGTCGGTGGTTTGCGATTCGGGATCCAGTACATCCAGATAGGTTTTTATCCCAGCCTGGCTCAGCCGTTCGTTGATGGTCATGGCGATGGGGCGGTCGGTGTGGCGGTAGCTGATAAACACAGGCATCAGAAGTGTCCCTTGATCGCGAGTTCGCGGTAATAGGCGCCGAGTGCAGTGAGCCGGCAACCGGTGGCGTTGATGGCGGCGTAGTACATGTGCTCGGCGTCAACTGGCTCGACCAGGCTGTGGCGATTGCACTTTTGCAGTTGGGCGAAAATGTCGCCGTTTTCCGGATCGAAGGCGGCGTCGGTGGGTTCGAAGCTGGGGTCCAGAGGGAAGACAAAGCTTGGCTCGGTAAACCAGAGGGGCAGTTTTCGCAGTATGTCCTCGGCGATCAGTGGCGCGACTTCGCGCAAGGCAACGAATTGCGACACGTTGGTCTTGAAGACTGGACGCTGCTCCCACGCGCCCAGCGCGTTGTCGACAAACGAGTAGACGCTGCCGGGCGTGACTTTGCCCAGTACGTTGGCCGCGCCGCCATGCAATGCCTGCAGCAGCAGGCCGGTAAAAACGCCGTGGCCGGCCCTCTCCATCGCTGGCTGCTCTTTCTTGCACGCGGTGAGGATGGTCAAGCCCTCACCGATCATGCTGCTGCCGCCCCTTAAGCCGCGGACATCGGCGGCTGCGCCGGCTTCACAGCAATCGAGAATGATGATTTTGTTTTTGATCTGGGTGGCATTGCCGGCCCAGAGGAGAATGTCGCTGATGCGGATGCCGTCACCGCTGCCTTGGAAATCCTGGGGGATCAGCAACCCCTCATCAATGTTCGTATCAAATTGTCCGTGGCCGGCGAAGTACAACAGGGCGACATCACAATCCCCGGAGAACAACTCTTGAATGCTCTGCTTCAATAGCCGGCCGGTCAGGACTTCTTCGGCCGAGGTCATGATCTTGTTGCTGAAATTGGGTCGGCCGCTGGCATGGCGCTCCAGCAGGGATGCCATGGCCATGGCGTCGTTGTTGCAGCCGCTCAGTTGGGTGACGTGGCTGTAGTGGTTGATCCCGATGAACAATCCCTTGCGCATGGTTACACCGCCGTGTGCTGGCGGATCGCGTTGACAATGCTGTTGGTGTTCCACGCACATTCGGCGTGCGCCGCGTCACGCACCACCGTCGACGTGCGCTCGGCGGCGAAAGGCCTGATCGCGATGATCACCTTGCCAAGGCGTTTGGCAATCTCGATTTCCTTGTTGATCCACTTGCTGTACGTCGAATACACGCCCGCCATGATCAACACCGCAGAGCAGGGGCGGATCTTGTTTTCGATCGCCAGCTCCAGTTGCATGTCGTTCAAGGCGCCGACGATCGGATTCTGCGGCGGCACCGAGAAGTTCTTGAAGGAAAAGCTCGGGTGTGCGCTGAGCAACTCCACCAGCCGGTCGTGTTTGTCGGCGTGGTTCCACGAATGGCTGATGAACAGATGATAGGTTTGCATGGGTTTCCCTCGGTATCGCCTGAATGCGAGAGAGACTGAATGTATGCACTTGAATGGGCGTCGCAAGACCGGCAGAGAGAAAGAGAATCGCCCTACAAGCAGGCGTGCGTGGGCCTTACAGAAAATTCCGATGTTTAAAAGGTGCAGGGATTTGTCGGGCGACATGAACCACCCGCCGCTCCATCAGTGCTGGAGCGGCGAGCGCGTCTGTTTAGTAGCTGGTTTCAGGCAGGCTGGCGATGATCGAACGGTAGCTGTTCATCCGCTGCTGCTGCACGCGGCCGTCTTCCAGGGCCTTGAGCAGGGCGCAGCCAGGTTCGCGGTCGTGTTTGCAGTCGCGGAAGCGGCAGGTGCCGATCAAGTCGTTGAACTCGATGAAGCCGGCTTCGACGTCGGCGCGGCTGACGTGGCCCAGGCCGAATTCACGAATGCCCGGGGAGTCGATCAGCTCACCGCCACCTGGGAAGTGGAACAACCGCGCGGTGGTGGTGGTGTGGGTGCCTTGGCCAGACAGCTCGGACAGCGGCCCGACGCGGGTTTCGACTTCCGGTAGCAGGCTGTTGACCAGCGACGACTTGCCGACGCCGGACTGGCCGACAAACACACTGATGCGTCCGTCCAGCTGCTGTTGCAGGGTTTCCATGCCATTGCCGTGGTGCGCCGAGACTTCCAGGACCGGGTAGCCGAGGGTGCGGTACACCGCCAGCAGGGCGTTGAGCGCCGGGGCGTTGTGCTCGTCGATCAGGTCGAATTTGTTGAGCAGCAACAGCGGGCGGATGCCGGCGTGTTCGGCAGCTACCAGGTAGCGGTCGATCAGGTTGGCGTGGGGCTCGGGCAGCGGGGCGAAGACGATGACGATCATGTCGACGTTGGCCGCGACCGGCTTCAGTTGGCCGCGACTGTCCGGACGGCACAGCTCGGTGTTGCGCGGCAGTTGCGCGACGATCACGCCGATGCCCTGGTTGCCGGCACGCCAGACGACCTGGTCGCCGGTTACCAGTGCGGGCAGGTTGGCGCGCAAGTGGCAGCGGAACACCTGGCCGGCCAGTTCGCCTTCGCAAGCCTCGACCTCGACCTGGACGCCGAAGTGGGCGATGACCAGGCCGGTTTGCTCGGGACCAAGGTCGCCACCCTCCAGCGCTTGCACGGCGCTGGATTCGCGTTTGGCGGCGCGGGCAGCGCGCTCGCCTTGAATTTTTTCGATGCGCCAGTTTTGACGACGATTGAGTTGGCGTTTGGCCATGGGTGTTCCGTGTTGATAATGCAGCGATTAGGTAAAACGGCCGCGAGTTTAGCACGCCCAGGGGGTTGCCTAGGCTAAACTGCGCAACACTGCTTAGGAGCCGACACATGCAAAACCCACAGAATCTGATCTGGATCGATCTGGAAATGACCGGTCTGAACCCTGACACCGACGTCATCATCGAGATGGCAACGATTGTCACCGACAGCAATCTCAACACCCTGGCTGAAGGCCCGGTGATCGCGATTCACCACAGCGACGAGATCCTGGCTGGCATGGACGAGTGGAACACCCGTCAACACGGCGGTTCCGGGTTGACCCAGCGGGTGCGCGACAGCCGCATCAGCATGGCCGAAGCCGAAGCCCAGACGATCGCGTTTCTGGAACAGTGGGTACCCAAGGGCAAGTCGCCGATCTGCGGCAACAGCATCTGCCAGGACCGACGCTTCCTTTATACCCACATGAAATCCCTGGAAAGCTATTTCCACTACCGCAACCTCGACGTTTCGACTCTCAAAGAGTTGGCCGCCCGCTGGGCACCGGACGTGCGCGACAGCTTCAAGAAGGGCAGCACCCACCTGGCCCTGGACGACATCCGCGAATCCATCGCCGAGCTGCAGCACTACCGCCAGCATTTCATCAAGGCCTGACCCAGCAAAGCAGGCTGATCAGCATATGCCCTCTTCTGGTGCGGATCCGAAATGGCTAGACTGCGCGCCTTCCTGCAAGGACCGCCACCATGTTGCTGATGCTCTACCTGATTGCCATTACCGCTGAAGCCATGACTGGCGCGTTGTCTGCCGGCCGTCGGGGCATGGATTGGTTCGGGGTGGTGCTGATCGCCTGCGTCACCGCCCTGGGCGGCGGTTCGGTGCGTGATGTGCTGCTGGGGCATTACCCGCTGACCTGGGTCAAGCACCCGGAGTACCTGGTGCTGACGTCGGTGGCGGCGATGTTCACGGTGTTCACCGCGCGTTGGATGCGCCACCTGCGCTCGCTGTTCCTGGTGCTAGACGCCGTGGGGCTGGTGGCCTTTACCCTGATCGGCTGCATGACCGCCCTGGAAATGGGCCACGGCATGCTGGTGGCGTCTGTTAGCGGGGTGATCACTGGGGTATTCGGCGGCATCCTGCGCGACATCTTCTGCAACGATATCCCGCTGATCTTCCGTCGCGAGCTTTACGCCAGCGTCTCGTTTGCGGCAGCCTGGTGCTACATGTTCTGCCTGTACTTGGAGCTGCCGGGTGAGCAGGCGATCCTGATCACCCTGTTCGGCGGATTCCTGCTGCGTTTGCTGGCGATCCGTTTTCATTGGGAAATGCCCAAGTTCGTCTATAACGACGAAGCCTGATGTTGCTCAAGGGCCCATTGCACGTGTTCGCGCACCAGTTCTGAAGGGTGCTCGGCCCGGGCCTTCAAGGCTTCCAGCACCGGAATGCTCGACGGCGCGTTACCCAGGCCCACGGCCAGGTTGCGCAGCCAGCGTTCATAACCGGCGCGGCGCAGGGGCGAGCCTTCGGTGCTGCTGAGGAATTTGTCTTCATCCCACAGGAACAGCTCGGCCAGGCCGGCATTGTCCAGGTTGTGGCGGGGCTTGAAGTCACTTTCGCCACTGGGGCGGGCGAAGCGGTTCCAGGGACAGACGATCTGGCAATCGTCGCAGCCGAACACCCGGTTACCGATCAACGGACGCAACTCTTCGGGAATCGGGCCTTTCAGTTCGATGGTCAGGTAGGAAATACAGCGTCGCGCATCCAGTACGTAGGGGCCGACAAAGGCGTTGGTCGGGCAGATGTCCAGGCAGGCGGTGCAGCGCCCGCAATGTTCCGTGCTGTGGGGCGGGTCCACGGGCAGCGGCAGGTCGACGAACAGTTCGCTCAAAAAGAAGTAGCTACCGGCCTTGCGGTTCAGCACCAGGGTGTTTTTCCCGATCCAGCCCAGGCCGGCCTGCTCGGCGATGGCTTTTTCCAACACCGGTGCACTGTCGACGAAGGCGCGATAGCCGAACGGGCCGATCAGCGCCTGGATCTTTTCTGCCAGTTGCTGCACGCGCTTGCGGATCAGCTTGTGGTAGTCGCGGCCCAGGGCGTAGCGCGAGACGTAGGCTTTTTCCGGTTGGGCCAGTAGCTGCGCCATGTTGGTATCGCCTGGCAGGTAGTCCATGCGCAGCGAGACCACACGCAAGGTGCCCGGCACCAGCTCCTCGGGATGTGAGCGTTTGCTGCCGTGGGCGCCCATGTATTCCATTTCGCCGTGATAGCCAGCGGCAAGCCAGCGCTCCAGGTGCTGCTCATGCTCAGCCAGGTCCAGACCGCTGATGCCGACTTGTTGAAAGCCCAGTTCGCGGCCCCAGTCCTTGATCGATTGGGCGAGCGCGGGGAGGTCTGTAGTAATTGCAGGCATGAGACAAGAGAAACCGGAGCTGAGGTGCGTATAATTCTGCCAGACATCGGAGCCCGAAGACGCATGCCGCAGACAAATCACCCTTTACCCGACGTTCAGTCATTGGATCCCGGCCATTTGCCGAGACTTGCCGCACGTTCGGCGAACGTCCATAAAGGCCAGTTTGGCCATGTGTTGTTGATCGGCGGCGACCGCGGTTTTGGCGGCGCCATCCTGCTCAGTGCCCAGAGTGCCTTGCGCAGCGGGGCCGGGCTGGTCTCGCTGGCCACCCGTAGCGAACATGTGCCGGCGGCACTGGCCCGGTTGCCCGAAGCCATGGTGCTTGGCACCTCGTCGGCGAACCAGTTGATGGGGCTGCTGGAGCAGGCATCGGTGCTGGTGGTCGGTCCTGGACTGGGGCAGGGCGCCTGGGGGCGCAGCCTGTTGTCGGCAGCGGCCAACGCAGCGCTGCCCCAGGTCTGGGATGCCGATGCGTTGAATCTGTTGGCCCGTGGTGGGGTCAGTCTGCCCAAGGACTGCGTGATCACCCCGCATCCAGGCGAGGCGGCACGACTATTGGGGATTTCGACAGCCGAGGTTCAGGCTGACCGCCTTAGCGTAGCGCGCGCGTTGAGCCAACGATTTGATGCAGTCACCGTATTGAAGGGCGCGGGCACTCTGATCACCAGTCCCGATGGTCGTGTCTATCGTTGCGAGCGTGGTCATCCGGCCATGGCCACCGCAGGCCTGGGCGATGTCCTGGCCGGTTTGCTGGGGGCGTTGCTGGCCCAGGGGATGGCCGCGTTCGAGGCCGCTGCGCTGGCCGTATGGCTGCATGCCACGGCGGGCGAGCGTGAAGGTAAGTTGGGCCGAGGGCTGGCGGCCAGTGATCTGATTCCCGCCATTCGTCAGTTGCTGGAGGAGCAAGCACCGTGTCTGAAGTAACCCTGTATCTGGCCGATGAAGACGCCATGGTGGCGCTGGGCACCCGTATTGCCCAAGTGACCCAGGGGCATGGCATCGTATTTCTGGACGGCGACCTGGGGGCGGGTAAAACCACCCTGTCCCGGGGCATCATTCGCGGCCTGGGCCATGTAGGATCAGTAAAAAGCCCTACGTTCACATTGGTCGAACCCTACGAAATCGGTGAGATTCGTGCCTTCCACTTCGACCTGTACCGGCTGGTCGACCCGGAAGAGCTGGAGTACCTGGGTATTCGTGATTACCTCGAAGACGATGCGTTGTGCCTGATCGAATGGCCCCAGAAAGGTGCAGGCTTTTTGCCAAAGCCCGACCTGACCATTACCATTAGCCCGCATGACAGCGGACGTTCGCTGAGTTTGTTGCCCCAGAGCCCGCGTGGCGAGACCTGGTGTGCCGCTTTGGCATTGGAATTCAAATAAATGATGGGGTTAGGTATGCGCTTTCGCGCGTTGGTTGCTGTCGTAGGAATGCTGCTTACGGCACTGGCCGTTGACGCTGTGGCCGCGACCAAGGTCAACAGTGTTCGCCTGTGGCGGGCACCGGACAACACGCGACTGGTGTTTGACCTGTCTGGCACTGTCCAGCACAGCGTCTTTACCCTGACGGCCCCGGATCGCCTGGTGATCGACATCAACGGTGCCGTGCTCGGCGCGCCGCTGAACGTCGCCACCGCAAATACCCCGATTACCTCCATGCGTTCGGCCCAGCGTACGCCGACCGACCTGCGGGTGGTCATCGACCTGAAAAAGGCCGTGACCCCGAAAAGCTTCGTGCTACCGCCCAATGCGCAGTACGGCAACCGCCTGGTGGTCGATCTGTTCGACAACCCGGCCGACGCGGCACCGCCACCGGTCCCGACGCCTAGCGTTGCGACCATTCCGGCGGTGCCGGTGACGCCGACGGCGCCGGCAATCAAGCTGCCACCCGCACCACCTGCGCCCCCCGGCAAGCGTGACATCATTGTGGTGATCGACGCCGGTCACGGCGGTGAAGACCCGGGCGCCTCGGGTTCGCGCGGCCAGCGTGAGAAAGACGTAGTACTGGCCATCGCCCGTGAACTGCAGCGTCAGGTCAACGGCATCAAGGGCTTTCGCGCTGAACTGACCCGCACCGGCGACTATTTCATTCCGTTGCGTGGGCGTACCGAAATCGCCCGCAAGAAAGGCGCCGACCTGTTTGTCTCGATCCACGCCGACGCCGCGCCGTCGAAAGCGGCCTTCGGCGCTTCGGTATTCGCCCTGTCCGACCGTGGTGCGACTTCCGAGACCGCGCGCTGGCTGGCTGACAGCGAAAACCGTTCCGACCTGATCGGCGGTGCTGGCAACGTCAGCCTCGACGACAAGGACCGGATGCTCGCCGGGGTCCTGCTCGACCTGTCGATGACCGCGTCGCTGACCTCCAGTCTCAACGTTGGCCAGAAGGTCTTGAGCAACATCGGCCGGGTCACGCCGTTGCACAAGCAACGGGTCGAACAGGCCGGGTTCATGGTGCTGAAATCCCCGGATATTCCGTCGATCCTGGTGGAAACCGGGTTTATCTCCAATGCCAACGAAGCCTCGAAACTGGCCGCCCCGAGCCACCAACAGGCACTTGCCCGCTCCATCAGCAGTGGCGTTCGGCAGTTCTTCCAGCAAAACCCGCCACCGGGCACCTACATTGCCTGGCTGCGCGATTCCGGGAAAATCGCCCAGGGCCCACGGGACCATACCGTGCGCCCGGGCGAGACCCTGGCGATGATCGCCGTGCGCTACCAGGTGTCTGCGGCCAGCTTGCGCAGCACCAACAACCTGCCATCCGATGAGCTGAAGATCGGCCAGCACCTGAACATTCCCGGCACCGAACTGGCGGCCAAGGAATGAACGACTCGGTGAACAGCGGCGCGCGCATCGAACTGCTCAGCCCGCGCCTGGCGAACCAGATTGCCGCTGGTGAAGTAGTCGAGCGCCCCGCCTCGGTAATCAAGGAGTTACTGGAGAACAGCCTCGACTCCGGCGCCCGGCGCATTGATGTCGATGTCGAACAGGGTGGGGTCAAGCTGCTGCGGGTTCGCGACGATGGTCGGGGGATCCCGGCCGATGACCTGCCCCTGGCTCTGGCCCGTCACGCCACCAGCAAGATCCGCAACCTGGAAGACCTCGAGCAGGTGATGAGCCTGGGGTTTCGCGGTGAGGCCCTGGCCTCCATCAGTTCCGTGGCGCGCCTGACCCTGACGTCACGCACCCGGGATGCCGATCAGGCTTGGCAGGTCGAGACCGAAGGCCGTGACATGGCGCCCCGGGTCCAACCGGCGGCCCACCCGGTGGGCACCTCGGTGGAAGTGCGCGACCTGTTTTTCAACACCCCGGCGCGGCGCAAGTTTCTCAAGACTGAAAAGACCGAATTCGATCACCTGCAAGAAGTGATCAAGCGCCTGGCACTGGCGCGCTTTGATGTGGCCTTCCACCTGCGGCACAACGGCAAGACCATCCTCAGCCTGCACGAGGCCCATGATGATGCGGCCCGTGCGCGGCGGGTGGCAGCCATCTGCGGCTCGGGTTTCCTGGAGCAGGCATTGCCGATCGAGATCGAGCGCAATGGCTTGCATCTGTGGGGCTGGGTCGGGTTGCCGACGTTCAACCGCAGCCAGGCGGACATGCAGTATTTCTTCGTCAACGGCCGTGCGGTGCGCGACAAGCTGGTGGCCCATGCGGTGCGCCAGGCGTATCGCGACGTGCTGTTCAACGGGCGCCATCCGACTTTCGCGCTGTTTTTCGAAGTCGACCCGGCGGCGGTCGACGTCAACGTGCACCCGACCAAACACGAAGTGCGCTTTCGCGATGGGCGCATGGTTCACGACTTCCTGTATGGCACTCTGCACCGCGCCCTCGGCGATGTGCGTCCGGAAGACCAGTTGGCCGCGCCAGCGCCGGTCGCCGGCATGGTTCGTCCCACCGGGATCGAGGCCGGGGAGTTCGGTCCACAAGGGGAAATGCGTCTGGCGGCCAATGCGCTGCTTGAGCAACCCCAGGGCCAGCCGACATTCAATGCCGGCGCTGCGCCGGGCTCGGGTGCCGGTGCCGGTTATCAGTACCAATACACGCCACGGCCCCAAGGTGCCGGCGTGCCGGTGGCTGAGGCCCAGGCGGCCTATCGCGAGTTTTTTGCACCCCTGCCCGAGGCGAATGCCGCGGCGTTGCCGGAGGGTCAGGACGACATTCCACCCTTGGGCTACGCCCTGGCGCAGCTCAAGGGTATCTACATTCTCGCGGAAAACGCCCAAGGCCTGGTCCTGGTGGACATGCACGCCGCCCACGAACGGATCATGTACGAGCGCCTGAAGGTGGCAATGGCCAGCGAAGGCCTGAGCGGCCAGCCGCTGCTGGTGCCCGAATCCCTGGCAGTCAGCCAGCGCGAAGCCGACTGTGCGGAAGAGCACGTCAGCTGGTTCCAGCGCCTGGGCTTCGAGCTGCAGCGCCTGGGCCCGGAAACCCTGGGTATCCGGCAGATCCCGGCGCTGCTCAAGCAGGCCGAGGCCAATCGCCTGGTGCAGGACGTTTTGGCGGACTTGATGGAGTACGGCACCAGCGACCGTATCCAGGCGCACCTCAACGAGTTGCTCGGGACCATGGCCTGCCACGGCGCGATCCGCGCCAACCGGCGCCTGGCCCTGCCGGAAATGAACGGTCTGCTGCGTGACATGGAAAACACCGAGCGCAGCGGTCAATGCAACCATGGCCGACCGACCTGGACCCAATTGGGCCTGGACGATCTGGACAAACTGTTCTTGCGCGGTCGTTGATGAGCCAGCTCCCTCCAGCGATTTTCCTGATGGGCCCGACCGCTGCGGGCAAGACCGATTTGGCCATCGAGCTGACCAAGGTGCTGCCCTGTGAGCTGATCAGCGTCGATTCGGCGCTGGTCTACCGGGGCATGGATATCGGCACGGCCAAGCCCTCAAAGGCCTTGCTGGCGGAGTTTCCCCACCGCCTGATCGATATTCTCGACCCGGCCGACGCCTATTCGGCCGCGGATTTCCGCCGCGATGCTCTCGAGGCCATGGCCGAGATCACCGCGCGCGGCAAGATCCCGCTGCTGGTGGGCGGCACCATGCTTTATTACAAGGCGTTGATCGACGGCCTGGCCGAGATGCCCGCTGCCGACCCGCAGATTCGTGCCGAGATCGAGGCAGAGGCGGCCCGCCTTGGCTGGCAGGCCCTGCACGATCAATTGGCGGTGATTGACCCGGTTTCCGCGGCCCGCATTCACCCCAACGATCCGCAGCGCCTGAGTCGGGCGCTGGAAGTCTATCGGGCCAGCGGCCAGAGCATGACCGAGCTGCGCGCACGACAATCTGCGCAAAGTACTGAAGCAGGCGCTTCGGGACGCCCACAATTGCCCTATACTGTCGCAAACTTGGCCATTGCCCCGGCAAATCGCCAGGTGCTGCATGAGCGAATTAAACAAAGATTCACACAAATGTTGGAACAGGGGTTCATTGACGAGGTCGTAGCCCTGCGTAAAAGAAGTGACCTGCATTCGGGGTTGCCGTCTATACGCGCTGTAGGCTACCGACAAGTCTGGGATTACCTGGATGGCAAGCTGACGTCAGCCGAGATGCAGGAGCGTGGAATCATTGCCACGCGCCAATTGGCGAAGCGCCAGTTCACCTGGCTGCGCAGTTGGGCTGATTTGCACTGGCTGGACAGCCTCGATTGCGACAATCTGCCACGCGCCTTGAAATACTTGGGATCGGTCTCCATATTGAGCTGAGTCCTTGCAATTGCCGTCTATCCTTGGGGGTGTGACGGCTGAAAGCTTTCTGCTTACCTATTTTTTTATTATTAAATCCTTAAAGGAGTGCGGCACATGTCAAAAGGGCATTCGCTACAAGACCCTTACTTGAATACTTTACGTAAAGAGAAAGTTGGGGTTTCCATCTACCTGGTCAACGGGATCAAACTGCAAGGCACGATCGAGTCGTTCGACCAGTTCGTCATCCTGCTGAAGAACACCGTCAGCCAGATGGTCTACAAGCACGCTATCTCTACAGTGGTACCGGTTCGTCCAATTCGTCTGCCTAGCGCAACCGAATCCGAACAGGGTGACGCTGAGCCAGGTAACGCCTGATAGGAGTCTCCTTTGTTCTTTGAGCGCCACGGTGGTGGTGAACGAGTGATCCTTGTTCACTTGGATGGACAGGACCCTGAGGCGCGCGAAGATCCGCAGGAGTTTCAGGAACTGGCTAATTCGGCGGGCGCCGAGACCGTTGCGTTTTTTAACGTGCCGCGTCATCGGCCAACCGCCAAATTCCTGATTGGCAGCGGCAAGGTCGAGGAGCTACGCGACCTGGTCCATGCCGAAAAGGCCGATCTGGTAATTTTCAATCACATCCTCACGCCCAGTCAGGAACGTAACCTCGAACGTGTTTTCGAGTGTCGCGTGATCGACCGTACCGGTCTGATTCTTGATATTTTCGCCCAGCGCGCCCGTACCCATGAAGGCAAGCTCCAGGTCGAACTGGCCCAGCTTGACCACATGAGCACCCGGCTGGTTCGTGGCTGGACTCACCTTGAGCGTCAGGGTGGCGGTATCGGCATGCGTGGCCCGGGTGAAACCCAGTTGGAAACCGACCGCCGCCTGCTGCGGGTTCGCCTGCGACAGATCAAGGGGCGGCTGGAAAAAGTGCGTAGCCAGCGCGAGCAATCGCGACGGGGTCGATCGCGTGCAGATATTCCTACCGTGTCTCTGGTGGGGTATACCAACGCCGGTAAATCCACGCTCTTCAACAACGTCACTAAATCCGACGTGTACGCGGCTGACCAGTTGTTTGCCACGCTGGACCCGACCTTGCGCCGTCTGGAACTGGACGACCTGGGGCCGATTGTCCTGGCGGACACTGTGGGTTTCATCCGCCACTTGCCGCACAAGCTGGTCGAGGCATTTCGGTCTACGCTCGAAGAGTCGAGCAACTCCGACTTGCTGTTGCACGTGATCGATGCGGCCGAACCGGATCGCATGTTGCAGATCGAGCAGGTGATGGTGGTGCTGGGCGAGATTGGGGCTCAGGACTTGCCGATCCTCGAGGTCTATAACAAACTCGATTTGCTTGAAGGCGTTGAGCCACAAATCCAGCGCGATGCCGATGGCAAACCGCAACGGGTCTGGCTCTCGGCGCGTGATGGCAGTGGCCTGGAATTACTTGAGCAAGCGATTGCCGAGTTGCTGGGCAGTGAGTTGTTTGTGGGTACATTGCGTTTGCCGCAACGATTCGCTCGACTGCGTGCACAGTTCTTCGAGCTGGGCGCAGTACAGAAAGAAGAATACGACGAAGAAGGCATCAGTTTGCTGGACGTTCGTTTGCCACGGGTCGAACTCAATCGACTGGTGAGCCGCGAGGGGATGCAGCCGCTGGAATTCATCGAGCAACACACTTTGCAATAAAAGCCTGAAAAAGCGGTTGTGCCGCTATGACGGGCATTCTGTAGCATTGGTCGGCGCGCCGTGGGTGCGTCTTTGCTTTATCAGATGGAGAGCGCTATGGCTTGGAATGAGCCGGGTGGCAACTCGAATAATCAGGATCCTTGGGGTGGTAAGCGCCGCAATAATGGCGACCGCAAGGGGCCACCAGATCTCGACGAGGCCTTCCGAAAGCTGCAGGAAAGCCTGAATGGGTTGTTCGGTGGTGGTAAGAAACGTGGTGACGATGGCGGTAGTTCGAGCAAGGGCGGCGGTTATGGCCTGCTCGGCATCGGCCTCGTCGTGCTGGCGGCCGTGTGGCTGTACAGCGCGGTTTATGTGGTCGACGAGCAGGAGCAAGCCGTAGTGCTGCGCTTCGGCAAGTACTACGAGACCGTTGGCCCGGGCCTGAACATCTACCTCCCGCCGATCGACAAGAAGTACATGGAAAACGTCACGCGTGAGCGTGCCTATACCAAGCAGGGTCAAATGCTGACTGAAGACGAGAACATCGTCGAAGTGCCGCTGACCGTGCAGTACAAGATCAGCAACCTGCAGGACTTCGTGCTGAACGTCGATCAGCCGGAAATCAGCCTCCAGCACGCAACCGACAGTGCCCTGCGCCACGTGGTGGGTTCTACCGCCATGGACCAGGTGCTGACTGAAGGTCGTGAATTGATGGCCAGCGAAATCAAGGAGCGTCTGCAACGCTTCCTCGATACCTATCGCACCGGTATCACCGTGACCCAGGTCAACGTACAGAACGCAGCGGCACCGCGTGAAGTGCAGGAAGCCTTCGATGACGTGATCCGTGCCCGTGAAGACGAGCAGCGTTCGCGCAACCAGGCTGAAACCTATGCCAACGGCGTCGTGCCGGAAGCGCGTGGTCAGGCCCAACGCATCATCGAGGACGCCAACGGTTACCGTGACGAAACAGTCTCGCGCGCCAAGGGTGAGGCCGACCGCTTCACCAAGCTGGTGGCCGAGTACCGCAAGGCCCCGGAAGTCACTCGTGAGCGTCTGTACCTGGACACCATGCAGGAAGTCTTCAGCAACACCAGCAAGGTTCTCGTGACCGGCAACAAGAATGGCCAGAGCAATCTGCTGTACTTGCCGCTGGACAAGATGATCGACAGTGGCCGTCCTGCCAGCGCTCCGGCGACCGGTGCCGCGGCCAGCAGCAATGAAGCGAATGCGCGTGCGGCAGCAGATCTGCAGCAACAGGCACGTACCAGGGAGAGTCGCTGATGAGCAATAAATCGCTGATCGCCCTTATTGTCGGCGTTGTCGTGGCGATCGCTGCCTGGAACTGCTTCTACATCGTGGCTCAGACCGAGCGTGCGGTGTTGCTGCAGTTCGGCCGCGTGGTCCAGGCTGATGTCCAGCCAGGCCTGCATGTGAAAGTGCCCTACGTTAACCAGGTGCGTAAATTTGACGCACGCCTGATGACCCTGGATGCACCGACACAGCGTTTCCTGACGCTGGAAAAGAAAGCCGTGATGGTCGATGCGTACGCCAAGTGGCGAGTCAAGGATGCCGAGCGCTTCTACACCGCGACATCCGGCCTCAAGCAGATTGCCGACGAGCGTTTGTCCCGCCGTCTGGAATCGGGCCTGCGTGACCAGTTTGGTAAGCGCACCCTGCACGAGGTGGTGTCTGGTGAGCGTGATGCGCTGATGGCGGATATCACGGCTTCGTTGAACAAGATGGCGGAACAAGAGCTGGGCATCGAAGTTGTCGATGTTCGGGTCAAGACCATCGACCTGCCGAAGGAAGTGAACCGCAGCGTGTTCGAGCGTATGAGCACCGAGCGTGAGCGTGAAGCCCGTGAGCACCGTGCCAAGGGTAACGAGCTGGCAGAAGGCATCCGTGCCGACGCCGATCGTCAGCGCCGCGTACTGTTGGCTGAAGCCTATCGTGAATCCGAAGAGGTTCGCGGTGACGGTGATGCCCAGGCCGCTTCGATCTACTCCAAGGCCTACGGCCAGGACCAGGAGTTCTACGCGTTCTACCGTAGCCTGCGCGCCTACCGTGAAAGCTTCGCGAACAAATCCGACGTCATGGTCCTGGATCCAAGCAGCGACTTCTTCCGTTACCTGGAAAAAGCCAAGCCTTGATCCGACACTGATCCAAAAGGAACCCCGCCGGGCGGCTAAAGCCTCTCGCGGGGTGATCCTTTGGGAAAACGTGTGTATGATGCGGCAGCCGGGAAATTCCCGGCTTTTTTGCGTCTGCACGTTTGATTGCGTGCAGTCGGGTTGAACAACTCGACAGGTTTTTCGAGGAAAGTGTTTGGCGAGGCCGGATTCAGGCCGATCGCCACGTCGTCCATGCGCGTGAAATTCTGTGCATGGGCCAGACATTTTCTGCTTCACTCAAGGCCGGCCGAGGGTTGGCCGCCCGGATCAAAGGGGAATGGCGTAATGGCAACGGTAGACCGCTGGCTGCTGCCAGATGGCATCGAAGAAGTACTGCCACCAGAGGCGGCGCGCATTGAAGTGGCGCGCCGTCAGGTGTTGGATCTGTTCCAGAGCTGGGGTTACGAGTTTGTCGTGACTCCCCATATCGAGTACCTGGAATCCCTGCTGACCGGTGCGGGCCAGGACCTGGATCTGCGCACCTTCAAGGTCATCGACCCGCAGTCGGGCCGGCAGATGGGTTTTCGTGCCGACATCACGCCGCAAGTGGCGCGCATCGATGCGCACACCCTGCGCCGCGAAGGCCCGAGCCGCCTGTGCTACGCCGGCAGTGTGCTGCATGCGCAGCCCCGTGCCTTGTCGACTTCGCGCAGCCCGATCCAGCTGGGCGCCGAGTTGTACGGCGACGCCAGCCCGAGTAGCGACGTCGAAGTCATCAGCCTGATGCTGGCCATGCTGCAACTGGCCGATGTGCCGGATGTGCACATGGACCTGGGCCACGTCGGTATCTACCGCGGCCTGGCCCGTGCGGCCGGTTTGTCCGGTGAGGTCGAGCAACAGCTGTTCGACGCCCTGCAACGCAAGGCCATCGACGAGGTCATTACCTTGACCGAAGGCCTGCCTGCCGACCTGGCGGGCATGCTGCGGGCGCTGGTCGACCTGTGTGGCGGCCGTGAAGTGCTGGCTGCTGCCCGTGAGCGCCTGGCCCAAGCGCCGGCGCCGGTGCTGGCAGCGCTGGACGACTTGCTGGCGATTGCCGAGCGGCTGTCCGTGCGTTTCCCGCAGTTGCCGCTGTACTTCGACCTGGGTGAGCTGCGTGGCTACCACTACCACACCGGTGTGGTGTTCGCGGTATTCGTGCCGGGTGTTGGCCAGTCCATTGCCCAGGGCGGTCGTTACGACGACATCGGCGCCGACTTCGGTCGCGCTCGTCCGGCCACCGGCTTCTCCACCGATTTGAAAACCCTGGTGACCCTGGGGCGTGCTGAGATCGAGCTACCGTCTGGCGGTATCTGGATGCCTGACAGTACGGATGCGGCACTCTGGCAGCAGGTTTGCCAGTTGCGCAGTGAGGGTCAGCGTGTCGTCCAGGCATTGCCTGGGCAACCATTGGCCGCCGCCCGTGACGCGGACTGCGACCGGCAATTGATTCAGCAGAACGGGCTTTGGCAAGTATTGCCGCTGGCTTCTTGAGTTTTCCTGCCGGCCGCTGCCGGCACCAAGTTTGCGCGAATGAGGACAAGTGTTATGGGTAAGAATGTCGTAGTCCTGGGCACCCAATGGGGTGATGAGGGCAAAGGCAAGATCGTTGATCTGCTGACCGAACATGCTGCCGCCGTAGTGCGCTACCAAGGTGGCCACAACGCTGGCCACACGCTGGTGATCGATGGCGAAAAAACTGTCTTGCACCTGATCCCTTCGGGCGTACTGCGCGAAGGCGTGCAGTGCCTGATCGGCAACGGCGTGGTGGTTGCACCAGACGCCCTGCTGCGCGAGATCACCAAGCTGGAAGAGAAAGGCGTACCGGTGCGCGAGCGCCTGCGTGTCAGCCCTTCCTGCCCGCTGATCCTGTCGTATCACGTAGCGCTGGACCAGGCTCGTGAAAAGGCCCGTGGCGAGCTGAAGATCGGTACTACCGGTCGCGGTATCGGCCCGGCCTACGAAGACAAGGTTGCGCGTCGTGGCCTGCGTGTGGGCGACCTGCTCAACATGCCGCGCTTTGCCGACAAACTGCGTGAACTGGTGGATTACCACAACTTCATGCTGGTGGGTTACTACAAAGAGCCAGCCATCGACTTCGAAAAGACCCTGGCCGAGTGCAAGGAATACGCTGAGCTGCTCACCCCGCTGATGCTGGATGTGACTGCCGAGCTGCACGACCTGCGTCGCGCTGGCAAAGACATCATGTTCGAAGGCGCCCAGGGTTCGTTGCTGGACATCGACCACGGCACCTACCCGTACGTGACCAGCTCCAACACCACCGCTGGCGGCGTTGCTACCGGTTCGGGTGTTGGCCCGATGTTCCTGGACTACATCCTGGGCATCACCAAGGCCTACACCACGCGCGTGGGTTCGGGTCCATTCCCGACTGAGCTGTTCGACGAAGTCGGTGCGCACCTGGCCAAGCAAGGTCACGAGTTCGGCGCGACTACCGGTCGTGCTCGTCGTTGTGGCTGGTTCGACGCCGTTATCCTGCGTCGCGCTATCGATGTGAACAGCATCTCGGGTATCTGCCTGACCAAGCTGGACGTACTCGACGGTCTGGAGACCATCAATATCTGCGTCGGCTACAAAGATGCAGAAGGCAACGACATTGCTCCGACCGACGCCGACAGCTACCTGGGCCTGCAGCCTGTGTACGAAGAAGTGCCAGGTTGGACCGAATCGACCGTGGGTGCCAAAACCCTGGAAGAGCTGCCAGCCAATGCCCGTGCTTACATCAAGCGCGTTGAACAGCTGATCGGCGCGCCGATCGACATTATTTCGACCGGTCCGGACCGCAACGAAACTATCGTTCTGCGTCACCCGTTCGCTTAATAAGCTGTTGATGTAAAACATAAAGGGCCCTGATGGGGCCCTTTGTCGTTTGTGCCTGCCGTGCGGCATGACCTTTGCTGTGAATATCCCTTCGAGCGTGCTATCAGTTTAATAGCATCCAAGTAGAGGGATTTTCTGTGTCGGCCGTTCTCTCACTGTTACAAAGCCGTTTGTTGCGGCCCGTATTCGTTACCCTTGGTATCGCCCTTTTGGTGCAGGTGCTGGTGGCGGTTGCCCTGACGCGGAGCACCGTGACCGCCCTGGAGGCGGATCTGGGCGCGCGTCTGGGCGCCGATAGCCAGAAGCTTTCGGGTGAACTGGAGCAGGCCGGACGCGAGGTCACTTCCAGTCTGGATAACCTCTCCACCAGTACCCGTCAGCGCCTGACGGCCGGTTTGTCTTCGCGACTCGAGGATGAGCAGGCACAACTGCGCGCCACCCTGGAAAAAGACCTCAAGGACTCGGCCAATGACATGGCCCAGCTCCTGGCATCGGTCGCACCGCGCGCCATGTGGGACAGCGATGTTCCGACCCTGTCCGAGTTCGCCCGGCGCGCCCAGCGCAATCCCAATGTGCTGTTTGTGGTGTACGACGATGCCACCGGCCAGCACCTGACCCGCTACCTGAACCGGGAAAACCCGATCAACAAGGCCCTTTTGGAGAAAGGCCAGGGCGAACGCGCCTTGGATAAAGTGCTGGATGCGGCGAAAAACGATCCGTCGGTGTTCTACGTCGAGGCATCGATCAACCCTAATGGCGTGGAAATCGGCAAGGTACTCATGGGGGTTTCCACGGCCTCGGTCGAGGCGGACCTGGCTGCACTCGACAAGCGCTTCTCGGCGCTGATCGCCAGCAGCGATCAGCTGGTCGGTGACAGCCTCAAGGGCGCCGCGGCTGACAGCGCTACAGCCATGCGCGCGCGCCTGCAGTCGGCGCAGGCCACTGCCAGCGAGATGCAGGCCAATACCACCGCTACCGTACAGGAAGCCGCGGCGACTCTGCGCTGGCGGATCGGCATGGCGTTGGCCCTGGTCGGCTGCGGTGTGTTGCTGCTGCTCGCGGTGGTGCTCGGGCGGCGAGTCGTCAATCGCCTGAAGTTACTGATTGCCGCGATGGATGACCTGGCGGCGGGCGAGGGCGACCTGACCAAGCGCGTGCAGATCAACAGCCAGGACGAAATCGGCGACATGGCGTCGGCGGTCAATCGGTTTGTGGATAAGTTGCAGCCGATCGTTCGCGAGGCCGGTGATGTGGCCCAGCGCACAGGTGTGGAAATCGGCGCCATGAGCCAACGTAACGCCGGGGCCGATGCCGCGGCGAAATCCCAGCGCGATGAAGTGGCAGAGAGCCTGCGGGCGCTGTCACAGATGGCGGACGAGGCGCAGGCTGAAAGTCATGCCATGCAGGCGGCCTTGCAGCAGGTGGTGGATATTCGCCAGGCGACCGATGAAAACACCCGTACCTCGGCTCAGGTCGGCAGCTTGATCGAAGCGCTGGCCGGGCAGGTGGATACGGGCGCCAAGGTGATCGAGCGGCTGGCCCAGCAAAGCGAGCAGATCGAGGTGGTCCTGGAGGTGATCCACGGCATTGCCGAGCAGACCAATCTGCTGGCCCTTAATGCCGCCATCGAAGCGGCGCGGGCCGGTGAGACCGGGCGCGGTTTCGCGGTTGTGGCGGACGAAGTGCGGGCGCTGGCGAGCAAGACACAAAGCTCCACCGGCGACATCCAGGCGCACATCGGTGCCCTGCAGCAGGGCGCGCGTGAAGCGGTTGCGGCGATCGGCCAGGCAGGGCGCCAGGCCAACGAAGGGTTGCTGGTGTTGCGCGACAATGCGCGGCTGCAGCAGTCGGTGCAGGCCTCCGTCGAACAAGTGCATGCGGCCATCGGCCTGGCGACCCAGGCGGCGGCGCACCAGGCCAAGGGCGCGCAAGCGGTGCGTGGGCGGGTCCAGACCATCCATGCCCAGGCCGAGAAGGCGGCCCAGGCGGTGGTTGAAACCACGGCCAGCGGCAAAGTGCTGGATGGTTTGGCGGCGCAGTTGAAGGCCAGCCTGGGGCAGTTCCGGGCTTGATGCGGGGTATCGGCTGTCGCTATCGCGAGCAGGCTCGCGATGGCGATCTCAGCGGCTCAGATACATCCGCGTCGTAAGCAAATAGACCGGCAGCCCCGACACCAGAATCAGCAGCGCCGCATAGGGTGCTGCTGCCGCAAACTCGACATTCGCAGTGTGAGCCCAGACCTCGGTGGCCAGGGTGTTGAGCCCGGTCGGGCTGAGCAGCAGGGTCGCCGTCAGCTCTTTCATCGCATCGAGGAACACCAGGGCAAAGGCTGCGCCCAGCGCCGGAAAGATGATCGGCAGCGTCACTCGCACAAAGGCGCTGAACGAGGACGCGCCGAGGGTGCGGGCGGCTTCTTCGAGTTGCGGAGCGGCCTTGTTCAGGGCCGTGCGAATCGGTGCCTGGGCCAGCGGCAGGAATAGCAAGGCGTAGGCGATCAGCAGCAACCCCGAGGTCTGGTACAGCGCCGGCACATAGTGCAAGGCGAAGTAGACCAGCGTCAGGGCGATCACCAGGCCAGGCAGCGCGTGCAGTAAATACGGCAGGCGTTCAGCCCAGAGCGCCAGGCGGCCCTTGTAGCGCACCACCAGCAAGCCCACGGGCACCGCCAGCACCAGGCACAGCGCTGCGCCGCCCAGGGACAAGGCCAGCGATGACAGCAGCGCTTCGCCGATTGCCGCCATCGGGAAAGCTGCCGATGAGCCTACCGCGAGCCAGTACCCGAGCATGCCCAGGGGAATCCCGCTGCCGACAATCGCCAGCAACAGGCAGTAAAGCTGGCCTAGCGGTGCCAGGGCGCCCAGGCGAACCTGCTCGGCATGCCGCGCGGCACCCTGGCCAATCCGCACATGGCGGCCCTTGCCGCGCACCCGCAGCTCCAGCCACAACAGCACCAGGCACAGCGCCAGCAGGACGGCGGAGAGCATTGCCGCATTGGCGTTGCTGAACTCCAGTTCAAACTGTTGATAGATCGCCGTGGTGAAAGTTTGCAGGCCGATGATCGACAGGGCGCCGAATTCCACCAGCATGTGCAGGGCAATCAGCAGCGAGCCAGCCAGCAGCGAGGGCCAGAGCAGAGGCAGGGTGATCTTGAAGAACACGCCCCAGCGGTTCAGGCCCAGGGTGCGGGCCGACTCCTCCAGGGCGGGGTCGAGATTGCGCAGGGTCGCCGCCACCGGGAGGAAAATCAGCGGGTACTTGGACAGGCTCATCACCAGGATCGCCCCGCCCAGGCCTTCGAAGCTGGAGCTCAGGGAGACCCAGGTAAAACTGCTGACGAAGGCCGGGACGGCAAACGGCAAGCACAGAATCACCCCCCATACGCGCCGCCCCCGCAGGTTGCTGCGCTCCAGCAGCCAGGCCAGCGACAGGCCGACCAAGGCGCAGGCCAGCGTGACGCCGATCATCAGCAGCAGGGTGTTGCGCAGCAGGCCGAACACATAGGGTCGCCATAGCAGATGCACCGCCTGCGCCCAGCCGGCCTGCCAGGCTTTGAGGCCGACATACAGCAGTGGCAGCAGGCTCAGGCAGACCAGTAGCAGCACCGGTAGCAGCAACCAGATCGAAGGCCGCTTGCGCCGCGGTACATAGGCTGCGCGCGAGGCGGAGGCGGGCAGGGAGGCGCTCATCAGTTCAAGCCAACTTCACGTTCCAGTTCCAGGGCTTCCTCGGCATTGCCCAGGTCGGCCGGGGTGACTTTCGGCGCTTGCAGTTCGTTGAACGGCTTGAGTCCGCGATCCGACTCCATGCCTTTATGCAGCGGATACTCGGCGGTGGTCTGGGTAATCACACGCTGGCCCTCTTCGCTGGCCATATAGGCGAGTAGTTGCTGGGCTTCTTGCGGGTGCTTGCTGGACTTGAGCACGGCGGCGCTGGAAACGGTGATCAGGCCGCCGACGTCGCCGTCGCTGAAGTAATACAGCTTCGAGTCGAGCTGGCCTTTTTCCCGTTGCAGGGCGAACCAGTAGTAGTTGTTCACCAGCACCGTGGCTACTTCACCGTTTTCCACGGCCTTGAGGGCGACCATGTTGTTGCTGTAGGTCTTGCCGAACGCCCGCAGGCCGGTCAGCCATTCTTCGGCCGCATCCATGCCGTGCACTTTGATGATCGCCACGGCCTGTTCCTGGAACGCGCCACTGGTGGGTACGAACCCGACCTTGCCTTGCCATTTCGGATCGGAGAACTCCATCACCGATTTTGGCAGGTCTTTTTCGTCGATCAGTTTCGGGTTGTAGGCCACCACGCGGACCCGGGCGGTGACGCCGATCCAGGTGCCATTGCTGGCCACGTAATCCTTGGGCAGCACTGCCAGAGTGGCATCGTCGGTCTTGGCCAGCAGGCCTTGTTCGCCCAGCTTGTTCAGTGGCGGCGACTCTTCGGTGTAGATCACGTCGGCGGGTGAGCGCTCGCCTTCCTCCACGACCTGGCTGGCAAGCTGGTTGCTGCTGCCTTTGCGTACGTTGACGTGAATCCCAGTCTTGGCTTCGAAGGCTTTGGCGACGGCATCGCCGACTTCCTTGTGCTGGCCGTTATAAAGCGTCAGGGAAACCGGATCGGCCGCCTGGGTGAGTGGGCAGGCCAGGGCCAGCCCTAGCAGCGTGAAGGTCAGGCCGCGGCGCAGGGTATTTCGAAACATCATTCGCAGGGTTCCTCACTGTCGCATTGCAAAAACTTGAAACAATGATAAACGATATTATTTCTCAAGTGCGGACGCTGATTCCTGTAGGAGCGAGCTTGCTCGCGATGGGCGTGAACGATGGCGCGTTCTGTCTGAGAACAAGTGCTGGTCTCGAGTGCATCGCGAGCAAGCTCGCTCCTACAGAAGAGGGTGGGGTGTTTTTCGGAGGCCGGAAACGCAAAAACCCGCTTTCGCGGGTTTTTGTGAGATTCAAGATCATCGACCTTGAATTTGAATTGGTGCCCAGAAGAAGACTCGAACTTCCACGACCTTGCGGTCACCAGCACCTGAAGCTGGCGTGTCTACCAATTTCACCATCTGGGCAGTATCGACAACGTTGCCGCTGTTGATGTGGCGCACTATACGGAGCGCTATTTGATCTGTAAACCCCTGATTTAATAAAATTAAATCAAACCGCTAAAATGCAAAAACCCGCTTTCGCGGGTTTTTGTGTGAGCCTTGAAATTGAACTAATCTCAAGCTCGTAATTGGTGCCCAGAAGAAGACTCGAACTTCCACGACCTTGCGGTCACCAGCACCTGAAGCTGGCGTGTCTACCAATTTCACCATCTGGGCAGTATCGGCAACGCTGTACGTCGTCGATGGCGCGCACTATACGGAGCGTCGTTTTAACTGTAAACCCCTGATATCAAAAAAACAGGGGAAATTTTACGAATGCTGCCGGGCGGTCGCATTCCGGCGGCAGGAAAGGGCATTTGGGGCCTTCAGTAGCCTGAAATTTCCCGTTTCATTACGCCTATGCCAAACTAACCCGCATATAGACAAGGTGAAAACTCTCTAATGGCCGATTGGCAGTCCCTCGATCCCGAGGCCGCTCGTGAAGCGGAAAAATATGAAAACCCTATTCCTAGCCGCGAACTGATCCTTCAGCACCTTGCTGATCGAGGTTCGCCTGCTAACCGCGAGCAACTGGTCGAAGAGTTTGGTCTGACCACAGAAGACCAGGTCGAAGCCCTGCGCCGCCGCCTGCGCGCCATGGAGCGCGACGCTCAACTGATCTACACCCGTCGTGGTACTTACGCACCGGTGGACAAGCTCGACCTGATCCTTGGCCGCATCAGCGGTCACCGTGACGGCTTCGGCTTCCTGGTGCCGGACGACGGCAGTGACGACCTGTTCATGAGCCCGGCGCAAATGCGCCTGGTGTTCGACGGCGACCGTGCCCTGGCGCGCGTGTCTGGCCTGGATCGTCGCGGGCGTCGCGAAGGCATGATCGTCGAAGTGGTGTCGCGTGCTCACGAAACCATCGTCGGCCGCTACTTCGAAGAAGGCGGCATCGGCTTTGTCGTCGCTGACAACCCGAAGATCCAGCAGGAAGTGCTGGTGACCCCGGGCCGCAACGCCAACGCGAAGGTCGGTCAATTCGTTGAAGTAAAGATTACCCACTGGCCAACCCCACGCTTCCAGCCGCAAGGCGACGTGGTCGAGGTAGTGGGTAACTACATGGCGCCGGGCATGGAAATCGATGTCGCCCTGCGCACCTACGACATTCCTCACGTCTGGCCGGAAGCGGTCCTCAAGGAAGCGGCCAAGCTCAAGCCGGAAGTCGAAGAGAAGGACAAAGAGAAGCGCATCGACCTGCGCCATCTGCCGTTCGTCACCATCGACGGCGAAGATGCCCGCGACTTCGATGACGCCGTCTACTGCGAGTCCAAGCCAGGCAAGCTGCGCCTGTTCTCCGGCGGCTGGAAGTTGTACGTGGCGATTGCCGACGTTTCCAGCTACGTGAAGATCGGCTCGGCCCTGGATAACGAGTCCCAGGTTCGCGGCAACTCGGTGTACTTCCCCGAGCGCGTGATCCCGATGCTGCCTGAGCAGCTGTCCAACGGCCTGTGCTCGCTGAATCCGCACGTCGATCGCCTGGCCATGGTTTGCGAGATGACCATCTCCAAGTCCGGCGAAATGACCGACTACTGCTTCTACGAAGCGGTGATCCACTCCCACGCCCGCCTGACCTACAACAAGGTCAGCGCGATGCTGGAAACGCCGAAACTCTCCGAGGCGCGTCAACTGCGCGGCGAGTACAACGACGTCCTGCCACACCTCAAGCAGCTCTACTCGCTGTACAAAGTGTTGCTGGCCGCTCGTCACGTGCGCGGTGCGATCGATTTCGAAACCCAGGAAACCCGGATCATCTTCGGTTCCGAGCGCAAGATCGCGGAAATTCGCCCGACTGTGCGTAACGACGCGCACAAGCTGATCGAGGAATGCATGCTGGCGGCCAACGTGGCCACCGCCGAGTTCCTCAAGAAGCACGAGATTCCTGCGTTGTACCGTGTTCACGATGGCCCGCCACCGGAACGCCTGGAAAAACTGCGCGCCTTCCTCGGCGAGCTCGGCCTGTCCCTGCACAAAGGCAAGGATGGTCCATCGCCGAAGGACTACCAGGCCTTGCTGGCCGGTATCAAGGATCGCCCGGATTTCCACCTGATCCAGACGGTCATGCTGCGTTCGTTGAGCCAGGCGGTGTACAGCGCGGACAATCAGGGCCACTTCGGCCTGAATTACGAAGCCTATACCCACTTCACCTCGCCGATCCGCCGCTACCCGGACCTGCTCACGCACCGGGCGATTCGCAGTGTCATCCATTCGAAGATGAACACCCCGCACGTCAAGCGTGCTGGCGCGATGAGTATTCCGAAGGCGCGTATCTATCCGTACGACGAAGCGACGCTGGAGCAACTCGGCGAGCAGTGCTCGATGAGCGAGCGCCGCGCCGACGAAGCCACTCGCGACGTGGTGAACTGGCTCAAGTGCGAGTTCATGAAAGATCGCGTGGGCGAGTCGTTCCCGGGTGTGATCACCGCCGTGACCGGTTTTGGCCTGTTCGTCGAGCTGACCGATATCTATGTCGAAGGCCTGGTCCATGTCACCGCGTTGCCGGGCGACTACTACCACTTCGACCCTGTGCACCACCGCCTGGCCGGTGAGCGTACCGGCCGCAGCTTCCGCCTCGGCGACACCGTCGAAGTGCGCGTGATGCGGGTTGACCTGGACGAGCGCAAGATCGACTTCGAGATGGCGGAAAAAACCATCAGCGCACCGATCGGCCGCAAGAAGCGCGGCAGCGAAACCGCCGCTCCGGTTGCCAAGACCGCCGCAGAACCGGCGCCGGCGAAAACCGGTCGTCGTGGTCCTGCCAAGGAAAAGGCTGCCGAAGCCTACCGCCCAAGCGATGCCGCGGCGAAAAACGCCGAAGTGCGCAAGAGTCGGGAAATGAAACAGGCGTTGCTGGCCGAAGCGAAAAGCGGTGGTAAAGCGGCGTCTGGGGGAAAGACCGGACGGTCGGCGCCTGAAAAGGCCACCGGCGGCAAGCCAGCCAAACCGAGTAAACACCGTAAGGGTCCGCCAAAAGCGGGCTCGGCTCCAGCCAAAAGCGGCGGGGCACGTAAACCTAAGGCCAAGTCATGAGTCAGTTGGAAAAAATCTACGGCGTGCATGCGGTAGAAGCATTGCTGCGTCACCACCCGAAACGCGTCAAGCAGATCTGGCTGGCCGAAGGCCGCAGCGATCCGCGGGTGCAGACGCTGATCGAGCTGGCCAGCGAAAACCGCGTTGCGGTCGGCCAGGCCGAGCGTCGTGAGCTGGATGCCTGGGTCGAGGGCGTGCACCAGGGCGTGGTTGCGGATGTCAGTCCGAGCCAGGTCTGGGGTGAGGCCATGCTCGACGAGCTGTTGGACCGTACCGAAGGCGCACCGCTGTTGCTGGTGCTCGACGGTGTGACCGACCCGCACAACCTCGGTGCCTGCCTGCGTTCGGCCGATGCGGCCGGTGCGCTGGCGGTGATCGTGCCGAAGGACAAGTCAGCGACCCTGACCCCGACTGTACGAAAAGTAGCCTGTGGCGCCGCGGAAGTGATTCCGTTGGTGGCCGTGACCAACCTGGCGCGCACCCTGGAAAAACTCAAGCAGCGTGGCTTGTGGGTGGTCGGAACGGCGGGCGAAGCCGAGCAGAGCCTGTATCAGCAGGACATGACCGGCCCGACGATCCTGATCATGGGCGCCGAAGGCAGCGGCATGCGTCGCCTGACCCGTGACCTGTGCGACTACCTGGTGCACTTGCCGATGACCGGCAGCGTCAGCAGCCTCAACGTGTCCGTGGCCACAGGTGTCTGCCTGTTCGAAGCCCAGCGTCAGCGCAGCGTAAAAGCTGCAGGGACCGGCAAAAAGTCCTGACCCGGTTGTGTTCCCTGTAGGAGCGAGCTTGCTCGCGATAGCGGTGCAACATTCGGCATCAATGTTGAATATTGCGCCCTCATCGCGAGCAAGCTCGCTCCTACAGGGGTTTGTGGTGTCGCGCAAATGCGCATGCGAACGAACTGTTCAAATATTCACCAATAACCTTGCACCTCTCCTGTCCCTTCTCTACAATTGCGCCCCTTGCTGTGACGGCAGGCACGCATGTGTCTATCGCAAGCAAGTCCATAAGTGTCATTCACTCCTTGTCTGACCGCTTTTGAGCGGCAGGCTACAACCCGTAAGGAGCATTCATGCGTCATTACGAAATCATCTTTTTGGTCCACCCGGATCAAAGCGAGCAAGTCGGCGGCATGGTTGAGCGTTACACCAAGCTGATCGAAGAAGACGGCGGCAAAATCCACCGTCTGGAAGATTGGGGCCGTCGTCAACTGGCCTACGCAATCAACAATGTTCACAAGGCTCACTACGTGATGCTGAACGTTGAGTGCACTGGCAAGGCCCTGGCCGAGCTGGAAGACAACTTCCGCTACAACGATGCAGTGATCCGTAACCTGGTCATCCGTCGCGAAGAAGCCGTTACCGGCCAATCCGAGATGCTCAAGGCTGAAGAAAACCGCAGTGAGCGCCGTGAGCGTCGCGACCGTCCTGAGCACGAAGGCGCCGAAAGCGCTGATAGTGATGACAGCGACAACAGCGATAACGCTGACGAGTAATCCACGGACCTTTTAAGGAGCCTATCAAATGGCACGTTTCTTCCGTCGTCGTAAATTCTGCCGCTTCACCGCTGAAGACGTGAAAGAGATCGATTACAAAGATCTCAACACTCTGAAAGCCTACGTATCCGAGACCGGCAAAATCGTTCCAAGCCGCATCACCGGTACCAAAGCACGTTATCAGCGTCAGCTGGCCACCGCTATCAAGCGCGCCCGCTTCCTGGCCCTGCTGGCCTACACCGACAGCCACGGCCGCTGAGACCGGGCAGTCGACACGTAGTAAGGGATTGAATGCATGCGTGCCATAGCTGAGTTCATCATGCGCGGCCGTATGCAGGCCACTCTCGTAGTGGCCGGATGCGCGGCATTGCCGTTGTTGTATTGGTTGGGTGCTGCCGCAGGGAGCCTGGTGCTGCTGCGGCGCGGATTGAAGGACGCCTTGGGCGTCCTTGCTCTGGGGATGCTGCCAGCCTTGATTTGGTGGCTGTATTCCGATGATCCACGGGCACTCATGGTGCTGCTGGGATCTTCGGGCCTTGCGTTGGTTTTACGCGCAAGTGAGTCCTGGAACCGCACGCTGCTGGTCAGCGTAGCGATGGGAGTGGTGTTTTCGGTGGTGCTGGGTGCGGTTTACCGTCCCCACATCGAGATGCTGGCACAGGAACTGGTCAAGATCCTGCCGCTGGCCCTCGGTGACCTCTACCAGCAATTGTCGGTAGAGGAGCGAGCGCGTCTCGCCGCCCTGATTGCACCGGTCCTGACTGGCCTGATAGCGGCCTTGTTGCAAATCGTCAGTGTGCTGAGCCTGATTGTCGGGCGCTACTGGCAGGCGTTGTTGTACAACCCCGGTGGTTTTGGTCGCGAGTTTCGCGCCATCCGAATCCCGCTGGGGCCGGCGATGTTGCTGCTGGCGTGCATGCTTCTGGGGCCGAATTTCGGTACCCAGATGGCCATGTTGACGCCGTTGTGCAGCGTACCGCTGGTGTTCGCCGGGCTGGCCTTGATTCATGGGCTGGTGGCTGAAAAGCGACTGGCCAAGTTTTGGCTGGTGGGGTTGTACGTAACGCTGTTGCTGTTTATGCAGCTGATCTATCCGTTGCTGGTGGTCCTGGCCATTGTCGACAGCCTGATTGATTTTCGCGGTCGTTTGACGCCGAAAGACGTCGATAACGCGAACGGTGAAGGTTAAAAGTTAAGAGGATTTTCACATGCAACTGATCCTTCTGGAAAAAGTCGCCAACCTGGGCAACCTGGGCGACAAAGTGAACGTTAAGGCTGGTTACGGCCGTAACTACCTGCTGCCTTACGGCAAAGCTACCGCTGCGACCGCTGCCAACCTGGCTGCGTTCGAAGAGCGTCGTGCTGAGCTGGAAAAACTGGCTGCAGACAAAAAAGCTTCGGCTGAAAGCCGCGCTGCCCAACTGGCTGAGCTGGAAGTGACTATCACTGCCACCGCCGGTGACGAAGGCAAGCTGTTCGGTTCGATCGGTACTCACGACATCGCTGATGCACTGACCGCCTCTGGCGTTGAAGTTGCAAAAAGCGAAGTTCGTCTGCCGAACGGCACCATCCGCAACGTAGGTGAATTCGACGTAGCCGTGCACCTGCACGCTGAAGTTGAAGCCACCGTACGCGTTGTCGTGGTAGCAGCTTAAGCAGCACCTAACTGACTGGCACCTCGCGTGTCAGCCAGTTAACATCGGGCACGATCCTGTTTACAGGTCGTGCCTTTTGTTTTTCTACGATCCCCTAATTCCAAGTGGCCATGAACGATATCTCCGCTCCTGAGCAATACGATCTGCAAACCGCCGCGTTGAAAGTGCCGCCCCATTCCATCGAGGCCGAACAGGCTGTACTCGGTGGTCTGATGCTGGACAACAACGCCTGGGAACGCGTGCTCGATCAGGTCTCGGACGGTGATTTCTATCGTCATGACCACCGCCTGATTTTCCGTGCGATTGCCAAGCTGGCGGACCAGAACTCACCGATCGACGTGGTGACTCTTGCCGAACAGCTCGACAAGGAAGGCCAGACCTCCCAGGTGGGAGGTCTCGGTTATCTGGGTGAGCTGGCGAAAAATACCCCGTCGGTCGCTAACATCAAGGCCTACGCCCAGATCGTTCGTGCCCGGGCAACATTGCGGCAGTTGATCGGCATCGCCACCGAAATTGCCGACAGCGCCTTCAATCCCGAAGGGCGTACGGCTGAAGAGATTCTCGACGAAGCCGAACGGCAGATCTTCCAGATCGCCGAGGCCCGGCCTAAAACCGGCGGCCCGGTGAGCGTGAATGACCTGCTGACCAAGGCCATCGATCGCATCGACACCCTGTTCAACACTGACAACGCCATCACCGGCCTGTCCACCGGCTACACCGACCTCGACGAGAAAACCAGCGGCCTGCAACCGGCTGACTTGATCATCGTCGCTGGCCGTCCGTCCATGGGTAAAACCACCTTTGCGATGAACCTGGTGGAAAACGCCGTGTTGCGCAGCGACAAGTGCGTACTGGTCTACTCCCTCGAGATGCCAGGCGAATCGCTGATCATGCGTATGTTGTCGTCCCTGGGCCGTATCGACCAGACCAAGGTCCGGGCCGGTCGCCTGGACGACGACGATTGGCCGCGCCTGACCTCGGCGGTCAACCTGCTCAACGACCGCAAGCTGTTCATCGACGATACGGCCGGTATCAGCCCTTCGGAAATGCGCGCGCGGACCCGCCGACTGGTGCGTGAGCACGGTGACGTCGCGCTGATCATGATCGACTACCTGCAGCTGATGCAGATCCCGGGGTCGGGTGGCGACAACCGGACCAACGAGATTTCCGAGATTTCCCGTTCCTTGAAGGCCCTGGCCAAGGAATTCAACTGCCCGGTAGTGGCGTTGTCCCAGCTCAACCGCTCCCTGGAGCAACGACCGAACAAACGGCCAATCAACTCCGACTTGCGGGAATCCGGAGCGATCGAGCAGGATGCCGACGTGATCATGTTCGTTTACCGGGACGAGGTGTATCACCCGGAAACCGAGCACAAGGGCATCGCCGAAATCATCATCGGCAAGCAGCGTAACGGCCCGATCGGCACCTCACGACTGGCGTTCATCGGCAAGTACACGCGCTTCGAAAACCTCGCGCCGGGCAGCTACAATTTCGACGACGAGTAAGTTGTGTAGTGCCTGAAAGGGCCTCATCGCGGGCAAGCCCGCTCCCACAGGGTTAGTGTGATCCCTGTGGGAGCGGGCTTGCCCGCGATTGGGTCGCCGTAATTTCCGACCATAACCGTCGGAATTGGTCAAAATTTGTGCTATATTCCGCGCCCGCGATTTTTCATCTCAACACCGGTCACCGTCATGCAAACAGCCAAGCCGTTATTTGACTATCCCAAGTACTGGGCCGAATGTTTCGGTCCTGCGCCATTCCTGCCGATGAGCAGGGAGGAGATGGATCAGCTTGGCTGGGATTCCTGCGACATCATCATCGTTACCGGTGATGCGTACGTCGACCACCCATCGTTCGGCATGGCCATCATCGGCCGGCTGCTGGAGTCCCAGGGCTTTCGCGTCGGGATCATTGCCCAGCCGAACTGGCAGTCCAAAGACGATTTCATGAAGCTCGGCGAGCCGAACCTGTTCTTCGGTGTCGCGGCCGGCAACATGGACTCGATGATCAACCGCTACACCGCCGACAAGAAGATCCGTTCCGACGACGCCTACACCCCAGGTGGCATGGCCGGCAAACGTCCGGATCGCGCAAGCCTGGTGTACAGCCAGCGCTGCAAGGAAGCCTACAAGAATGTGCCGATCGTGCTCGGTGGCATCGAAGCTTCCCTGCGCCGCATCGCCCACTACGATTACTGGCAGGACCGGGTGCGCAACTCGATCCTGATCGACGCCTGCGCCGACATCCTGCTGTACGGCAACGCCGAGCGGGCCATTGTCGAAGTCGCCCAGCGCCTGTCCTACGGACACAAGATCGAAGACATCACCGACGTGCGCGGTACTGCGTTCATTCGTCGTGACACGCCTGCAGGCTGGTACGAAGTCGATTCCACGCGCATCGACCGTCCGGGCAAGGTCGACAAGATCATCAACCCGTATGTCAACACCCAGGACACCCAAGCCTGCGCCATCGAGCAGGAAAAAGGGCCAGTCGAGGATCCGAGCGAAGCTAAAGTCGTGCAGATCCTGGCCAGCCCGCGCATGACCCGCGACAAGACCGTGATTCGCCTGCCATCGGTGGAAAAAGTCCGTGGTGACGCGGTGCTCTACGCCCACGCCAACCGGGTATTGCACCTGGAAACCAACCCGGGCAACGCCCGTGCGCTGGTGCAGAAGCATGGCGAAGTCGACGTCTGGTTCAACCCGCCGCCGATTCCGATGACCACCGAAGAAATGGACTACGTGTTCGGCATGCCCTACGCCCGTGTCCCGCACCCGGCGTACGGCAAGGAGAAGATCCCGGCTTACGACATGATCCGCTTCTCGGTCAACATCATGCGTGGCTGCTTCGGTGGCTGCACCTTCTGCTCGATTACCGAGCACGAAGGCCGGATCATCCAGAACCGTTCCGAAGAGTCGATCATTCGCGAAATCGAAGAGATCCGCGACAAAGTGCCGGGTTTCACCGGGGTCATTTCCGACCTTGGCGGGCCGACCGCGAACATGTACCGCATCGCCTGCAAGAGCCCGGAAATCGAATCCGCGTGCCGCAAGCCATCCTGCGTGTTCCCGGGCATCTGCCCGAACCTCAATACCGACCACTCGTCGCTGATCCAGCTGTATCGCAGCGCACGCGCCTTGCCGGGTGTGAAGAAGATCCTGATCGCCTCGGGCCTGCGTTACGACCTGGCGGTCGAGTCGCCTGAGTACGTCAAGGAACTGGTGACCCACCACGTCGGTGGTTACCTGAAGATCGCCCCGGAACACACCGAGGAAGGTCCGCTCAACCAGATGATGAAACCGGGCATCGGCAGCTATGACAAGTTCAAGCGCATGTTCGAGAAGTACACCAAGGAAGCGGGCAAGGAGCAGTACCTGATTCCGTACTTCATCGCGGCCCACCCGGGCACCACCGACGAAGACATGATGAACCTGGCCCTGTGGCTCAAGGGCAACGGATTCCGCGCCGACCAGGTACAGGCGTTCTACCCGTCGCCGATGGCCACGGCCACCGCCATGTACCACTCGGGCAAGAACCCGCTGCGCAAGGTCACCTACAAGAGCGACGGCGTGACCATCGTCAAGAGCGAGGAGCAGCGTCGCCTGCACAAGGCGTTCTTGCGTTACCACGACCCGAAAGGCTGGCCAATGCTGCGTGAAGCGCTGACCCGCATGGGCCGCGCCGACCTGATCGGGCCGGGCAAGAACCAGTTGATTCCGCTGCACCAGCCGGCTAGCGACAGCTACCAGAGTGCCCGTCGCAAGAACTCGACGCCGGCTGGCAGCCATAAAGTGGCGGCGACGGAAAAGACCACCAAGATCCTCACCCAGCATACCGGCCTGCCGCCGCGTGCCAGTGATGGTGGCAATCCGTGGGACAAGCGTGAACAGGCCAAGGCTGCGGCGTTCGCCCGTAACCAGCAGGCGGCCAAGGAGCGTAAGGATGCGGCCAAAGGCAAGGGCCCGAAACCTGCGCGCAAGCCGGTTGTGCCGCGCTAAGCCGCGCCCCCGCTGAACAGAACGCCAACCTTCGGGTTGGCGTTCTGCATTTCAGGCTTGGGAAATGTACTGGAGCTGCTGGCCTCATCGCGGGCAAGCCCGCTCCCACAGTGTTGGAGGTTGTCTGCTTTATTGCATTCGCAGCGATCCTTGTGGGAGCGGGCTTGCCCGCGAAGAGGCCGGAACTGCCAACCAATTTCTGACGGATCGCCACATTTACGTGCACCTGCGCCAAACCATTTTCCTGCAGCGCCCGATTTTGGTGCTGTACTGCCTCAAGCAACCGGAGAAAGCGCCAGCGCTGCTGTATGGCATAAGTCTTGCGCGGTGCCCGGTACGCTTTAGGCTCGCAGGAGGCACGCCGTGTCGATTCATGTCGCATTGCACCACGTCACGCACTACCGCTACGACCGCGCCGTCGAACTCGGCCCGCAGATCGTGCGCCTGCGCCCGGCGGCCCATAGCCGCACGCGGATCCTCTCTTATTCGCTGAAAGTGTTGCCCGAGCAGCACTTCATCAACTGGCAGCAAGACCCCCAGGGCAACTACCTGGCGCGCTTGGTGTTCCCGGAAAAGACTGAGCAACTGCGCATCGAAGTCGACTTGCTGGCCGAAATGGCGGTGTTCAACCCGTTCGATTTTTTCCTCGAGCCCTACGCCGAGCACATCCCGTTCGCCTACGCCGCGGATGAACGCAAGGAACTGGCGCCGTACCTCGAAACCCTGCCGCTGACCCCCAGGCTCAAGGCTTATCTGCAGGGTATCGAGCGCACACCGCTGCCGGCCGTGGATTTCCTGGTGGCCCTCAACCAGCGCCTGAGCGAAGACATCGGTTACCTGATTCGCATGGAGCCCGGGGTCCAGACCCCGGAATACACCCTGGAGCACGCATCCGGTTCATGCCGCGACTCGGCCTGGTTGCTGGTGCAGCTGCTGCGCAACCTCGGGCTGGCAGCGCGTTTTGTCTCGGGTTACCTGATCCAGCTCACGGCGGACGTGAAGAGCCTCGACGGGCCGTCCGGCACCGAAGTGGATTTCACCGACTTGCACGCCTGGTGCGAAGTCTACCTGCCGGGTGCGGGCTGGATCGGCCTGGACGCCACCTCTGGGCTGTTTGCCGGTGAAGGACATATTCCGTTGGCCTGTAGTCCCGATCCGTCCTCTGCGGCCCCAATCAGCGGCTTGGTTGAACCTTGTGAGTGTGAGTTCAGCCATGAAATGTCGGTGGAGCGGATCTGGGAAGCGCCCCGGGTCACCAAGCCCTACACCGAGGAGCAGTGGCAGGCCATCCAGACCCTGGGCCGGCAGATCGACGGCGACCTGCAGGCCGGCGATGTGCGGCTGACCATGGGCGGCGAGCCGACCTTCGTTTCGATCGACGACCCGGATGGCGCCGAATGGAACACCGCCGCGCTCGGCCCGGACAAACGTCGGCTATCTGCCGAGCTGTTCCAGCGCCTGCGCAAGCATTACGCGCCCAAAGGCCTGGTGCATTTCGGCCAGGGCAAGTGGTACCCCGGCGAACAACTGCCGCGCTGGTCGCTGAACTGCTACTGGCGGCGTGATGGCGTACCGGTCTGGCACAACAGTGCGTTGATCGCCGATGAGCAGCAGGACTACGGCGCAGATGGCGCGTTGGCTGGGCGCTTTCTGGCGAGTGTCGCCGAGCGCTTGAAATTGCCTGCGCGTTTTGTATTCCCGGCTTACGAAGATCATTTCTATTACCTGTGGCGCGAAGGCAACTTGCCGCTGAACGTCAGCGCCGAAGACCCGCGCCTGGACCAGCCGCTGGAGCGTGCGCGGCTGCGCAAGGTCTTCAGCCAGGGCCTGGACAAGGTGATTGGCCAGGTCTTGCCGCTGGCGCGCACCGCCCAGGGCGACCAGTGGCAAAGCGGGCGCTGGTACCTGCGCGATGAGCATTGCCGGTTGATTCCCGGCGATTCCCCCCTGGGCTATCGATTGCCACTGGGCTCCCAGCCTTGGGTAAAAGCCGCGGAGTATCCGTTCATTCACCCGCAGGACCCCAACCAGGACTTCCCAGCACTGCCGGGCACCGCGCAGTTGGCGGCCCACGCTACGCCCGCGGAGGCCGAGGAGCGCGTGCCGGCTCTCGACGAGTCGGCCGACTGGCTGACCCGCACCGCGTTCTGCGCCGAGGCCCGGGAAGGGCGCTTGTACCTGTTCATGCCGCCGCTTGCGCGGCTCGAGGATTACCTGGAGCTGGTCAGCGCCATTGAGGCCACCGCCCAGGAACTGCATTGCCCGGTGTTGCTGGAGGGTTATGAACCGCCCAGTGATCCGCGCCTGAGCAATTTCCGGGTGACCCCGGACCCAGGCGTGATCGAGGTCAACGTGCAGCCGTCCGCCACTTGGGATGAGCTGGTAGAGCGCACCGAGCTCCTTTACGAGGAGGCCCGCCAGACCCGCCTGACCAGCGAAAAATTCATGATCGACGGCCGCCACACCGGCACCGGCGGCGGTAACCATTTTGTACTGGGTGGCGCGACTCCGGCTGACTCACCCTTTCTGCGGCGTCCGGACCTGCTGCGCAGCCTGATCAGCTACTGGCACAACCACCCGTCCTTGTCCTACCTGTTTTCCGGCCTGTTCATCGGTCCAACGTCCCAGGCGCCGCGGGTCGACGAGGCGCGCAACGATGCCTTGTACGAGCTGGAAATCGCCTTCGCGCAAATGCCGCCACCGGGCGAGGCCTGTGCCCCCTGGCTGGTGGATCGCCTGCTGCGCAACCTGTTGATCGATGTCACCGGCAACACCCACCGCGCCGAGTTCTGTATCGACAAACTCTATTCGCCGGACGGTGCGACCGGACGCCTGGGCCTGCTGGAGTTGCGGGCCTTCGAGATGCCGCCCCATGCGCGTATGAGCCTGGTCCAGCAACTGTTGCTGCGGGCCCTGGTGGCGCGCTTCTGGCGCGAGCCCTATGCGCCGGCCAAGCTGGCGCGCTGGGGGACGGAGCTGCATGACCGGTTCCTGCTGCCGCACTTTATCGAGCAGGACTTTGCCGATGTGCTGGTGGATCTCAACGCCGCCGGGTATGCGTTGCGCGCCGAATGGTTCGCCGCCCACCTGGAGTTCCGTTTTCCCAAGGTCGGCGATTATGCGGTCAGCGGCATCGAGCTGGAGCTGCGCCAGGCGCTGGAGCCCTGGCATGTGCTGGGCGAGGAGGGCGCAACGGGAGGTACGGTGCGTTATGTCGACTCGTCCCTGGAGCGCCTGCAGGTCAAGCTCACGGGGCTGGCTCCGCAGCGCTATGTGCTGACCTGCAATGGGGTTGCGGTACCGCTGCAGCCGACCGGTCGGGTCGGCGAGTTTGTCGCCGGCGTGCGGTTCCGCGCCTGGCAGCCCGCCAACTGCCTGCAGCCAACCATCGGGGTGCATGCGCCCTTGGTGTTCGACCTGCTCGACACCTGGATGCAGCGCTCCCTGGGGGGCTGCCAATACCACGTTGCCCATCCGGGAGGGCGCAATTACGACAGCCTGCCGGTCAACGCCAACGAAGCCGAGAGCCGGCGCATGGCACGGTTTTTCCGGCTCGGCCACAGCCCGGGACCCCTTCAGGTCCCGACCCTGACTATCAATGATGAGTTGCCCATGACCCTGGATTTGCGCCGGTTTGCGCAGACCAGCCAATAACAGACCTGCCATAGTTATGCGCTAACCTGATTTTTTCCTGAGCCTGCCGAGCGTTCCATGCCTGACCTGCTAGACCGTTACCCGCTCACGGCGGGCACCTACCACGAACTGCTCGACGACAGCGGTGCCGTGCGCACGCATTGGCGGCGCCTGTTCGAGCAGGTGCAGCGCAGTTCGCCTGCACAATTGGTACAGCGTCAGGCGTTGCTGGCGCGACAGATCCAGGAAAACGGCGTCACTTACAATGTCTACGCCGACCCCAAGGGCGCCGACCGCCCCTGGGAGCTGGACCTGTTGCCCCACGTGATCGCCGCTGAGGAGTGGCAGCACCTGTCGGCCGGTATCGCCCAGCGTGCGCGGCTGCTCAACGCGGTGCTGGCGGATCTGTATGGCCCGCAGCGCCTGATTGCCGAGGGCCTGCTGCCGGCGGAACTGGTGTTTGGCCATAACAATTTCCTGTGGCCGTGCCAGGGGATCCAGCCGCCTGCCGGCACCTTCCTGCACCTGTATGCAGTGGACCTGGCGCGCACCCCCGACGGGCGCTGGTGGGTCACCGCGGACCGCACCCAGGCACCGTCTGGCGCCGGTTATGCGCTGGAAAACCGCACCATCGTGTCCCGCGCGTTTCCCGAACTCTATCGCGACCTGCAAGTGCAACACCTGGCGGGGTTCTTCCGGACCCTGCAGGAAACCCTGGCCCGCCAGGCACCCAGCGCCGAGGAAGTGCCGCTGGTGGTGCTGTTGACCCCGGGGCGATTCAACGAGAGCTATTTCGAGCACCTGTACCTGGCCCGCCAACTGGGTTATCCACTGGTCGAAGGCGGTGACCTGACGGTGCGGGATGCCACCGTCTACCTCAAGACCCTGAGTGGCCTGCGCCGGGTTCACGCGATCATGCGCCGGCTCGACGATGACTTCTGCGACCCGTTGGAGCTGCGCACCGACTCGGCCCTCGGCGTTCCAGGATTGCTCGATGCGGTGCGCCAGGGCCGGGTGCTGGTGGCCAACGCCCTGGGCAGCGGTGTTTTGGAATCGCCAGGCCTGTTGGGGTTTCTACCGAAGATCAATCAATACCTGTTCGGTGAGGAACTGCTCCTGCCGTCCATTGCCACCTGGTGGTGCGGCGAACCACCGGTGCTGGAGCAAGCGCTGGCGAAACTCCCCGAGCTGCTGATCAAGCCGGCCTTTCCCTCGCAGAGTTTTATCCCGGTGTTTGGCCGCGACCTGAGTGAAAAACAGCGCGTTGATCTGATACAGCGCATGCGTGCGCGACCCTATGCCTATGTGGCGCAAGAACTGGCCCAGCTGTCCCAGGCGCCAGTGTGGCAGGCCGAAACCGGTCAGTTGCAGCCACGGGCCATCGGCATGCGGGTGTATGCGGTGGCCAGTCGCGACGGCTATCGGGTATTGCCCGGTGGCCTGACCCGGGTGGCCGCCGAGGCGGATGCCGAAGTGGTCTCGATGCAGCGTGGCGGTGCGAGCAAAGACACCTGGGTGCTGGGCGAGCGAGCCCCCGTCGGCGAACAATGGAAAGCCCAGCGAACCCTCGGCGTGCACGACCTGGTGCGGCGCGATCCGTACCTGCCGTCGCGGGTGGTGGAAAACCTGTTCTGGTTCGGCCGTTATTGCGAGCGCTGCGATGACAGCGCGCGTTTGCTGCGCATCATGCTTGCGCGTTATGTCGACGGCGACGATCCGCAGGCCCTGCAAGCGGCTGTCGAGCTGGGGGAAAGCCTGATGCTGCTGCCCGAGGAGGGCGAATTGCCCGAGCGCCTGCTCGCCGCCTTGCTCGGTGCCGACTGGTCGTTCAGCCTGCGCGCCAACCTGCAGCGCTTGCAGTGGGCAGCGTCCCAGGTGCGCGGCAAGCTGTCGCGCGAGAACTGGCAGGCGTTGGTGGAGTTGCAGCGCGAAGCCATGGCGCTTTCGACCGAGGCCGCGGATTTTGGCGAGTTGCTGGATTTTCTCAACCGACTGGTGATGTCGCTGGCCGCGTTGTCAGGGTTTGCCCTGGACGACATGACCCGCGACGAAGGCTGGCGCTTCTTGATGATCGGCCGGCGCATCGAGCGTTTGCAGTTCTTGAGCAGCAGCCTTGCGGGCTTTCTGCGTGGCGCCGGGGCGTTCGATCAGGCGGGCCTGGAATGGTTGCTCGAATTGGGTAACAGCAGCATCACCTACCGCTCCCGTTACCTGGCCGTGGCGCAGTTGATCCCGGTACTGGACCTGTTGTTGCTCGATGAACAGAACCCCCATGCGGTGTTGTTCCAGTTGAAACTGGTGAGCCGCTCCCTGAAGCGCTTGAACCACGACTTCGCTGCGCCTGCCGAGGCGGCCTTGCCACTGTTGGTGGAGCGCCTGGCCGGGTTTGACCTTGGCTGCCTGGAAAACCCGCTTTTCGGTGACAGCAGTGTGCGCGCCGCCCTCGATGGCCTGGCGGACTTGCTGCAGGAGGTCGCCGATGTCAGCAACCAGGTGTCCGATCGCCTGGCCTTGCGGCATTTCGCCCATGTCGACGATGTCAGCCAACGTACGGTGTCCGTGTGAAAAGTGCCCGCTATCAGATTCTCCACGACACCCATTATCGCTACGACAGCCCGGTTTCCCTGGCCCAGCAGTTGGCCCATTTGTGGCCGCGGCCCTGTACCTGGCAGCGCTGCACCGAGCAGCAGTTGCTGATCAGCCCATCACCGACGAC
Organism: Pseudomonas sp. Irchel 3H3; assembly: GCF_900187635.1. Taxonomy (NCBI): domain Bacteria; kingdom Pseudomonadati; phylum Pseudomonadota; class Gammaproteobacteria; order Pseudomonadales; family Pseudomonadaceae; genus Pseudomonas; species Pseudomonas sp. Irchel 3H3. The sequence continues at coordinate 30,874 of NZ_FYEC01000017.1, read as the reverse complement.
CCGTCGCGATGAGCTGGACGTGTTCGGCAACCCGCTGACCCGCCTGGCATTCGAGCGACCCCACGATGAGTTGCAGGTTAATGCCCGGCTGACGGTCGAGGTGCTGGCCCGGGCATTGCCGGACTTCCAGCAGTCGCCGGCCTGGGAGGCGACCCGCAGTGCGCTGACCTACAGTGGCCAGTCAGTCGCCGACCAGGTGCTGCAGGCGTGTCGTTATCGCTTCGAGTCGCCGTATGTGCACTTGAAGAGCCCCTTCGTCGAATTCTCCGAAAGCTGTTTTGCGCCGCGGCGGCCGCTGATGCTGGGGGTACAGGCGTTGATGCAGAAGATCTTCAGCGAGTTCACCTTCGACGCCGAGGCCACGCAGGTCGCAACTCCGCTGGTGGAGGTGCTGGAGCGGCGGCGGGGGGTGTGCCAGGACTTTGCGCACCTGATGCTGGCGTGTGTGCGTTCCAGGGGATTGGCGGCGCGTTACGTCAGTGGCTATCTGCTGACGCAACCACCTCCCGGGCAGGCGCGGCTGATCGGCGCCGATGCGTCCCATGCCTGGGTGTCGGTGTTCTGTCCGGTAGTGGGGTGGGTGGATTTTGATCCGACCAACAATGTCCAGCCGGCGCTGGAGCACATCACCCTGGCCTGGGGCCGGGATTTTTCCGATGTGTCGCCGTTGCGTGGGGTGATTCTGGGGGGCGGCAGCCATGACCCGGAAGTGCGGGTGACGGTCTTGCCGATGGACTAGCGCGGTCCGCCGTAGGAGCTGGCTGGCCAGCTCCTACAGAAGATAGGCGGGACACTGTCCGGTGGGGCTCAGGCGTCTGGCGCCTGCTCTTTCGGTGTTTCTACAGCGTCTTCGGCAGTCACTTCGCCTTCTGCATCCTGGTTCAGTGCGCCGGCCTCTTCATCGGCAGCCGCTTTCTTGCGTTGCAACTTTTCCTCTTTCTTCTGCTCTTTGGCCAAGTCTCTTTGACGCTTGGCGAAGGAGTAATTAGGTTTAGCCATGGGCGATCCTCTGGGGTCGAAGGTGAGGTTGAGCGGCGCGTATTCTGCCTTTAAACCGGGACCAAGGGTTAATCGGGTTTTTGCCCGTCCCATTTGGGGCTGACCACCGGCTGCCAGGCATCCAGTGCATCCAGCAGATCCTGCGGCGATTCGCTCGTTTGCAGCATGTCACGGTGCTGGCCGCGAACGAAGCCTTCACCGACGACATGATCAAGAAATGCAGTGAGTTTGCTGTAGAAACCATTCACTTCCAGCAGACCCAGCGGTTTGCCGTGGTAGCCGAGCTGACCCCAGGTCCAGACTTCGAACAGTTCCTCGAAGGTGCCCAGGCCGCCGGGCAGGGCGATAAAGGCGTCGCTCAGTTCTGCCATGCGCGCCTTGCGGGCGTGCATGCCGTCGACCACTTCCAGGCGAGTCAGGCCGTTGTGGCCGATTTCCTTGTTTTTCAGGCTTTCGGGAATGATTCCGATCACTTCGCCACCGGCCGCCAGTGCGGCGTCGGCAACAATCCCCATCAAGCCGACCGCGCCACCGCCGTACACCAGCGTCAGCTTGCGCCGAGCCAGTTCCTGGCCCAGGGCAATCGCGGCCTCTCGATAGGCCGGGTCGGTACCGGTGCTGGCGCCGCAAAACACACAAACAGATGTTAAAGACATGCCTTCCTCCGTGATCAGTGACGAGCGCAGAGTAATGGCTGGCACCGGGTTGCTCCAAGATTAATCCGCGCGGCGGGCCTCATCAAATGTGCCACTGGCACCACAGGCGTAGGCGGCGAGCAAACTGCACAACAGGCTATTGAGGGACATGACGGACACTCCATTGGCGGCAACAATGGACCGATCTTAGGCTGGCGCGGGCTGTCTGGCTGGTAGATTGTTTCGATGAGTGTCATAGCTCGAAAGTTGTATACAATTCTTGATTCAGGTCATAGGAACTTCCGGAAATTTCAGGCAGTCTTTACAAGATATGGATTTTTTAACCCTGCCTTGGAGATTCACCATGTTTGCCAAACTTGTTGCGGTATCCCTGCTGACACTGGCTAGCAGCCAACTGATGGCTGCCGAATGCAAGGTCACCGTTGATTCCACTGACCAGATGTCCTTCAACACCAAGGCCATTGAAATCGACAAGAGCTGCAAAACATTCACCGTCGAGCTGACCCACTCCGGCAGCCTGCCGAAGAACGTCATGGGCCACAACCTGGTGATCAGCACTGAAGCTGACATGCAGCCGATCGCCACCGATGGCCTGGCTGCCGGCATCGACAAGAACTACCTCAAGGAAGGCGATACCCGCGTGATCGCCCACACCAAGATCATCGGTGCTGGCGAGAAAGACTCCGTGACCTTTGACGTGTCGAAACTCGACGCTGCGCAAAAATACGGCTTCTTCTGCTCGTTCCCTGGCCACATCTCGATGATGAAAGGCACCATTACCCTGAAGTAAGCCTTTTAAGCCGATAAAAAAGCGTCCCTCTGGCACTAATGCCGATCAGTTAAGCGACGCCGACCATTGTGGGAGCGAGCTTGCTCGCGATGAACTTGAAAGCGCCGCGTGTTTATCCATTCACGCGTTATCGTTCACGTCCATCGCGAGCAAGCTCGCTCCCACATAGGTGGTCGTTTCTCCTTAACTGATCAGCATTACCCGGTGGGACGCTTTTTTTGTGCCTGGCGTTTGACCGCGCTACAGACCCTGGTCAATCACGGAGCAAACGGCATCACCCGCTTGTGATGGGTCTTTCTATAGGTGTCGCAAATGATCCGGAATGCTTCTTCACGCACCGGCTCACCGTGCAGGAAGGCATCGATCTCGCTGTAGGTGACGCCATGGGAGGCTTCGTCCGGTTTACCCGGCGACAGGTCTTCGAGGTCGGCGGTAGGGACTTTTTCCACCAGTGACTCAGGCGCGCCGAAGTGTCGGGCGATGGCCCGTACCTGGTTTTTCACCAGGCCGCTGAGGGGCGCGAGGTCACAGGCGCCGTCACCGAACTTGGTGAAAAAGCCCATCACCGCTTCGGCGGCGTGGTCAGTGCCAATCACCAGGCCGTGGGCGGCGCCGGCGATGGTGTATTGGGCAACCATGCGCATGCGGGCCTTGGTATTGCCCAGCACGAAATCCACCGACACCGCATGTTTGCCTTCAAAGGCCGCGACCTCACTGGCCAGTGCCTTGACCGCCGGACCGATGTTGACCGTGTGGCGCTCATCGGGTGCGATGAAGTCCACCGACGCCTGGGCTTCGTGTTCATCGAACTGGGTTTCGTACGGCAGGCGCACGGCGATGAATTTGTAGCCCGCATCACCGCTGCGCTCGCGCAGTTCACGCATGGCGCGTTGGGCCAGCAGGCCTGCGGTCAGCGAGTCGACGCCACCACTGATGCCCAGCACCAGGCTCTTGAGCCCGGAATTGACCAGGCAGTTCTGGATGAAAGCGATCCGCCGCACGATTTCCGCTTCCAGGGCAGCCTGGTCGGCGAAGGGCGGTTGGACCTTGAGCTGTTCAGCAATCTCACGCTGTACGGCTTGCATGAATTCACTCCTTGCTTGAATTGCCAGATAGGGCGGCAGGTACTTGAAACACATGTCGCAAATAGGCGACGAAATTCGGATCCTTGCAGTGGGTCTTGCCAGGCTCGTCGGAAATCTTGGCGACGGGCTGGCCGTTGCAGGCGGCCATTTTAAGCACGATGCTCATGGGTTCGACACCGGGAATGTCACAGGTCAGGTTGGTTCCGATGCCAAAGCTGACATTGATCCGCCCGCGCAACGCCCGGAAGATCTCCAGTGAGCGGGGCAGCGTCAGGCTGTCGGAGAACACCAGAGTCTTGCTCATCGGCTCGATGCCGAGCTTGTGATAGTGGGCGATGGCTTTTTCCGCCCACAGGATCGGGTCCCCGGAGTCGTGGCGCAGGCCGTCGAACAGCTTGGCGAAGTACAGGTCGAAATCATTGAGGAATGCATCGGTGGTGATGCAGTCGGTCAGGGCAATGCCGAGCAGGCCACGGTATTCGCGGACCCAGCAATCGAGGGCGGCGCTCTGGCTGTCGATCAGCCTTGGGCCGAGTTGCTGGTGGGCCATGATCCACTCGTGGGCCATGGTGCCCAGCGGTTTCATGTCGATTTCCCGGGACAGGTGCACGTTGCTGGTGCCGACGAAGCGCCCCGGGAAGTCGTGCTTGAGCACGTTGACCACTTCTTCCTGGACCCGGTAGGAAAACCGGCGACGGGTGCCGAAATCCGCGACCTGCAACTCGGACAACTCCTCGCTGCTGGCGTTGGCACTCAGCCAGTCGAACTTGCGATACAGCTGCTCGCGGGCTTGCTCGAGCACCACTTCGCGGTAGCGATAGCGGTTGCGCACCTCGCTGACAATCGCCAGCAACGGCACCTCGAACAAAATCACATGCAGCCATGGCCCGCGCAGGCGGATGAACAATTCGCCCTGTTCGATGCCGGTGTGGATGTAGCGCAGATTGAAGCGGAACAGCCCGAGAAAACGCAGAAAGTCCGGCTTCATGAAGCTGATGCGCTCCAGGAAACCCAACTGGTCGGCACTCAGGCTCAACTCGGCCAGGCGCTCGATCTGAAAACGGATTTCCGCCAGGTAAGGGCGCAGGTCTTCGCTGTTGCGGCAGCGAAACTCCCATTCGACTTCAACGTTAGGGTAGTTGTGCAGCACCGCCTGCATCATGGTCAGCTTGTAGAAGTCGGTGTCGAGCAGGTTCTGCACGATGCGATCGGCAAACACACTCTCGCTCATAACGGGGATCTCCAGGCTGGCCGCAGCCTTTAACGCAGTTTCATTGAGTGGGCGTAGTGGCGCATATCGGCAGTGGTGATTGCCAGTGATTTTTTGGACGACGCCTATCCATTGTTGGAGCGGCCCTCATCAGTTGGCTGCCGGGGTATCGATCTGCTCCAGCATCCACTTCACAAAATCCCGGACCTTGGGCACCTCCGCCGAGTGTTCCGGGTAGGCCAGGTAATAGGCGTCACTGCTGGGCATTGCATGCTGCCAGGGAATGACCAGCTTGCCGTCGGCCAGTTCTTCTGCCACCAGGAAACGCGGCAACAGGGCCACGCCACAGCCGACTTGCGCGGCGCGGATGCACATGTAGAACGTCTCGAAGCGTGGCCCGTGGTAGCTGTGTTCGGTCTGGTAACCCTGGCAGTCGAACCAGTCGTGCCAGGCCTGGGGCCGCGAGGCATTTTGCAGCAACACCAGGTCGGTGAGCTGGGTCGGGTCCGTGAAGGGGTGGTCCGGCAGGCTGCCGGGCGCACACACCGGGACCAGTTCTTCGCCGAACAGTTTCAGGCACTCAGTGCCCGGTCGAGAGCCCTGGCCGAAGTAGAACGCCAGGTCGGCACGGCCTTGCAGCAGGTCGTCGGCTTCCTGTTCGCTGCACAGGTCCAGATGAATCTGCGGATGGCGCAGGCGCCAACCCTTGAGGCGAGGCACCAGCCAGCGGGCACCAAAAGTAGGCGGGGTGGACACCCGCAAGACTTCTGTCTCGCCACCGTAGGAGCGCAGGTAGTGGGTCGACATTTCGACCTGGGTAAGGATTTTTCGGACTTCAACCAGGTACAGATCCCCAGCCGGGGTCATTTGCAGGCGCCGCCGGACCCGGCGAAACAGCAGGTGCTGCAACAGCTCTTCCAGTTGCGCCACCTGTTTGCTCACTGCGCTCTGAGTCAGGTTCAACTCTTCGGCGGCGCGGGTGAAGCTCAGGTGGCGGGTGACCGCTTCAAAGCACTGCAGGGCAGTGATCGATGGCAAGTGGCGTTTATTCAGCATGGGTGGTCCCTTTGTTCTTGTTGCAACGCGTTGCATGAATAAACGGAATGATATCTCGCCTAATCGTCGTTTGTTGGCTCGTCTGTGTAGCGCTACAACTACAGGCCTGATCAGCCGACTTGCTGCGGCTGCGAACTTTCCGTTTTTTGCTTGAGGAGTGACCCATGGTTGCCGCATTGCTTGATCGTTTGGGGGTAAACCCGGCCCTGTACCAGAATGGCAAACAGCCCGTGCATTCACCAGTCGATGGCAGCCAGATGGCCTCGGTGAACTGGGAAGGTGCCGCCGAAGTCGAGCAGCAGGTCAGTCGTGCCGAGCATGCATTCGAATTGTGGCGCAAGGTGCCAGCGCCGCGCCGCGGTGAGCTGGTGCGCCAGTTCGGTGAGGTCCTGCGTGAATACAAGGCCGACCTGGGCGAGCTGGTGTCCTGGGAAGCCGGCAAGATCACTCAGGAAGGTCTGGGTGAAGTGCAGGAAATGATCGACATCTGCGACTTCGCCGTCGGTTTGTCCCGCCAACTTTATGGCTTGACCATCGCCTCCGAGCGCCCGGGCCACCACATGCGTGAAACCTGGCATCCGCTGGGCGTGGTCGGGGTGATCAGTGCGTTCAACTTCCCGGTCGCGGTCTGGGCCTGGAACACCACGCTGGCGCTGGTGTGCGGCAACCCGGTGATCTGGAAGCCGTCGGAGAAAACCCCACTCACCGCACTGGCCTGCCAGGCGCTGTTCGAACGAGTGCTGAAGAATTTCAGTGATGCACCGCCCTACCTCAGCCAGGTGATCATCGGCGGCCGCGATGCCGGTGAAGCGCTGGTGGACGACCCGCGTGTAGCCCTGATCAGTGCCACCGGCAGTACCCGCATGGGCCGCGAAGTGGCGCCGAAGATCGCCGCCCGTTTCGCCCGCAGCATTCTCGAACTCGGTGGCAACAACGCGATGATCCTCGGCCCAAGCGCCGACCTGGACATGGCGGTCCGGGCCATCCTGTTCAGTGCCGTCGGCACTGCTGGCCAGCGCTGCACCACCTTGCGCCGGCTGATTGCCCACGAATCGGTCAAGGAAGAGATCGTCACCCGTCTCAAGGCCGCCTATTCCAAGGTGCGCATTGGCCATCCGCTGGAAGGCAACCTGGTCGGGCCACTGATCGACAAACACAGTTTCGACAACATGCAGGACGCCCTGGAGCAGGCCCTGAGTGAAGGCGGCCGAGTATTCGGCGGTAAGCGCCAGCTCGAGTCGCAGTTCCCCAACGCCTACTACGTCTCGCCAGCCATCGTCGAAATGCCCGAGCAAAGCGACGTGGTGTGCAGCGAAACCTTCGCGCCGATCCTCTACGTGGTTGGCTATAACGACTTCGCCGAAGCGCTGCGCCTCAACAACGCTGTACCGCAAGGCCTGTCGTCGTGCATCTTCACCACTGACGTACGTGAAGCCGAGCAGTTCATGTCGGCGGTGGGCAGCGATTGCGGGATCGCCAACGTCAACATCGGCCCGAGCGGTGCGGAAATCGGCGGCGCGTTTGGCGGCGAGAAAGAAACCGGCGGCGGCCGCGAGTCGGGCTCCGATGCGTGGCGCGGTTACATGCGACGCCAGACCAACACCGTCAACTACTCGCTGGAACTGCCGTTGGCCCAGGGCATCACGTTCGATTAAGCAGCGGCCAGCTACAAGCTGCGAGCTTCAAGCAAACTGGCTTGCGGCTTGTAGCTTGCGGCTCGTAGCTGCTCCGACAGGAGCTTGCAATGCCGTTACGCGAAGAATGCTTATGGGAAAAACTGACGCCGCAACGGCCTGACCGGGCGGCGCTCAAGGGCGAGGTGCGGGCCGATGTCTGCGTGATCGGCGCCGGCTTCACCGGCTTATCGGCGGCCGTGCATTTGCTGGAACAGGGCAAGAGCGTCTGTGTACTTGAGGCTCAGCGCTGCGGCCAGGGCGGTTCGGGGCGCAACGTCGGGCTGGTGAACGCCGGCATGTGGATTCCCCCGGACGAGATTGAAGAGGGTTTTGGCGAAGTCGTCGGCAGCCAGCTCAATCGTATGCTCGGCGCGGCCCCCGCGCTGGTGTTCAGCCTGATCGACAAGTACCGCATCGACTGCCAGTTGCGCCGTGAGGGCACGCTGCACATGGCCCACAACCGTACTGGCGAAACCGATCTGCGCAGCCGCGAAGCGCAATGGAAACGTCGCGGCGCCCCGGTCGAACTGTTGACCGGAGCGGCCTGCGAGCAAGCCACCGGGACCAGGAAAATCGCCGCCGCGCTGCTTGATCGCCGCGCTGGCACACTCAATCCAATGGCCTACACCAGTGGCCTGGCCAAGGCCGCCGCCGACCTGGGTGGCCAGTTGTTCGACCACTCAGCGGTGACCCGGCTGGAGCGCCAGGGCCAGCTGTGGGCAGTACACACCGCCGAGGGCGCGGTTCTCGCCGAACAGGTAGTGATCGCTTCCAACGCCTACACCGAGGGTGACTGGACCGAGCTGCGGCGTAACTTTTTCCCGGGTTACTACTACCAGGTCGCCTCGGCGCCCCTGACCGAAGAAGCCGCGCAGCAGATCCTGCCAGGCGGCCAGGGCTCCTGGGACACCCGCCAGGTCCTGAGCAGCATTCGCCGTGACCAGGACGGTCGCCTGTTGCTCGGCAGCCTGGGCAATGGCAACCGCAAGCCCGCCTGGTTCCTCAAGGCCTGGGCCGATCGTGTGCAGCAACACTATTTCCCCTACCTCAAGCCGGTGGACTGGGAGTGCACCTGGACCGGCTGCATCGCCTTTACCCCCGATCATCTGATGCGCCTGTTCGAGCCAGCACCCGGCCTGGTCGCCGTCACTGGCTACAACGGCCGTGGAGTGACCACCGGTACCGTGGTCGGCAAAGCCTTCGCCGACTACCTGTGCCACGGCGATCCGCAAGCCTTGCCGATTCCCTTCGCACCCATGCAGCCAGTGCTGGGCGTGGGTTTGCGCAGTTGCCTGTACGAAACCGGGTTCTCCCTCTATCACGCGGGCCAGTGCCTGCGGATTGTCATTTAAACAAGGGAATTTGCCCTTGGGCGCGGCACTTTCGGCGGTAACGTCTAGCCTGTAATGGTGCGGGTTGTAGCAGTCCCGCACCAGCAGTGTGCAGTTCGGTGACGCGGGCTGTTACAGGTTGGTTGCACGTCGTTTCTGCTGACGGTTGCAATGGTGGCACGCGAAGGTTTCACCCTTAAAAAATAACGGTTTCACCTTCTGCGATCTAGACGGTTGCACGCCCAATGAAAATGGGCCCAAAACTGTCGAAAAAACAATAAGGCAGCGACTTGCTCAAGAATAAAAAACCGATGGCACGGCCCTTGCTCTGAGCATTCAGTGAAGTTGCAGTGCCAACTAAAAAAAACCTTGGAGCACCACCTCATGTCCCAGACGTTTTACAAGAAAGGCTTTCTGGCCCTCGCAGTGGCTGCTGCGTTGGGTGTTTCTGCGTTTGCTCAGGCCGACCTCAAGATCGGTGTAGCGGGTCCGATGACGGGCGCCAACGCGGCATTTGGCGAGCAGTACATGAAGGGTGCACAGGCAGCGGCCGACGCCGTGAACGCCGCAGGCGGCGTGAATGGCGAGAAGATCGTACTGGTCAAGGGCGATGACGCCTGCGAGCCAAAACAGGCAGTGACGGTCGCCAAGGACCTCACCAACCAGAAAGTTGCCGGCGTGGTCGGTCACTTCTGCTCCTCCTCGACCATTCCAGCCTCGGAAATCTACGACGAAGCCGGGATCATCGCGATCACCCCGGGTTCCACCAACCCACAGGTCACCGAGCGCGGCCTGAGCGCCATGTTCCGTATGTGCGGGCGTGACGACCAGCAAGGCATCGTGGCCGGCGACTACATCGTCGATGTGCTCAAGGGCAAAAAAGTCGTAGTGCTGCACGACAAGGACACCTACGGCCAGGGCCTGGCGGACGCAACCAAGGCCCAGTTGGTAAAGCGCGGCGTAACGCCGGTGCTGTATGAAGGCCTGACCCGCGGCGAAAAAGACTTCAGCGCCGTGGTCACCAAGATCCGCGCGGCCGGTGCCGACGTGGTGTATTTCGGCGGCCTGCACCCGGAAGCCGGTCCACTGGTCAAGCAACTGCGTACCGAAGGCCTGAAAGACGTCAAGTTCATGTCCGATGACGGCATCGTCACCGACGAGTTGGTCACCACCGCTGGCGGCCCGCAATACGTCGACGGCGTGCTGATGACCTTCGGCGCCGACCCACGCATGCTGCCAGAGAGCAAGACGGTCGTGGATGCCTTCCGCAAGGCCGGCACCGAGCCTGAAGGCTACACCCTGTACGCCTACGCTTCGGTCCAGGCCCTGGCGGCAGGCTTCAACGGCGCCAAGTCGAACAAAGGCGAAGACGCCGCCAAGTGGCTCAAGGCCAACCCGGTCAAGACCGTGATGGGCGAGAAGACCTGGGACGCCAAGGGCGACCTGAAAGTCTCCGACTACGTGGTCTACCAGTGGGACAAGGACGGTAAATATCACCAGCTGGAAAAACAGAAATAACGGCACTTGATCAAGCGGACGCCACATTCCCTGTGGGAGCGGGCTTGCCCGCGATGACGGCCTGACAGTCGACAACTCTGTTGAATGATCTACCGCTATCGCTGGCAAGCCAGCTCCCACAAGGGGGCTGCGGTGGCCTGTCTGACATTACTGCGACGTAAATCTGTATTTTCCTTAGAAGAACCGCACCCCGACAAGGGTGCGGGTTCTCACTGCGTGAGATAGCGTTATGGATGGTATTTTCCTGCAGCAACTGGTCAATGGCCTGACCCTCGGGTCGGTCTATGGCCTGATCGCCATCGGCTACACAATGGTCTATGGCATCATTGGCATGATCAACTTCGCCCACGGCGAGGTTTACATGATTTCCGCTTACCTCGCGGCAATCAGTCTGGCACTGCTGGCTTACTTCGGTATCGAATCCTTCCCGCTGTTGATGCTCGGCACGTTGATCTTCACCATCATCGTTACCGGGGTGTATGGCTGGGTCATCGAGCGTGTCGCCTACAAACCGCTGCGCAACTCGACCCGCCTGGCACCGTTGATCAGTGCCATCGGTATTTCCCTGATCCTGCAAAACTATGCACAAATCAGCCAAGGCGCCCGCCAACAAGGGGTTCCGACACTGCTGACCGGTGCCTGGCGCGTGGACATCGGTGACGGGTTCGTGCAACTGACCTACACCAAGATCTTCATCCTGGTCGCGGCATTCGCCGGCATGGCGCTGCTGACCTACGTCATCAAGTACACCAAGCTCGGCCGCATGTGCCGTGCCACCCAGCAAGACCGCAAGATGGCCTCGATCCTGGGGATCAACACCGACCGGGTGATTTCCTACGTGTTCATCATCGGTGCAGCGATGGCGGCCCTGGCCGGCGTGCTGATCACCATGAACTACGGCACCTTCGACTTCTACGCAGGCTTCGTCATCGGCATCAAGGCCTTCACCGCAGCGGTCCTGGGCGGTATCGGCTCACTGCCCGGGGCGATGCTCGGCGGAATCATCCTGGGCATTTCCGAGTCGTTGTTCTCCGGTCTGGTCAACTCGGACTACAAGGACGTCTTCAGCTTCTCGCTGCTGGTGCTTGTTCTGGTCTTTCGGCCCCAAGGCCTGCTCGGCCGTCCTCTTGTGTCGAAGGTGTAAGCGATGTCTTCAACCCATAAAAAATCCATTGATGTCAAAGAAAGTGTGGTCGACGCGATTCTTGCCGGCCTGATTGCCCTGATCGTCTTTGGCCCCATTGTCGGGGTCGTGCTGGATGGCTACAGCTTCAACCTGGAACCCAAGCGCGTTGCCTGGATCATTGCCGTGGTCATGGCCGGACGTTTCGCCCTGAGCCTGTTCCTGCAGTCGCCCAAGGGCCGGCGGATCCTCGAAGGTTTCGAGTCCACCGGCTCCGGCGTGCACGTGCTGGCGCCGGACTACAAGTCGCGGCTGCGCTGGATCATCCCGCTGTTGATCGTCATCGCCGTGGTCTTCCCGTTCTTCTCCAACTCCTACTTGCTGGGCGTAGTGATCCTGGGCCTGATCTACGTGCTGCTGGGCTTGGGCCTGAACATCGTGGTTGGCCTGGCAGGGCTGCTCGACCTGGGCTACGTGGCCTTCTACGCCATCGGTGCCTATGGCCTGGCGCTGGGTTATCAATACCTGGGGCTGGGTTTCTGGACGGTGCTGCCACTGGCGGCGATCACGGCCGCGTTGGCCGGCTGCATCCTCGGTTTCCCGGTGCTGCGCCTGCACGGCGACTACCTGGCCATCGTGACCCTGGGCTTTGGTGAAATCATTCGCCTGATCCTCAACAACTGGCTGTCGCTGACGGGCGGTCCGAACGGCATGGCTGCACCGCTGCCAACCTTCTTCGGCCTGGAGTTCGGCAAGCGCGCCAAAGAGGGTGGGGTGCCGTTCCATGAGTTCTTCGGCATTGCCTACAACCCGGACGTGAAGTACTACTTCATCTACGCCGTGCTGTTCCTGGTGGTGCTGGCAGTGCTGTACATCAAGCACCGCCTGACCCGCATGCCGGTCGGCCGCGCCTGGGAGGCCTTGCGCGAAGATGAAATCGCCTGCCGTTCCATGGGCCTGAACCACGTGCTGGTGAAGCTCTCGGCGTTCACCATCGGTGCCTCGACCGCGGGCCTGGCCGGGGTGTTCTTTGCCACCTACCAGGGCTTCGTCAACCCGACCTCGTTCACCTTCTTTGAGTCGGCACTGATCCTGGCGATCGTGGTGCTCGGCGGCATGGGTTCGACCATCGGCGTGGTGATCGCCGCGTTCGTGCTGACCGTGGCCCCGGAGCTGCTGCGCGGCTTCGCCGAGTACCGGGTGCTGCTGTTCGGCATCCTGATGGTGTTGATGATGATCTGGCGACCGCGCGGCCTGATTCGGATCAGCCGTACCGGTGTGACTCCACGTAAAGGTGCCATTGCGTATGAAAGAGGGCAGCGCCATGAGTGAAGTCGTACTCTCGGTAGAAAAACTGATGATGCACTTCGGCGGCATCAAGGCCCTCAGTGACGTCAGCCTCAAGGTCCATCGCAACTCGATCTTTGCCCTGATCGGCCCCAACGGTGCCGGCAAGACCACCGTGTTCAACTGCCTGACCGGCTTCTACAAGGCCTCCGGCGGCAAGATCGAACTCAATACCCGTGGCCAGGCTACCAACGTCATCCAGTTGCTGGGCGAGTCCTTCAAGGCCAGCGATTTCGTCTCGCCGAAAAATTTCGCCAGCCGGCTGTACTACAAGATGTTCGGTGGCACTCACCTGGTGAACCGCGCCGGCCTGGCGCGCACGTTCCAGAACATTCGCCTGTTCAAGGAAATGTCGGTGCTGGAAAACCTGCTGGTGGCCCAGCACATGTGGGTCAACCGCAGCCTGCTGGCTGGGATCCTCAACACCAAGGGCTACCGCAAGGCCGAAAGCGATGCGCTGGACTGCGCGTTCTATTGGCTGGAAGTGGTTGACCTGGTGGACTGCGCCAACCGCTTGGCCGGTGAACTGTCCTACGGCCAGCAGCGCCGCCTGGAAATCGCCCGGGCCATGTGCACGCGGCCGCAGATCATCTGCCTCGACGAACCGGCCGCCGGTCTCAACCCTCAGGAAACCGAAGCGCTGAGCGCGATGATCCGGCTGCTGCGCGACGAGCACGATCTGACCGTGGTGCTGATTGAACACGACATGGGCATGGTAATGAGCATTTCCGACCACATCGTGGTGCTGGACCACGGCAACGTGATCGCCGAGGGCGGACCCGAAGCCATTCGCAACGACCCGAAAGTGATCGCCGCCTACCTGGGTGCCGATGAAGAGGAGCTGGTATGAGCCAACCGATTCTCGAACTCAAGGAGCTGGACGTGTTCTACGGGCCAATCCAGGCCCTGAAAAAAGTCTCGCTGCACATCAACGAAGGCGAAACCGTGAGCCTGATCGGGTCCAACGGTGCCGGTAAATCGACCCTGCTGATGTCGATCTTCGGCCAGCCCCGGGCCGCTGACGGGCAGATCATCTACCAGGGGGTGGATATCACCCACAAGTCGTCCCACTACATCGCCTCCAACGGCATCGCGCAGTCGCCGGAAGGACGGCGGGTATTCCCCGACATGACCGTCGAGGAAAACCTGCTGATGGGCACCATTCCCATCGGCGACAAGTACGCCAGCGAAGACATGCAGCGCATGTTCGAGCTGTTCCCGCGACTCAAGGAGCGTCGGACCCAGCGGGCCATGACCATGTCCGGTGGCGAGCAGCAGATGCTCGCCATTGCGCGTGCCTTGATGAGCCGGCCCAAGCTGTTGTTGCTCGATGAGCCGAGCCTGGGGCTGGCGCCGATCGTGGTGAAGCAGATCTTCGCCACCTTGCGCGAGCTGGCCAAGACCGGCATGACCATTTTCCTGGTCGAGCAGAACGCCAACCATGCCCTGCGCCTGTCGGATCGCGCCTATGTGATGGTCAACGGGCAGATCCGCCTGACCGGTACCGGCAAGGAGCTGCTGGTGAACGAAGAGGTGCGCAACGCTTACCTTGGCGGTCACTAGACCGGCAAGCGGCAAACCAGCGCCCTGACGGCTCCGGCCTTCAGGGCGTTTTTTTTGTTGTTTTGGAGGCGTGATCGTGGACTTTCGGGGTTAAACGGAAAATGTGGAAAACAATATTCAACAGCTGTCAAAGCGCGACATAAAGACGCTGCAAATGGCTGTTTTTCCACAGTTTTGACTTGTCCCCGTTTGCTGTGGAACTGGCTGTGGGTAACGTGGGTGCAACTCGCTGCGGGCCTTTGTTTACGTGGCTTGCAAGCTTGTGGTTGATTTTTGTACAGCGGCTTTTGCATGGCCGTGAGCCTGGATTGTCAACCTTTTTATTGGCCGCCGGATGCAGGCGAAAATCGCCCTCGCAGCCTGTGGATAAGTCTGTGGTTAAACTCTGGAAAGACTTCGCAAAGCAGCGAATTTGCTGGCTTGAAGCCATCGCCAATTTGACCGGCCGGTCGGGTTCAACCCGGGAGGGCGACACGTGGGGCGGCCTCGGTCAAGCAAAAAACTTTTCAATCTGCCCGCAAAGCCTTGTGGATAGCGGTGCCCAGGCTTTTGCACTTGCCCCCAAAGATTGTGGACGGGGCTGTGGATAAGGTGCGTGCAGTTGGCTGCGGGCCACGGTCCACAAGGGCTCGGCCGAGTTGGTTGTTTTTTGTCCAGAAAACCCGAGGTTGCCCCTCGGAACGTGGCCGGGCATGCTGCCGCTAGTTAATCGATTTCAAGGCTGTGGATCAGCCCAATCCAGGAGAGCACGATGTCCAACACCCTGTTTATTACCGGCGCCACATCCGGTTTTGGTGAAGCCTGCGCCCGTCGTTTTGCCGAGGCTGGCTGGAAACTGGTGCTGACGGGGCGTCGTGAAGAGCGTCTGAATGCCCTGTGCGCCGAATTGTCGAAGCAGACCGAGGTCCATGGCCTGGTGCTCGATGTGCGGGATCGCCAGGCGATGGAAGCGGCCATTGCCAACCTGCCGCCGTCCTTTGCCACGCTGCGCGGGCTGATCAACAACGCCGGCCTCGCCCTGGGCGTGGACCCGGCACCCAAGTGCGACCTCGACGATTGGGACACCATGGTCGACACCAACATCAAGGGCCTGATGTACAGCACGCGTCTGTTGTTGCCCCGCCTGATCGCCCACGGTCGTGGCGCCGGGATCATCAACCTGGGCTCCATCGCCGGCAACTACCCGTACCCGGGCAGCCACGTGTATGGCGCGAGCAAGGCTTTCGTCAAACAGTTCTCGTTGAACCTGCGGTGCGATCTGCAGGGCACTGGCGTGCGTGTCAGCAACATCGAGCCGGGCCTGTGCGAAAGCGAGTTCTCGCTGGTGCGCTTTGCTGGCGACCAGGCGCGCTACGACGCGACCTATGCCGGGGCTGAGCCGATCCAGCCGCAAGACATTGCCGACACCATCTTCTGGGTGCTCAACGCGCCGGCGCACATCAACATCAACCGCCTGGAACTGATGCCCGTGAGCCAGACCTGGGGTGGCTTTGCGATTGATCGTAACGCCAAGGGGTAAGACGCAGGCGCCGATTCGGCCAAAACAGGGCATAAGGTACACTCCTTGTTGAAACCCCCACCGCATGTCGCGGTTGTCCGGGTTCACAAGGAGGCCATGTGAGTAACCGAGGTGAGCAGGCACTGCTCAAGCAATCGACCGTCCTGATGTTGGCCGTGGCGATCGCCGGGATCGTCACGGGTTTTGTTTCCGGGTCCCAATCCATCCTGTTCGATGGTTTCTTTTCGTTGATCGCGACCTTCATCAAGGTCCTGATGTTGATCACCGCCAAGCTGATCGCCAAGCAAAGCAATCAGCGTTTCCAGTTCGGTTTCTGGCACCTGGAGCCCATGGTGCTGTTGATTGAAGGCAGCTTCCTGCTGCTGATTGCGATCTACGCCTTTCTCAACGGTGTGTTCGGCATCATCAACGGTGGCCGCGAGATCGAGTTGGGTTTGGTGATCGTCTATGCGGCGGTGTTTACCGTTGTCGAGTTCGCCTATTTCTTCTACATCCGTCAGCGCAATCGCGCGCTCAAGTCCACGTTGATCCAGTTCGACAACATCAGCTGGCTGGTGGATGCAATGCTATCGGTGGGCTTGCTGGTGAGCTTTCTCACGGCGCTGCTGCTCAAGACCCAGGGGTATGGCCAATGGGCGCTGTACGTCGACCCGCTGATCCTGATCCTGCTGGCCTTGAGCATGCTGGCGCCGGCCTGGAAGATCCTGCGCCCGGCGCTGCGCGATGTGCTGGGGATTGCCCCTGATCAACTGGATGACAAGGTGCGCCAGGTAATGGACGCGGCCAAGGCCGAGCACGGTTTTGCCGACTATGTCAGCTACGTGCAGAAACACGGGCGGGCGCGGTTTATCGAGATTCACGTGGTGTTGCCGGTGGATTACCGGCTGGAGGGCGTGGCGACGCTGGATGCCCTGCGTGAGCAGATTTCGGCGCAATTGGGCAAGCCGGATGCCGCGCGATGGCTGACCATCAGCTTTACCGCTGATCCGAAGTGGATTGCTGGCTGACGACCGAGGCGATTTGTCGCGAAAGCGGTGTTTAGCTCAACCCAGATACTCAGCCAACCCGCGATAACAGGTCGCCAGGTGGTAGGGCGTGGTCGACGGCATATCCTGGCGGCTGACGGTACCGCTGGCGTCCAGGCATTCGTGCCAGCCGCCGGCGTGCAGGAAACGTTGCTGCAAGGCTTGTAACTGGTGCAACAGCGCAGCCTGGCTGGCCGGGCGCAAGGTCAGGGCACGCAGGTATTCGGCCTGGGCCCAGATGCGCTGGGTGGCATCGCGCGGCTGTTGACCCTCCACCAGGTCGAGCATGGCGGCGACGGCCCCAGTCTGCGGCTCCACCCCCCGTTGTTCGGTGAAGGCGAAGGCGCGGTCCAGCGAAGCATGCAGCGCCGAGCCGCGCAGGGTCGGCGAAGCGTCCAGCAGGAAAAACCATTCGAACTGATGCCCCGGCTCAAACCAGTTATCCACAGCCCCCAGCGGCTTCTCCATCATCACCCCGTGCTGCGGGTCGATGAAGTGCTGCTGCATGGCGGCGCACAACGCCTTGAGTGTCGCCTCGACGGCCAGGTCCTCGCGCACCGCCAGGGTGGCCAGGAAGGCTTCGGCCAGGTGCATCAGCGGGTTTTGCAGGGGGCCTGCGCCGAGTGACGACCAGTTGCGGTCCAGGCTCGCTTCGTACAGGCCGTTGCCAGTGGCGAAGTGCTGGGCCAGCACCTGCAGGGCGGCGTTGAGCACCGACTCCACCAGCGGCTCACGCACCTTGGCCCAGTAATGGGCGCAGGCGAAGAGGATGAAGGCGTGGGTGTAGAGGTCCTTGCGCTGATCCAGCGGTGCACCCTGGGGGTCGATGCTGTAGAACCAGCCGCCATGCTCGCTATCATGAAAGTGCTGTTGCAACGAACGGAACAGCGCCGCAGCCCGCTCCTCGGCCGCCGGCACTTCACCGATCAGGCTGGCGAACAGGTACAACTGGCGCGCGCAGGCCATGGCCCGATAGCGCTGGGGCGGCAATGGCTGGTGCCGGGCATCCAGGGCTTCGTAGGGCAATGCCATCTGCGCATTCCAGCCCGGACCCTGCCACAGAGGCACGATCACGCCGCGAAAATGCTGCTGCACAGTGGCAAACAGTGCGGTCAGTTCAGGCTGGGAGGCGGAGCGGGGAGCATCGGGCATTGGCTGGCGTCGTCACGGCAGGAGTGTTTGCGCGACATGGTAGCAGCTGCCCCCCTTACCCCGCGAGCAGCCAGGCCCCGGTCGCCGCCGATGCTGCACCGGCCAGGCGTACCAGCGGCGCGGCGGCTTGTGGCAACACGCGCACCAGGGCGTACCCGGCAGCATGCAGGCTGGCGGTGGCAATGACGAAGCCGCCGGCGTAGGTCCAGGGGCTGGACATCTCGGGTAGCTCCAGGCCGTGGGCCACGCCGTGGAACAGGGCAAACAGGGCGGTCGCGCCAACGGCCAGGCTCAGGGCTGGTCGCACCGCGAGCGCCACCGCCAGGCCCAGCGCCAGCACCGAGGCCGCAATGCCGCTTTCCAGGGCCGGCAGGCTCAAGCCCTCGAACCCAAGAAATCCGCCCAGCAGCATGGTGCCGACGAACGTGCAGGGCAGTGCCCAGCGTGCGGCACCTTGTTGTTGCGCAGCCCACAAACCGACGGCGAGCATCGCCAGCAGGTGATCGAGGCCGCCGATGGGATGGCTGATGCCGGCCAGTAAGCCATTGTCGCCATGGCCCGGGTGAGCGAAAGCGAGGGCCGGGGTGAGCAGCAGGGCCGCGGCGGCAAATAGGCGTTTGAGTGTCATGGATAGGCTTCCTTTGCGAGTGTCTTGTGGATAACTGTCAGGCCGCGGTCAGCAGGCCCTGGCGTTCAATGAAGGCAATGATCTGTTCCAGGCCCTGGCCGGTTTTCTGATTGCTGAAGACAAAGGGTTTGCCGTTGCGCATGCGCTGGGTGTCGCTGTCCATCAGGCTCAAAGAGGCGCCCACCAGTGGGGCCAGGTCGATCTTGTTGATCACCAGCAGGTCGGACTTGCAAATCCCCGGCCCGCCCTTGCGCGGCAGCTTGTCACCCGCCGAAACATCGATCACGTAGATGGTCAGGTCGGACAGCTCGGGGCTGAAGGTCGCCGACAGGTTGTCGCCGCCGGACTCCACCAGGATCAGGTCCAGTCCCGGAAAGCGCCGGTTCAGTTGATCGACCGCCTCCAGGTTGATCGAGGCGTCTTCGCGAATCGCCGTGTGCGGGCAGCCACCGGTCTCCACGCCAATGATCCGCTCCGGGGCCAGCGCTTGGTTGCGCACCAGGAAATCGGCGTCTTCGCGGGTATAGATGTCGTTGGTCACCACCGCCAGGTTGTAGCGCTCACGCAGCGCCAGGCACAGGGCCAGGGTCAGGGCGGTTTTGCCGGAGCCGACCGGGCCGCCGATACCGACACGCAGAGGTTGTGTGTTCATGTGATTCTCCAAAAATGACCGGCCCTAGGAACGGAACAGGCGGCTGTACTGGCGCTCATGGGCCATGCACGCCAGGGATAGACCGAACGCGGCGCTGCCGAGGTGTTCGGGATTGATTCGGCTGGCGTCCTGCTGCGCCTGTTGCAGCAGCGGCAGCAATTGGCTGGTCAGGCGCTGCGCCGCTTGCTGGCCCAGCGGCAGGGTTTTCATCAGCACCGCCAGCTGGTTTTCCAGCCAGCTCCACAGCCAGGCCGCCAGGGCGTCCTGCGGGGCGATGTGCCAAGCGCGGGCGGCCAGCGCCCAGCACAGGGCCAGATGGGGCTCGTGGCAGCGCTCGAGAAACGCTCGGGCAGGTGGGTCCAACTCCGGCAAGCCGCTGAGCAGTTGTTGCAGGGAGTAGCCCATCTGCCGGCTTTCCTGGTGCAGCTCGCGGGTTTCGCGGCTGGCGCGGTGCTGCTCACAGAGGCTCGACAACTGCGGCCAGTCTGCGCTGGCGGCAGCGTTGCAGTGGGCGAGCAGCAAGGGCGCTTCAAAGCGTGCGAGGTTGAGCAGCAACTGGTCGCTGATCCAGCGCCTGGCGGTCGACGGGTCGCTGACGCGGCCGTTGTCCACTGCCATTTCCAGGCCTTGGGAATAGCTGTAGCCGCCAATCGGCAACTGTGGACTGGCCAGGCGTAGCAGCGCCCAGGCGGGATTCACAGGCGTACGCCGAACTGATGCAGTTTGGGGGCGTAGTTGAAGTCTTCGTCGCCGTGGCGCGAATGGTGATGGCCGCCACCGTAGGCACCGTGCTCCGGCTGGAACGGCGCCTCGATACTGACGGTGCGGGCGCCTAACTGCTCGAGCATGGCCTTGAGCACATAGTCGTCGAGCAGGCGCAGCCAGCCATCGCCCACTTGCAGGGCGACGTGGCGATTACCCAGGTGATAGGCCGCGCGGGTCAGTTCAAAGGCGTTGGCGCAGGTGACGTGCAGCAGTTGTTCAGGGCGGGCGCAGACCCGCACGATGCGACCGTCCTCGGCCTTCAGGCATTCACCGTCGAACAGGGGTGGCTGGCCGCGCTCCAGAAACAATCCGACATCTTCCCCCGCGGCACTGAAACAGCGCAGGCGGCTTTTGCTGCGGGCCTCGAAGTTCAGGTGCAACTCGGCGGCCCAGAGGGGTTGAGGGTCGATTCTGCGATGAATCACCAGCATGGCAAACTTCCGGCAAAGGACAATGCAGGGTTTAGAGCAAGGGGCTTGCCAACAGGAATGGTTGCAGGAAATTTCCTCGGCTAGCCCGTGAATGCTAGAAAGTGGTGCGGGGCCAGGGGGGATGGTGTGGCGTGGTTTGGTGCGCGAGGGCGTGCGGACGCACCTTTTTGTCGCGCGATCAGGCGACGGGGCCCGGCGGGCTTATTCGGTGCTGCCCAACCCCTGCCAATGCTTGAGGCCGATAAAGATGAAGCGCAATTGTTGGGTGATCTTCGCCTGTGGGGTCAGATGCTCGGGCAGTGCTTCGAGGGGGGGGTCGATAATGTCGGGCAGGGTGGCGAATACACTCTTGACGATCAGGTCCGCCATCACCGACAGGCCGGCCAGGTCAAGGTGTTGCAGCTTGGGCATCAAAGCCAGGTCCGCTGCGAGGTCGGCACTGATGTTCTCGCGCAATTGGCCAATGGCCAGGCGCACCGGCAGGGAGCCACCGTACTGCTCGCGGGCCAGGAACAGGAATTGCGAGCGGTTGGCGGCCACCACGTCGAGGAAGATACGCACCGAGGCATCGATGATCCCGCCCATGACGAACTCGTTGTGGCGCACCAGGCGAATGGTCTCGCGGAAGGTCTGGCCAACTTCGCTGACCAGCACCAGGCCCAGTTGGTCCATATCGGCAAAATGCCGATAGAAGCCGGTGGGGACTATGCCGGCGGTTTTCGCTACTTCGCGCAGGCTCAGGCTGCCGAATCCTCGGCCGCACTCCATCAGGTGGCGGGCAGCGTCCATCAGGGCATTGCGGGTCTGTTGTTTCTGTTCGGCGCGGGGCAGCATCAGGCGGCTGACTTCTAATCAGGGACAGCGGCGCACTCTAGCAAATCAGCTTTGCTGGCGTCGAACTTCAGTGGCAGGAGACAGCAAGGGCGTAGCGGGGCGTTGCGGTTGACGCAAAGTCAAAGCCCGACTCCAGGGAATCGGGCTTTTTTCAGGGCCACCATGGGCTCAGCTCACTGCACTGTTGCGTTCGATGACACGGTCACCACCACCTTCGGCAACAACTTGGCCTTGTGGGGTACGGTCGTAGCCATCTTCAACCAGGCCTTTCTCTTCCAGGCGATCACGGCCGCCTTCGGCAACGGTCTGGCCTTGTGGGGTGCGGTCGTAGCCATCGGCGGCGATTTTGTTGCGTTCCAGCAGACGGTCGGAACCACCTTCGGCAACGGTCTGGCTGAACACCGAGTGTTCGGCTTTGGCTTGTGGGGTGGCTTGCTCGGCCGCTGGCAATGCAAAAGCGTTAGCGGCGAGGAGGGAAAGGGTCAGGCTCAGCAGTAATTGGCGTTTCATGGTCGGTTGCTCCGTGTGGGGGCGATAAAGTGGGTACGGAGCCAATGCTACTCTCGATAAGTCGATATAAAAGTTCATAAAGACAATGGTAATAATCAACAGAATTGATTGTTCTGCCGAGCGCCTCTAGAACGCGGGTTTGCGGGGAACGTTTCAGCAGCGGATTGGGTATTTTCGACCCGCTTGTGCGCCGTCAAAGTGCGACCCAGGTAACAGGATTCTGGCGACTCGGTCAGGAAAAAAGCGGCTATTTAGCGCTGAATCGGGTTTTTGGTTAAACCTGCGGGCCATTTGCCAGTCGTAGTTTTCATAGTGGTCGATTTATGGCCTAGGATTTTTATCGAGCGTCGCGGTCCGGGCGCCGAGCAGTCATCAGGAGCTTTGTGCAATGACGCGCACCCGTAAAATTCTCGCCTGGGTCTTTGCCAGCCTCGTGTTGTTGATCGCCGTGTTGGTGTTGGTCATCGCGTTCTTCGACTGGAACCGGATCAAGCCGCCGCTCAATGCCAAGGTCTCGGAGGAGTTGCATCGGCCCTTTGCGATCAATGGCAACCTGTCGGTGGTGTGGCAGCGCGAACTCGACGAGGGTGGCTGGCGCGCCTGGGTGCCATGGCCGCATGTGGTGGCCGAGGACCTGAGCCTGGGTAACCCGCACTGGTCCAAACAACCGCAGATGGTCAGCCTCAAGCGCGTCGAGCTGCGGATCTCGCCGCTGGCCCTGCTGGCGCAGCGCGTGGTGATTCCGCGCATCGACCTGACCGAGCCCAATGCCCAGCTGCAGCGCCTGGCGGATGGGCGCGCCAACTGGACCTTCACTTTCGACCCCAAGGACCCGAATGCCGAACCTTCCAGTTGGGTGGTGGATATCGGCGCGATTGGCTTCGACAAGGGCCACGTGACGCTGGACGATCAAAGCCTCAAGACCCGCCTCGACCTGCTGATCGACCCACTGGGCAAGCCGATTGCGTTCAGCGATATCGTCGGCGAGAAGACCGCGAAAAAAGCCCAGGACCAGGGGGCGGCGCCGCAGGATTATGCGTTTGCCCTGCAGGTCAAAGGCCAGTACCACGGCCAGGCGCTGTCGGGCCAGGGCAAGATCGGCGGCCTGCTGGCCTTGCAGGACGCCGCCAAGCCCTTTCCACTGCAGGCCCAAGTGCGGATTGCCGATACTCGGGTCGAACTGGCCGGGACCCTGACCGATCCGCTTAACCTCGGCGCGCTGGACCTGCGCCTGAAACTGGCGGGCAGCAGCCTGGGCAACCTTTACCCATTGACCGGCATCACCCTGCCGGACTCCTCGCCCTATGCTACCGACGGTCATTTGATCGCCAACCTGCGGGCACCGGAGGGGGCGAAGTTCCGCTATGAAGACTTCAACGGCACCATCGGCGGCAGCGACATCCATGGCAACCTGGCCTACGTGGCCAGCCAGCCACGACCCAAGCTCAGCGGCGCACTGGTCTCCAATCAACTGCTGTTCGCCGACCTCGCGCCCCTGATCGGCGCCGACTCCAACGCCAAGCAAAAAGCCCGCGGCGGCGACAGCAAACAGCCGGCCGACAAGGTGCTGCCAGTGGAGGAGTTCCGCACTGAACGCTGGCGCGATATGGACGCTGATGTCGAATTCACCGGCAAGCGCATCGTCCACAGCGAGAAACTGCCATTCAATGACCTGTATGCCCACGTGATCCTCAATGACGGCCAGCTCAACCTGCAGCCACTGCGTTTTGGCGTGGCGGGCGGCAAGCTGGACGCGCAGATCCGCCTCAACGGCCAGACCACGCCGCTGGAAGGCCGGGCCAAACTGAGCGCGCGGGGTTTCAAGCTCAAGCAACTGTTCCCGACCTTTGAACCGATGAAAACCAGCTTCGGCGAACTCAATGGCGATGCCGACATAACCGGGCGTGGCAACTCGGTGGCGGCGTTGCTGGGCAGCGCCAATGGCGATCTGAAGATGCTGATCAACGACGGCGCGATCAGCCGTGAACTGATGGAGCTGGCCGGGTTGAACGTGGGCAACTACCTGGTCGGCAAAATCTTTGGCGACAAGGAAGTGAAGATCAACTGTGCGGCTGCCGACTTCGGGATCAAGAGCGGTTTGGCGACCACGCGCCTGTTTGTGTTCGACACGGAGAACGCGATCATCTACATCGACGGCACGGCGAACATGGCCAGCGAACAACTGGACCTGACCATCACCCCCGAGTCCAAGGGCTGGCGGTTGATCTCCTTGCGTTCACCGCTGTACGTGCGCGGCAAGTTCATCAAGCCGGATGCCGGGGTCAAGGGCGTGCCGTTGATGCTGCGCGGCGCAGGGATGGTGGCGCTGGGGGTCATTGCCGGCCCGGCGGCCGGTTTGCTGGCGCTGGTGGCGCCCAGTGGTGGCGAACCGAATCAGTGTGCACCGTTGCTGGAGCAGATGAAGTCGGGCAAGGCGCCGAAGACCGTGAAGGACTGATCTGCGGGTTTGACGAGTGTTGGAGCCTTGTTGTGAGTCGGCACAACAAGGCTGAATAGGCGAGCCTACAAGTCCTTCAGCAAGTCCGCCATGTCGTCGGCATGTTCTTCTTCCTGGGCGAGGATATCTTCGAACAGGCGGCGGGTAGTGGGGTCCTTGTCACCAATGTACTGAATGATTTCGCGATAACTGTCGATGGCGATACGTTCGGCCACCAAGTCCTCGTAGACCATTTCCTTGAGGGTATTGCCGGCGATGTATTGCGCATGGGAGTTTTTCGATAGCAGGTCCGGATTGAATTCCGGTTCACCCCCCAGTTGCACGATACGCTCGGCAAGTTTGTCGGCGTGCTCTGCTTCCTGGGTGGCGTGTTCGAGGAACTCCTGGGCCGCCACCGCAGCCTTCAGGCCATCGGCCATGAAGTAGTGACGTTTGTAACGCAGCACGCAGACCAACTCAGTGGCCAACGACTCATTGAGCAGGCGCAGCACCTCCTCGCGGTCGGCGCTATAGCCTTCGGTCACGGCGCCGTTCTCGACGTGGGTGCGCGCCCGCTGGCGCAGGGTGTTGATATCAGACAACTGTTGCTCACTCATCTCTATCTCCTCGGGCGGATCACTCGGCATCACGCTCTGTTGGCGTGCTCCTTAGGTGTGAGTGATGGGCCGCGAGAAAAGTTTTATCGGATGTTGCGAGCCACGATGACGAGGTTGAGGCGGGCGCGGGGGAATGTCATAGAGTGGTCGTGAAGGCGTCATCCTGGCTGGCGATAGTGATGGCCGACGTCTTGCATCCCCTCCCGGGCTTTCCCATCGATCACAAGGATGTTTGCCCATGTCGCAAGACACTGCCACTCGCTACCCCTTGGTGCTGGTCCCGGGAATGCTCGGGTTTGTTCGCCTGGTGCTGTATCCATACTGGTACGCGATCATCCCGGCGCTGCGGCGGGGCGGGGCCAAGGTGATTGCGGTGCAGGTGTCGCCGGTCAACTCCAACGAGGTGCGCGGCGAAGAGTTGTTGCTGCAGGTCGAGGCGATCCTGCGGGAAACCGGCGCCAGCAAGGTCAACCTGATCGGCCATAGCCAAGGCTCGTTGACCGCCCGCTACGCCGCCGCCAAACGCCCCGACCTGGTAGCCTCGGTGACCTCGGTGGCCGGTCCCAACCACGGCTCGGAGCTGGCGGACTACCTGCACCAGCACTACCCGCCCGAGAGCGCCAAGGGTCGGCTGCTGAGTGCCCTGTTACAAGGCGTCGCCTGGCTGATGGGATTGCTGGAGACCGGCCACCACGTGCGCCGATGGCCAGTGGATGTGCACGCCTCCCACAACTCGCTGACCAGCGCCGGGGTGGCACTGTTCAACCAATGTTATCCACAGGGCTTGCCGCAGACTTGGGGCGGGCAGGGGCCCGAGGAGGTCAATGGTGTGCGTTATTACTCGTGGTCGGGCACCCTGCAGCCGGGTATCACCGATCGTGGCGGCAACCTGATCGACGGCACCAACCGTAGTTGCCGTCTGTTTGCCCGTACCTTCGTCCGCGAGGCCGGGCACTGCGACGGCATGGTCGGGCGCTACAGCTCGCACCTGGGCACGGTCATCGGTGATGATTTCCCGCTGGATCACTTCGACATCGTCAACCAGTCGCTCGGGCTGGTGGGCAAGGGTGCGGACCCGGTGCGCCTGTTTGTCGAACATGCGCAGCGGTTGAAGGCGGCGGGCGTCTAGCTTCAGCCGATCATCTGCGGCCCAGCACCCGGGTCCAGCGTTCGCACACAATCACCCCGCCCAGGGTCAGCGCCCCACCCACCAGGTGGTACAGCGCCAGTTGTTCGTGCAGCACCACGGCGGCAATCAGTGCGGTGATCAACGGCAGCAGGTTGAAAAACTGCGTGGTCCGGCTTGGCCCCAGGCGCACCACGGCCTGCATCCAGGCCAGGGGCGCAACCATCGAGGCCAGCAGGCAGGCGTACAGCACCAGGGGCACATTGTGGAGGGTCAGGCCGGTTTTCGGCGAGGCGACGAACAGCGGAAACAGCACCACCACCGCCACCAGCACTTGCAGGTAGAGCAGCACCAGGGGCGGCAGGCGCAGTTGCCATTTTTTCAACAGGGTGCTGTAGATCGCATAGGCGAGGGTCGCGATCAGCATCATTGCATCCCCCAGGTTGAGCCCATGCTCCAGCAGCGTCGCCATGCTACCGGACGATACCACCACCAGCACCCCGGAAAATGACAGCAGCGCTCCGACCAGCGCCCCGGCGGTCAGGCGCTGACCGAGGCTGATGATGGCCATGGCCAGTGACATCAGCGGCATCAGCGACAGGATGATGCCCATGTTGGTGGCTGAGGTCAGGCTCGCGGCGAAGTACGCCAGGCTTTGATACACCGCCATGCCGAGTACGCCGAGGACAAAGATCTTGCCCAGGTTCGGGCGGATGAGCGGCCAATGCTGCAGCACTGGCTTGAGCATGAACGGGGTGAACAGCAGGCCGGCAAGCAGCCAGCGATAAAAGCCGATCTCGGCGGGGAAGATCGCCCCGGCCGACATTTTGGTGATTACGGTGTTGCCGGCCCAGATGAAAATGGCCAGCAGGGGATAAGCGTATTGCATGAGGACAACCAGAGCATTAATGAGGGGGGATTATCCGCCTGTCTGGATCAAAGCCTATACTTGCATTCAGACAACCTGCCCTTGAATCCGGACAGCATGAGCCGTAAACACATTGATCTGCTGGATTTCAGCGAACTGCCCGCCCCGGTGTACTTTCGTTATGCCGATTTCGACGCGCACCTGTATGCCGCCGCTCACCGCCACCCATGGGGCACGCTGGAGTATTCGGCCCATGGTGTGCTGCACATGGAAGTTGGCGGCAGCCGCTTCATGTCTCCGCCCCAGTATGCGATCTGGGTGCCGCCGCAGACCGAGCACAGTTTCTACAGTGATCAGCCAATCAACTATCGCGCGGTGTGCCTGGCGCCCCAGGTGTGTCGCGAGTTGCCGGCGCAGGCCTGCACGCTGGCGATCAGCGACATTCTCAAGGCGATCCTCAAGGATTTCGCCGCGCGCGATGTGAAAATCCCCGCCTTGGCTGCCGATCAGCGCCTGGCCGAAGTGCTGATAGATCAACTGCACCAGGCGCCGGTTCACAACGGCTATCTGCCCTACGCCCGCAGCGCGGCGTTGTCGGCAGTGCTTGAAGCGTTGCAGGCGGCCCCAGGTGACAACCGCACGCAGGCGCAATGGGCCGCGCACGTGCACATCAGCGAGCGGACGCTGGCGCGTCAATGTCTGCGGGAACTGGGCATGGGTTTCGGCGAGTGGCGCCAGCGCCTGCGCTTTCTTGCCTCGATCGAGGCTCTGGACAGCTCACGCAGCATCCAGGAAATCGCCTTCGATATGGGCTACAGCACGGCCTCGGCCTTTACCGCGATGTTTCAGCGCCAGGCCGGTTGTTCGCCGGAACACTATCGTCGAAACAAAGGATTTTGAATTGTGCGATGGCGCGGGATTTAAAGATTGCGTGTTTACGCATTAGCCAGACGTTTCATACGCGTACGCGCGCGAAAGCCCCTTGGCCATAGAAAGACTCAGGCAAAGTATCGAGCTTTTACCCGAATTGAACGGGCTGTTGACGCCTGAACAGTTTTCCAGCGTGTTGGACAATGCGTTCAGCGAGCAACGAGGGGAACTGTCCACTGCTCAGCGGGAGTTGGCCATGACCGCGCGTTATCTGAAGCAAACCGGGCGTGCCAGTGAGTACGATGCGCTGGCGCAGTCGACGACGGCCGAGGGAGCTCAGTCAGATACCGCAGCAGACCTGTTTAGCTATGCGCAGCTTTTCGATCTGCCGGTGCAGCCAGGCAGAGTGATTGAAGTGGACGCGCCAACCATGGCCAATCTGCAGTTGGCACAACGAACCGTCGCCCGGAGCAAGGAGCTGCTGCCCCTGTCAGGCAATCAAAGGCCGAGCATCTGGGAAAAAGGAGGTTCGGCCATCGCCAAACTGAAAAACCTCAGGAAGATCGACCTGGCGACCGGCCAGGCCACCGCCGAACTGACCATCGGCGAGGCAGCTCAGGCCGCGATAAAAATCATGGGCGGCAACTGCTCGGAAAACTCCAAGGTGACCTTTTCGATTCTGGCCAGCCAGCCAAGATCTGCTGCGGTGCATATTGTCAGGGCCAGCGACTTTGACCACCAATACGTGCTCATCGGTGACCTGAGCAAGCCCGCCGAGTTGGTGGTCGCTGACTCCTGGCCAGAACTGCCCGCTGCACACCTGGCCCAGGAGGGTTGCTTCGGCTTTGATCCTGATCCCGTGATCAGCCTGGAGCCCGGGCCGGCGATTGCCGAGTACAGCTTTATCAATGACACGCCACCAGGTCCTCCGACGTTACCCGCGCGGGGCACCGATGACTCGACCTTGCGTTCAATCAAGGTTGCGAAGTTGCATCAGAAAGGCTCTTACGCCCAATGGACCTCATCGAATGCACTGGGCGCTACCTATCGTGAGCCTGGCGGGCAGCCGGTGTCTTTCGAACGCTTTCGCGCCGAGCTCATTGAGCGCCGAATAAAGGCTTATGAGGAATACGTACAGGCGATTGGCCCCGTCTGACGAGCTGCGAAGCCGGGACCGGGTGGGTTAATCGCGCCCTGACGTTTGCTGCTCCTGGATGAACCTGTAACAGCTGTTGTCTACACTGCAGTTCAAGCTGCGCCCCTCGGCGCAGCAACCAGGAGAAGTCTCCATGAAGATGCTGCGTATCCCGTTGTTGATGGTCGGCTTGCTGCTCTGCTCCCAGGGTTTTGCCGCCACGGCGCAACAGAACAAAATGACCACCTGCAACGCCGACGCCACCACCAAGGCCCTCAAGGGCGACGAGCGCAAAGCCTTCATGAGCGATTGCCTCAAGGCGCAGCCGGCAGCCAATGACGCCAAGGCCCTGACCCCACAACAAGAGAAGATGAAAACCTGCAACGCCACCGCAGCCACCCAGGCGCTGACCGGCGAGGCACGTAAAACCTTCATGAGTGATTGCCTGAAGAAAAAATAAACTACCAGGGCAAATTGGCGGCCAGCGTTCAAGCCAGCGGTGCCGATCGATATCGGCCATCCGCTCGCTTCAAGGGCCGAACGCTGGCAGACTGCCAATCCTTTAACGCCGTTTGTTTTGAGGCTGTATGCCAACGTTTTCTCAGCGTCACGTGTTGCTGGTAGTCAGTTGGGTGATCATTTTTGGTGGTTTGCTGCTGGTCTTGCCCCTGCGGCTGTTGCCCAGCCTGCTGGCCGGGTTGTTGGTCTACGAACTGGTCAACATGCTCACCCCCCAACTGCAACGGCTGATCGAAGGGCGGCGTGCGCGCTGGTTGGCGGTGGCCTTGCTGGGCACCCTGGTGGTCAGTGTGCTGGCGCTGATCTTTGCCGGCGCCTTCAGCTTCCTGTTGCATGAAGCGGAAAATCCCGGGGCGTCGCTGGATAAATTCATGGGCGTGGTCGATAAGGCGCGCGGCCAGCTACCGCCGTTCGTTGACGCCTATTTGCCGGCCAGTGCCGCCGAATTCCGCGTGGCCATCGGTGAATGGCTGAGCAAACACCTGAGCGACCTGCAACTGGTGGGCAAGGACGCGGCGCACATGTTCGTCACCTTGCTGATCGGTATGGTGCTGGGGGCAATCATTGCCCTGCAGCGGGTGCCGGACCTGACCAAGCGCAAACCCCTGGCTGCCGCGCTGTTCGACCGCCTGCACCTGCTGGTCCAGGCCTTTCGCAACATCGTTTTTGCGCAGATCAAGATTTCCCTGCTCAACACCTTCTTCACCGGGATCTTCCTGGCGGTGATCCTGCCGATGTTCGGCATTCACCTGCCGCTGACCAAGACCCTGATCGTGTTGACCTTCCTGCTGGGCTTGCTGCCGGTGATTGGCAACCTGATGTCCAATACCCTGATCACCATCGTCGGCTTATCGCTGTCGATCTGGGTGGCGATGGCGGCGCTGGGCTACCTGATTTTCATCCACAAGCTGGAGTACTTCCTCAACGCACGGATCGTCGGCGGGCAGATCAGTGCCAAGTCGTGGGAGTTGCTCCTGGCGATGCTGGTATTCGAAGCTGCGTTCGGCCTGCCGGGAGTGGTGGCAGGGCCGATTTACTACGCGTATCTCAAGAGCGAGTTGAAGCAGGCGGGGATGGTTTGATCTGCGAGATGTGGGTTGCCTGACCTGACGTCATCGCTGGCATAGGTATCTACACAGCTGTGGTGCGACGTTGCACCTGTGGAGAGAGAACCTGCTTGTGTAGTGACCTCTGGGGTGTTGGATTAGGCGGAGTACATATCCATTTTTGCGGTAACGGCCTCCTATGGTTCCGCCTGACGGCGGCTCACTTTTGAACAGCGCAAAAGTAAGCAAAACGCTCTTACCCCACCACTCGGTGCCTCGCTTAGGCTCGGCATGCCCGTACTCCGACATTGATTTGGGGGGCCGCCGCAATGGGCCATCCCTGGCCCAGTGCGGCTAAACCGGCGTCCTGCCGGTTTACCCCCCAA
>NZ_FYEC01000022.1:0-91100 GCF_900187635.1 Pseudomonas sp. Irchel 3H3 | reverse complement strand
GGGGGTAAACCGGCAGGACGCCGGTTTAGCCGCACTGGGCCAGGGAGGGCCCATTGCGGCGGCCCCCCAAATCAATGTCGGAGTACGGGCATGCCGAGCCTAAGCGAGGCACCGAGTGGTGGGGTAAAAGCGTTTTGCTTACTTTTGCGCTGTTCAAAAGTGAGCCGCCGTCAGGCGGAACCATAGGAGGCCGTTACCGAAGAAATGGATATGTACTCCGCCTAATCCAACCCCCCAGAGGCCGCCACGGGAGCAAGCTTCCTCGCCACAGGCCGCTACAAAGTTGTGTAGATACCTATGCCCGCGATGACGGTCCAGAGCGTACTCAGCCCGTATCGGCGCCTACAGTTCGCCGGGGAGGGGAGGCAGGTCGATTGGCTGTTTGTTGCCCTGCTTTTGCGCGCTGCGCCATGCCGCCGGGGGCATGCCGAACTGGGTGATGAACCAGCGGGTAAAGGAGCTGGCCATGGAGTAGCCAAGCATGTCGGCGATGCGTCCCAGGGTGTAGTTGGGGTTGTCCAGGTAGCGCAGCACCAGGTCGCGCCGGACCTCGTTGACCAGGTCGTTGAAGGCACAGCCATCTTCCTTGAGCCGGCGCTGCAGGGTGCGCACGTTCATGCCCTGGGTCTGGGCGATCTGCTCGATGGTCGCGCGCCCCATGGGCAGCAACAGATAGATGGCCTTGCGCACCTCAAACAACATCGAGGCGCCCTCGTGGCTCAGCAACGAGTCCAGGTAGCTCTGTGCATAGCGGGCCATGGCCGGGTCGGCATGGGGGTTGGTCATGTCCAGGCTGGCATCGGAACAGACAATGCCGTTGAACTCACTGCCGAACTCCAGGGTGCAGCCAAACAGCCGCCGATGCAGTTGCAGGTTATCGGGAGGCTGGTGGGTGAAATGCACGCGGTAAGGATGCCAATGGCTGCCGAGCAAGGCGGCGCACAGGCGGAACATCACCCCGATTGCCAGCTCAGTGGCCTGGCGCGAGGGCATGGGCGTCTCGGTGACCACTTCTTCACGAATGATCACCATCTTGCCGGCTTCTTCGATGAAAATCGCCAGCGAATCGTTCATCAGGTGCCGGTAGTGCACCACCACCTGCAAGGCATCGCGCAAGGTCCGCTGGTGGCTGAGCAACAGGCTGACCACACCGAAATCCGAGAGTTGGCGCGACTCGGCCATGCTCAGGCCGAAGGTCTGGCAGCCACTGGCCAGGGCCGAGTCTTCCAGCAGGCGCACGGCGGCATCGATCGGGATGCGCTGTTCCGGGGCGAGCAACTGGGCGCGACTGAGGCCGACCCCGGCCATCACATCGCGTGGGTTGAACCCCAGGTACTGGGTGACTTCCAGGTAGTTGGTCAAGACGGCGGCGCGAACAAGCTTGGTCATGCGGAAGTCTTTCCTGGGCCGAATGCGATGGAAGCGAGCGGGGCGACTATATCCAGCACCTGATCAATTGAACAGTTGTGAAGTCAGCACTAGTCTGCCGCCAATTGTGCTCCGGGGCAGGCGCGCTGACACCCGCCATCGGCGTCCACCCATTGATTACAGTGGGCTGGCGCGTAACCGTCGAGTTTTTTGACCAGCGGTCGTGCCAACGCCCCGGCGGCAAATTTGTCATCAAAAGAAAAGTCACTGACGTCTAATGAAAAGCACCGGGGGTAGGCGCTCTTTAATGTCAGCACTACAAAAAGCTTCTGGCGATAGAGCCAGTCGAGTCATCGAGAAAGCGTAGGTGTTGAAGTGGACAAATTGCAGACTGCCGCAACCGTTCTGATCGTACCGGGCTTGCGCGAGCACGTTGCCGAGCATTGGCAAACGTTGTTGGCCGAGCAACTTTGCAAGGTGCGCAGCGTTCCCCCACTGACCACCGACAAACTGGATTGCGCCAAGCGCGTCGAGGCGATTCAGCACGCGCTGGAGCAGATCGACGGGCCGGTGATCCTGGTGGCCCACAGTGCCGGTGTGCTGATGGTCGCGCACTGGGCCGCCCGCCACACACGTGCGATCAAGGGCGCCCTGTTGGCCGCGCCACCCGACCTCGATGCCGCCTGGCCGCAAGGCTACCCATCCCCTGAAACCTTGCGCACCCAAGGTTGGGACCCGCTACCCAATGGCCCGCTGCCGTTCCGCAGCCTGGTCGCCGCCAGCACCAATGATCACCTGGCCAGCCTACAAGCCGTGCAACGCATGGCCCAGGGCTGGGGCGCCGAACTGCGCAACATCGGCGCAGTCGGTCATCTCAACCCGGCCGCGGGCTTCGGCCCCTGGCCACAGGCCTACACCCTGATCCAGGAACTGGATCGTTAGTCCAGGCACCGCAAGACCCCGAGTCAACCGGCTATTGCCCTCATTGCTGATTAGCGTCAACCCCTGGAACAAGGGGTGACGAGAGGGCGGCTGCGCTTAAAACAACTACAAAAAGGCGGAGACACGTTAATGCACAACAATAAGAGTCACGGTTTCACCCCATCGCGTTACACCTTGCTGGCCTCGGCCATCCTCGCCGCCAGCATGCCGGTGGCCCACGGTTTTGAACTCGACACGGGGAACCCGGACTGGACCGCGCGCCTGGACAACACCGTCAAGTACAACTACGGGGTACGCACTGAAAGCGCCGACAAACGCATGTTGGCGACACCCAACAACAACGATGGCGACTACAACTTTCGCAAGGCCGGTACCAACATCAGCAACCGTATCGACCTGTTGACCGAGATGGACGTGGTCTACAAGAACAGCATGGGCTTTCGGGTCAGCGCCGCCAGCTGGTACGACAAGGCCTATGAGAACGCTGGCTCGAACTCCAATCCGTTCGTCAACGGCAACGATGCGCGCTCCGGCCTGGTGGCCAATGACCCACGCCTGGCGGGTGTCACGGGCGACAATGTCGGCAACGGCAGCCCGCACCTGAGCAACTACGCCCAGCGTTACTACACCGGGCCGTCCGGGGAAATCCTCGACGCGTTCGTGTTCTACAGCACCGAAGTGGGCGAGGAGTCGTTGCTCAGCGTCAAGGCCGGCCAGCACAACGTGTTCTGGGGCGAAACCCTGCTCAACCCGGTGCACTCGGTCAGCTACGGCCAATCGGGCCTGGACCTGGCCAAGCTGGCGGCGTCGCCGGGCACTGAAGCCAAGGAGCTGTTCGTTCCGCGTAACCAGCTGTCGATGTCGTTCACCGTGAATCCGGAGCTGACCGTCGGCGCCCAGTACTTCCTCGACTGGGACGCCGCGCGCCTGCCGGAAGCCGGCACCTACTATGGCGGCTCCGACCTCGTGGGCTTCGGCGCGCAATCCTTCCTGCTCGGCAACACCAACTCCGTGGTCCCGGGCAGCCCGCTGGGCTGTGGCCTGGCACCGTGCAACGGCTTGACCAACGTGCGTCGTGGGCATGACCTGACGCCGGGCAGCAGCGGTGATTGGGGCGTGATGGCCAAATGGTCTCCGGCCTGGCTGGACGGCACCCTCGGCGTCTACTACCGCAACACCTCGGACATCCTGCCGCAAGCCTGGTTGAACGCCACCGGGCTGAGCTCGGCCAACCCCAGCGGCACCCCGCCGACCGGGCAAGTGCCGGCCGTGATCAACACCCTCAACTCGTTGAGCACCAGTACCTACCAACTGGCCTATGCCGACAACATCCAGGTGTTTGGCCTGAGCCTGTCCAAGGACGTCGGTGGGGTGAGCGTCGGCTCGGACCTGAACATCCGCCACAACATGCCGCTGGCGAGCATTCCGGCGATTGTCAGTTCTTCCGGGCCGCTGGGCCTGGGCGCCGGCCTTGGCCTGTTGCCGGCCCGTACTGCCGCCACCGGTGTGGTCTATGACACC
The DNA here is from genome assembly GCF_900187635.1 of Pseudomonas sp. Irchel 3H3. Taxonomy (NCBI): domain Bacteria; kingdom Pseudomonadati; phylum Pseudomonadota; class Gammaproteobacteria; order Pseudomonadales; family Pseudomonadaceae; genus Pseudomonas; species Pseudomonas sp. Irchel 3H3. The sequence goes on along the minus strand of NZ_FYEC01000022.1, from coordinate 87,269 downwards.
CCGAGCCGGGGCGACAGCATGAGCGCCACGGGCGACACCTTGCACTGGACCCTCAACGGTCTGGTGAGCCTGCCGAAAAGCCCGCTGTACGACTCGGCCAACCTGCTCGCCGAGCTGTACTACAGCAACCTGCTAAAGCTCGATGACAAAAACGAGGCGCTGTACAAGGGCAACGGCAGCTATCGCGGGATCGACGCGCCAACCCGCGACAACTGGGGCATTGCCGTCAACTTCACGCCGACCTGGTACCAGGTGTTCCCGGGCGTCGACCTCAACATGCCGCTGTCGGTCAACGTCGGTCTGGACGGTGTCTCGCCAGTCTCCGGCGGGGGCGCCAAGGACACCGGCAACTACGCAGTCGGCTTCGGCGCCGTGGCTTACAACAAATACTTTGTCGACCTCAAGTACGTCGATTCCTTCGGCAAGTCCGACAAGTGCGACAACAGCGGTTCGAGCACCGGCGCAGCCAATGCCGGCAGCGGCGACGGCTCGACCCCGAACGCCTTCAGCGGTAACGAAAACTACGCCTGCTATGGCGGGGGCTACTCAGCCTTTTCCGGTGGCGGAGCCACTACCCAAGACCGTGGTGCCCTGTACCTGACGATGAAAACCACGTTTTAACTCACGAATCGCTGACTCGAATCAGCAGGAGAATAACAAGATGAAATTCGTGCACACCGTGTTGGCCGCTTCACTGGCCCTGGTCATAGCCGGCCAGGCCCAAGCCGCCGTCTCCGCCCAGGAAGCCGCCAAGCTGGGCAGCAGCCTGACCCTGGTCGGGGCAGAAAAGGCCGGCAATGCCGATGGCTCGATTCCCGCCTACAGCGGCGGCCTGACCACGCCACCGGCCAGCTTCAAGGCCGGCGACAGCATGCGTCCGGACCCTTTTGCCGATGAGAAGCCGGTGCTGGTGATCGACGGCAAGAATGCCGAGCAGTACAAGGGCGCGCTGACGGCGACCACCCTGGAGCTGGCCAAGCGTTTCCCGACCTTTCACGTCAACGTCTACCCGACCCACCGCACCGTCACCTTGCCCAAGGCCGTGCTGGACAATGGCCTGAAGAACGCCACCGGCGCCAAGTCCCTGGACGGCGGCCTGGCCATCGACAACGTGCTGCCCGGTGTACCGTTCCCGATCCCGCAGTCGGGCAACGAGGCGATGTGGAACTTCCTGCTGCGCTACCAGGGGGTCAACATCAACTCCAAGTACGACTCCTGGAACGTCGACTCCGCCGGCGTGGCGAGCCTGGCGATCACCGGCCAGGCAATGATTTCCTACCCGATCTACGAAAACCTCGCGCAGCCCATCAGCAGTGCCGACGTGTACTACCAGATGAAGCTGTCGTACACCGGTCCTGCACGCCGGGCCGGCGAAGCGATCATGCTCAAGGACGCCGCCAACCCGCTGCAACAACCACGTCGCGCCTGGCAATACCTGCCTGGCCAGCGTCGAGTCAAGCTGGCCCCGAACCTGGCCTATGACACACCGAACCCAGGTACCGCCGGCGCGGGCACCTACGACGATGTGTTCGTGTTCAACGGGGCGCTGGACCGCTACGACTGGAAGCTGGTGGGCAAGCAGGAAATGATCGTGCCCTACAACACCTACAAGCTGACCTACGCCCAGGATCCGAAGGCGCTGGCGACCCCCAATCACCTGGCCCCGGACTATGTACGCTGGGAAAAACACCGGGTGTGGGTGGTCGAGGGCAACCTCAAGGCCGGCGCCCGGCACATCTACCAGAAACGCCGCTTCTACCTCGATGAAGACAGCTGGACCGCTCTGGCCTCAGACCAGTACGACGCCCGTGGCCAACTGTATCGCGGCTCCTTCGCGTTTCTCAGCCAGAGCTATGACAAGCAGATCCCGGATTCCACGCCTTTCATGATCTACGACCTGGTCGGTGGCTCCTACAACATCAACGGTGTGGTCGGCCCGTACGGCGGCATCAAGTACATCGAGCCACTCTCCAAGGCGCAGTGGTCGCCGGAGTCCCTGGCAGGTTCGGGCATTCGCTGATCGGCAAGGACGCCAGGTGTCAACGCCAGGCCACACGGTTGTGTGGCCTGGCGCAGTTTTTCGAAGAGGACGCGGTATGGGTTCGTACAAAAAGTACCTGCAATGGGCGCTGGGCGCCGTGCTTGCCGTTGGCCAGGGCCTGACATTGGCCGCTGGCTACGTCGATGTCCTGGACCTGCCAGCCAAAGTCAGCCCGCTGGCGGTGCGCAGCCCGTTGTCAGGCATGGCGCGGGCCGGCGAGCGACTGATCGCGGTCGGCCAGCGTGGCCATATTCTGTATTCCGACGACAGCGGCACCCACTGGCAACAAGCCGTGGTGCCGGTGAGCGCGGATCTCAACGCGGTCAGTTTTCCATCGCCAGCACAAGGCTGGGCGGTGGGTAACGACGGCGTGGTGTTGCACAGCAGCGATGCTGGGGCGAGCTGGACCAGACAACTCGACGGACGCCAGATCGGCGCCTTGCTGGTCAAGCATTACGGCGACCTGGCCAGGGCCGAGCCGGGTGACGAGCGCTGGGCGCAACTGGCAGACGAAGGCCAGCGCATGGTGGAGCAGGGCGCCGACAAGCCGTTGCTCGACGTCTGGTTCGCCAACGACCAACTCGGTTATGTGGTCGGCGTGTTCAACCTGATCCTGCGCACCGAGGATGGTGGCTTGACCTGGACGCCGTTCCAGGACCGCACCGACAACCCCCAGGGCTTTCACCTGAACGCCATCGCCTCCACCGGCGATGCGCTGTACATCGCCGGCGAGCAGGGCTTGATGCTGCGCTGGAATGAGGTCGGGCAACGCTTCGTGGCCTTGACTACGCCTTACCAGGGCAGCTTTTTCGGGGTGCTCGGCAAACCCGGCGAGGTGCTTGCCTACGGTTTGCGCGGCAACGTGCTGCGCAGTGTCGATGGCGGCCTGAGCTGGACGCCGCTGGACACGGGCCTGCACACCAGCATCACCGCCGGCCTGCTCGACACCAAGGGCCAGTACCACTTGTTCACCCAGGGCGGGCAGGTGCTGCTGAGCCAGGGGCCTGGCGCGCAGTTGCACCTGGTGCCGCAAGCCGCGCCCACACCGGTGACCGGCGCCACCCAGGCCGTCAATGGCGCGCTGGTGGTAGTGGGCAGCCGTGGTGCACGGGCGCTGTCCGGCGAATAAGACCTCGAACCCTTAGAGCGAGAACCCAGACATGGGCAATATCAAGCAAGACACCATGCCGGTCATCCGCGACGTGCGTGACTTCGACCAACGCTCCGGCAACCGCCTGGAGCGCCTGGTGTTCAACTACCGGCCGCTGTTCATGTTGTTGATGGCGCTGGCGACCCTGGTGCTGGGCTATATGGCCGCCACGCGCCTGGAGTTGCGCCCCAGCTTTGAAAAAATGATTCCGCAAAGCCAGCCCTACATCCAGAACTACCTGGAGAACCGCCAGTCCCTGCGCGGCCTGGGCAATTCGGTGCGGGTGGTGGTCGAGACCACCCAGGGCGATATCTTCGACCCGGCCTACCTGGACGTGCTCAAGCAGGTCAACGATCAGTTGTTCCTCACCGAAGGCGTCGACCGCGCCTGGATGAAGTCGTTGTGGAGCCCGGCCGTGCGCTGGACTGAAGTCACCGAGGAAGGCTTCCAGGGTGGTCCGGTGATGCCCGATACCTATGAGGGCAAGCCCGAGCAGATCGAGCAGTTGCGCCAGAACATCGCCCGGGCCGGCATCGTCGGCAGCCTGGTGGCCAGTGACTACAAGTCGAGCATGCTGATCATCCCGCTGCTGGACAAGGCCGCCGCCGGTGGCCAGCCGATCAACTACCACGCGTTCTCGCAGATGCTCGAAGAGCAACTGCGCGACAAGATCGAGTATGCCGGCGACAAGGCCGCCCACGCGTCCGGGGAGGAGGGCAAGGGCCCGTACAAGGTCCGGGTGATCGGTTTCGCCAAGCTGATGGGCGACCTGATCGATGGCCTGATCCAGGTGATGATGTTCTTCGGCCTGGCGGTAGTGACCTCGCTGCTGATCATCTACCTCTATACCCGTTGCGTGCGCAGTACCTTGCTGGTGGTTGGCTGCTCGCTGATCGCGGTGGTCTGGCAACTGGGCATCGTCGCCTGGCTGGGTTATGCCATCGACCCCTATTCAGTGCTGGTGCCGTTCCTGATCTTCGCCATTGGCGTGTCCCATGCCGCGCAGAAAATGAACGGGATCATGCAGGACATCGCCCGTGGCACCCACAAGTTGATCGCCGCGCGCTACACCTTTCGCCGCCTGTTCATTGCCGGGGTCACCGCACTGCTGGCGGACGCCGTGGGGTTCGCGGTGCTGATGCTGATCGACATCCCGGTGATCAAGGACCTGGCCATCAGCGCCAGCATTGGCGTTGCGGTGTTGATCTTTACCTCCTTATTGTTGATGCCGGTGGCGCTGTCCTATGTCGGTGTCGGCCGCAAGGCGGCCGAGCGCGCCCTGAAGATCGACACCCGGGCCGACGGCCACAAGGGCTTTGGCAAGCTGTGGGACTGGCTCGACCGTTTCACCAGCGCCAAGTGGGCCACGGGCGCAGTGCTGGTGGCCCTGGTGATGGGCATCGGCGGCTTCATGATCAGCCTGCAACTGCAGATCGGCGACCTGGAAAGTGGGGCCCCGGAGCTGCGCGCCGATTCTCGCTACAACCGCGACAACGCCTACATCACCCAGCACTACGCGCTGTCCAGCGACCTGTTCGCGGTGATGATCAAGACCGCCCCCGAAGGCTGCCTGAACTACAAGACCCTGGTACTCGCCGACCGACTGGCCTGGGAGCTGCAGCAGTCACCGGGCGTGCAGGCGACCACCTCGCTGGTCAATGCGGTGCGCCAGATCACTGCGGGCACCTATGAGGGCAACCCCAAGCTCAACAGCATCCAGCGCAACCAGGACGTCTTGAACTATGCGGCCCAGCAGGCCTCGGTCAACTCCCCGGAGTTGTTCAACACCGATTGCTCGCTGATGCCGGTGATTGCCTACCTCAAGGACCACAAGGCCCAGACCCTGGATGAGGTGGTGGCCATCGCCGATAAATTCGCCCGCGACAACAGCAGCGAAGATCGCCAGTTCCTGCTGGCCGCCGGCAGCGCCGGGATCGAGGCGGCCACCAATATCGTGGTACGCGAAGCCAATCGCAGCATGCTGCTGTATGTCTACGCGGCGGTCACGCTGTTCTGCCTGATTACCTTCCGCAGTTGGCGGGCAACCCTGGTGGCGCTGCTGCCTTTGGTACTGACCTCGATCCTTTGCGAAGCGCTGATGGTGGTCATGGGCATCGGCGTCAAGGTCGCAACGCTGCCGGTGATCGCCCTGGGTGTGGGGATCGGCGTGGACTACGCCTTGTACCTGCTCAGTGTGCAACTGCAGTACCAGCGCCAGGGCCTGCCATTGGCCCAGGCCTACCGCAATGCCGTGTCGTTCACCGGCCGGGTCGTGGGCCTGGTCGGCATCACCCTGGCCGCCGGCGTGGTGTGCTGGGTCTGGTCGCCGATCAAGTTCCAGGCGGACATGGGCATCCTGCTGACCTTCATGTTCCTGTGGAACATGCTGGGTGCGCTGATCCTGATTCCGGCCCTGTCGTACTTCCTGCTGCGAGACCCGGCGCTGGAGCGTCGGCTGGCAGCCGAAAACCTCGTGGCCCCCGCCGGTGCAACCGGTACATCCCAACGTCAGGGCACACCTGATGCACTGACAACTTGTGAGAAAGCCAACTATGTCTGATTACAAAGCCCCTTTGCGTGACATGCAGTTTGTCCTCAATGAGGTGTTCCAGGTCTCCAGGTTATGGGCGCAATTGCCGGGCCTGGCCGAGGTCATCGATCAAGAGACAGCCGCGGCGATCCTCGAGGAGGCCGGCAAGATCAGTGCGCAAGTGATCGCGCCACTCAACCGCAGCAGTGACGAGCAAGGTTGCTCCTGGGACAACGGCAAGGTGACTGCACCCCAGGGGTTCGCCGAGGCGTACCAGGCATTTGCCGAAGGTGGCTGGGTGGGTGTTGGCGGCGATCCGCAGTTTGGTGGCATGGGCATGCCCAAGGCGATTTCGGCCCAGGTCGAGGAGATGGTCAACTCGGCCAGCCTGTCGTTTGGCCTGTACCCGATGCTGACTGCCGGCGCTTGCCTGTCGATCAATGCCCATGCCAGCCAGGCGCTCAAGCAACGTTATCTGCCGAACATGTACGCCGGCACCTGGACCGGTTCGATGTGCCTGACCGAAGCCCATGCGGGCACCGACCTGGGGCTGATTCGCACCCGCGCCGAGCCGGCAGCCGATGGCAGTTACCGGATCAGCGGCAGCAAGATCTTCATCACCGGCGGTGAGCACGACCTGACCGAGAACATCATCCACCTGGTGCTGGCGCGACTGCCGGATGCACCCGCCGGGCCCAAGGGCATTTCCCTGTTCCTGGTGCCCAAGGTGCTGGTCAACGACGATGGCTCACTGGGCGCCAGCAACGCGCTGTCGTGCGGCTCGATCGAGCACAAGATGGGCATCAAGGCTTCCGCCACCTGCGTGATGAACTTCGACGGCGCCACCGGTTGGATCGTCGATGCGCCGAACAAGGGCCTGGCCGCGATGTTCACCATGATGAACTACGAGCGCTTGGGCGTGGGTATCCAGGGCCTGGCGTTGGGTGAACGCTCCTACCAGAACGCGGTCGAGTATGCCCGCGATCGCTTGCAGAGCCGCGCACCAACGGGGCCGCAGGCTACCGACAAGGTCGCCGACCCGATCATCGTGCATGCGGATGTGCGACGCATGTTGCTGACCATGAAAGCCCTCAACGAGGGTGGCCGGGCCTTTTCCAGCTACGTCGCGCTGCAACTGGACACTGCCAAGTACAGCGAAGATTCGGCAACCCGCACTCGCGCCCAGGAGCTGGTGTCCTTGCTGACGCCGGTGGCCAAGGCGTTCCTCACCGACATGGGCCTGGAAACCACGGTGCACGGCCAGCAGGTCTTCGGCGGCCACGGCTACATCCGCGAGTGGGGGCAGGAGCAACTGGTGCGTGATGTGCGGATCACCCAGATCTACGAAGGCACCAACGGCATTCAGTCCCTGGACCTGGCTGGACGCAAGATCGTCGGCAGCGGCGGGGCGCTGTACCGCCTGTTTGCTGCAGAAATTCGCCACTTCATCGCCAATGCCGGGACCGGGACCGACATGGGCAAGTTCTGCAAGCCGCTGGGCGCCGCCGTCGACAACCTCGACGAACTGACCGCCTGGCTGCTGGATCGGGCGCAGGACAATCCGAATGAAATCGGCGCGGCCTCGGTGGAATACCTGCAAGTGTTCGGCTACACCGCCTACGCCTATATGTGGGCGCTGATGGCCCAGGCGGCCATGGGCAAGGCCCATGAAGACGAGTTCTATGCCAGCAAGCTTTGCACCGCGCGTTTCTATTTCGCCCGCCTGTTGCCGCGCATCCATTCGTTGAGCGCCTCGGTCAGGGCCGGTAGCGCCTGCCTGTATGAACTGCCAGCCACGCAGTTCTGATTGAACGGACAAGGAACCCCAGCATGATCGCGACAAAAATCATTCCACCGGCCGCCGGCGCCTATGCCTATCCTCTGCTGATCAAGCAGTTGCTGCTGTCCGGGGTGCGCTACGAGCCAGGGCGGGAAATCGTCTACGCCGACAAACTGCGCTACAGCTACCAGACCCTCAATAAGCGGATCCGCCGCCTGGCCAACGCCTTGACCGCCGCCGGCGTCAAGGCCGGGGACACCGTGGCCTTGCTCGACTGGGACAGCCACCGCTACCTGGAGTGTTTCTTTGCCGTGCCGATGATCGGCGCGGTACTGCACACCGTGAACATTCGCCTGTCGGCGGAGCAGGTGCTCTTCACCATGAACCACGCCGAGGATGACCTGGTGCTGGTGCATGACGACTTCCTGCCCCTGGTCGAACAGTTGCAAGGGCAACTGACGACGGTCAAAGGTTACCTGCAACTGACCGACGAGACGGCAGCCGACACCTGCCTGCCGGTGGTGGGGGAGTACGAGCAACTGCTGGCCGAGGCCGCGGACCAGTACGACTTCCCCGACTTCGATGAAAACTCGGTGGCGACGCTGTTCTACACCACGGGCACCACCGGCGACCCGAAAGGCGTGTATTTCACCCACCGCCAACTGGTGCTGCACACCCTCAATGCGGTGGGCACCCTGGGGGTCTATCAAGGCCTGCCGCTGTTGCGCTCCGATGATGTGTACATGCCCATCACCCCTATGTTCCATGTGCATGCCTGGGGCGTGCCCTATGTCGCCACACTCATGGGCCTCAAGCAGGTGTACCCGGGGCGCTATGAGCCCAATCGCCTGGTGCAGTTGTACCGTGAGGAGAAGGTCACGTTTTCCCACTGTGTGCCGACCATTTTGCAGATGATCCTCAACTGCGAGGCCGGCAAGCACAGTCGTTTTGATGGCTGGAAGATGCTCCTCGGCGGCAGTGCGCTGACCCTGGGCATTGCCAGCGAAGCCAGCGCCAGGGGCATCCAGGTGCACAGTGGCTACGGCATGTCGGAAACCTGCCCGGTGCTCTGCACCACCTACCTGCGCACCGAGGATCTGCAGCAACCGATGCAGGACCAACTGGCAACGCGCATCAAGACCGGGGTGCCGGTGCCAATGGTCGACCTGAAAATCATCGATGCCGCAGGCAATGATGTGCCCCACGACGGTGAAGCCCAGGGCGAAATCGTGGTGCGCGCACCCTGGTTGACCCAGGGTTATCTGAAGGAGCCGCAAAAGGGCGCCGAACTGTGGCAGGGCGGTTGGCTGCACACTGGCGATATGGCATCGATCGATGCCATGGGCGGTGTGGAAATCAAGGACCGGATCAAGGATGTGATCAAGACGGGCGGGGAGTGGATCAGTTCCCTGGAGCTGGAAAGCCTGATCAGCGAGCACACGGCAGTGATGTCGGTGGCAGTGGTGGGCATTGTCGACGAGCAGTGGGGTGAACGGCCCATGGCCCTGGTGGTGTGCGAGCCCGGGCATTACCTCGACCGCAAGATCCTCGAAGCGCACTTGCAGAGCTTTGTCGACATCGGGCGGATCAACAAGTGGGCGATCCCCAAGCAATTCAAGTTCGTCAGCGAGATCCCCAAGACCAGCGTCGGCAAGATCAACAAGAAGCTGATCCGCGAGCAAGCAACCAGCTGAAACCTGGGTGGCCGCTGCCGGCGGTCACTCCGTTGCCGCCGGTTTGGCCAGGGAGATGCCGGCGGCTGAAAGGCGCTTGAGGATCTCGAACAGCAGGTCGCTCTTGATCTTGCCGACAACTCTCGGGCTGCTGACATAGCCGGTGACGGTCAGGGTGATGCCGTCGGGCGTCAACTTGCTGAAGCGCACGAAGGGGGCAGGGTGGTCGAGGATGTTCTCGTGTTCGCAGTAGGTGTTGAACAGCAGGTCGTTGACTTGCTCGGGATCGATATCCAGCGCGAAGGTCAGCTCCAGCGTTGCCACCCCCTGGGCGCTACCGCCCAGGGTCACGTTGCGCAGGTTCTGGGAAATCAGCTGGGAATTGGGGACGATCACTATGGAGCGGTCGCTGAGCTGGATTTCCGTGGCCCTGACATTGATCCGCCGAATGTCGCCTTCGACCCCGCTGATACTGATCAAGTCGCCGACCTTGACCGGGCGCTCGGTCAGCAGGATCAAGCCGGAGACGAAATTCTTGACGATCTCCTGCAAACCAAAACCAATGCCCACCGACAATGCACTGACGATCCAGGCCAGGTTGGTCCACTGCACGCCCAGCGATGACAGGGTGAGCAGAATCACCAGGGCGTAACCGATATTGGCAAACAGCGTGCTCAGGGACGCACACATGCCGGGGTCCATCGCGGTCTTGGGCAGGAACTCGTTGTCCAGCCAGCGGCGCAGTGAGCGGATCAGGTAGATGCCAATCAACAACGCCAGCACCGCGTTGAGCAAGTGCCCGGGAATGATGTTCAGTTTGCGCAAGCCCGCACCGCCGAGAATCTCCAGGGCCTGGGCAAACAGTTGGCCGAAGGTGGTGCCCACGCCGCCCACCAGCAGCGCAATCAAGGCGAACAACAGCATGCTCGCGCGGCCAACCCCCGACAGCACAGTCGAAACCTGCTCCAGGCGTGCATCGCCAATCCCCAGCAACTGCTTGAGCGCCTTGCCGCTGGCTTGCCTGGGGGAAAACAGGTACTCGCAAAGGTCCTTGAACAGCTGTATCAGCAGGTAGAAACCGGAGAACACAATGAAGATCCAGACCATTTCATAGGTGATGAACCGGGCCAGCGAGATGTAGCCAATCAACAGCGCCAGCATGGAGACCACGATCGCCAGGCTGGCGAACGCGTACATCAGCCCGGCCAGGGTGGTGCCGGCCTCCGGGGCCTCACCGCTGGCGGCCACGGCCCGGCGGATCTTGCTGGTGCGCAACAGCAGGATCGCAAGGATCAGGGTCACGATCAGCGCAGTCACCCCACGCCCGAAAATCACCGCCTGGGGGCTCATACCGCTGACGTTGGCGATCTGCGACAGCGTCACCAGGACCAGCAGCACGCCCGCCAGGATCTGCGGAAAGTGTTCCATCGCCAGGGCCACAGGGTCGGCAATCGCCGGCAGTCGCCAGGAAGGATGGCGGGTCGAAAGCAAGGCGCGGCTCAGGCCGGTAATCAGCACGCAGGTGTACACCAGCTTTTCGATTTCTTCGGCCAGGCTTTGCAGCATTGGGGTCAATGGCAGTTGCCGCGTCACCGCATAAAACAGCAACTGCAAGGCGCAGGCAGCGGTCAGCAACGTGGCCAGGATCGACGCCAGTGCCAGGGAACTACGGCGCAACCGGCCTTCGGGCATGCGATGAATGCACACCCAGAACAGCCCCCGCTCAGCGACGCTGCGGCCCAGGGTCCAGACCGCCAGTGCCAGCAGCAGCAACAGACTGCTGACCAGGCGCTGGCCCGGCTGCCACACCGAGGCCAGGGTGGCGCCAATCTCCTGCAGCACCGCACTGAGCCGTTGCCGGTCCGTAGCTTGCGGAGCAATCAACGGCCGCCAGAAATTCGGGCTGAGGATACTGTTGATACGCTGCGTCACTTCGCTTTCCAGCAGGCTGCGGCGCAGGGCGGCAATCTGGGTGGTCAGCTCGGTGGCACTGGCCTTGAGCCCGGCCAGGGCTTTCAAACTGCTGTCGAGCTTGTCTTTCTGCTCGATGATATGGATGCGCTGGATCGCAATGTCGGTATTTTCCGGCGCCTGTTCGTCAGCGGAGGCGGGGCCCAGTACCCCCAATTGGGCCTGGAGCTGGGCCTGCACCGGCAGCAGCGCCGACTGCTGCCGCTCGACGTCGTTGAGGTAGGTCTGAATCAAATCCTGCAGGCTGACCAGTTGGGACAGGGTGTCGGCCAGCGACACCTGCTGCTTGAGGCCATCGAGCCGGGCCTGCAAGCCCGGCAACTCATTCTGCGCAACGACGAACGTCGCCTGATCAGCCTTGGCCACCAGGCTGGCTGGGCTGGAGTCCGCGGCCGAGGCAATGGACCCCGACCCGCACAGGACGAGCACCAGCAACCACATCGATTTCCACGCATTGCCCATAGCTGCGCCCGGTCCTGTGGTGAATCACTTGCCCTGGGGCTCAGAACCGTTCGGCGATGTATTTGAACGGATAGTTGATAGTCTTGTACTCGCCGACCTTGCGCTTGGGCAGCCTGACTCGTGGTTGCTTGATGGCTTCGTAGGGAATGTGCTCCAGCAGGTGAGTGATCACATTCAGCCGCACCGACTTCTTGTTCTCCGAGCGGGCCACATGCCAGGGCGCCCACCCCGAATCGGTAGCCTGGAACATCTCGTCGCGCGCACGGGTGTATTCATCCCAACGGTTGTAGGACTTGATATCCATGGGCGAGAGTTTCCAGGTCTTGCGCCCGTCGGTGATGCGCTCCTTGAGGCGACGGCTTTGTTCCTCCGGACTGACCTCCAGCCAGTACTTGAACAGCAGGATGCCGGAGTTGACCATCAGCCGCTCGTAACCCGGCGTCAGCTCAAGGAACCCGCGCGCCTGATCCTCGGTGCAAAACCCCATGACCCGCTCCACACCCGCGCGGTTGTACCAACTGCGGTCGAAAATCACCACTTCGCCAGCGGACGGCATGTGCGGCATATAGCGCTGCAGGTACATCTGCGATTTTTCCCGCTCCGACGGAGCAGGCAAGGCCACCACCCGAAAGATCCGCGGGCTCACGCGCTCAGTCAGCGCCTTGATCGTGCCGCCTTTGCCCGCACCATCACGGCCTTCAAACACAATGACCACCTTGGCCCCCGTGGCAACCACCCATTGCTGCAACTTCACCAGCTCGACGTGCAGGGCGGCAAGTTGCTTCTCGTAGTCCTTGCGACCGAGCGGCGCGGGAGGCTGCGCTTTCGCAAGCGCCTGTTTCTTCTTGCTCATTAACCAAACTCCGATAAGGATCCGAACTCAAGCGTAGTCAGGATAACCGCACAACGCTAACTGCACCGGACATAGATCAGTAACTGTGGAGTAGGGTGATCGGAAACGACTCAACGCCCACTGATATATAACTCAACTAAATAGACCTTTAGTTGAGTTATAAGTTATAGGAATATCAAGGGCAGGACACACCCCGCATTTAATGGATGAACGCTTAAGATGCTCCCTATTATGTAGGAGCGAGCTCGCTCGCGAAGAACATCAACGATAACGCGCAAATGCAGTAAATCCCCATCCATCACCAGCACAACGAACCCGGAAATTGTGGAATAGGGAAATAGCCAACATCGTCAAAAAAGCCGAAAAACTGCTATTTCCTACAGCAGCCGAAACCACGAAAGGCCCGAAATACAGGGCTTCCAGCGCCTTCAAGTGCATACCAGCAGAACAAATACGGATAAGCGTTCACACGAAGAACCGAGGTCCATATCAATCAGGCTCGGCGCCATGACTGCCACAGAACGGCAACACACGCTGGACGTTGCGGATGGCAAAGACGGATCTACGCCCCAGGATGGTTGAACCCGTAACCACGGCGATCCAGGGCAATCGTAAGACCCCGGGAGTTTTTCATTGCGTACACAACAGACACCCAGGCCGACGGCTAAGCACGTAAGCGCCATAAACCAATTCATAACCTGGCAGGTAAAGCAGCCACAGCTGGAACTGACGAGCGCCCAACAGCGCGAAACTATCCAACGTGGTGCTGATGAAAGTACTGAGATCGTCGTTGGTCAAGGTAGCGGATCATCACCAGGAACGTGGTGCACAAGAGGCATTGGGATTGCCAGTGACATCGCAAGGCAGCAAGCTGGACCTGGGGGGCTGATTAGAAGGTAGTGCCTGTCTTCAAATCTGACCTCCAGAGCCCCTGGGCTCCCCATACAATACTTCGCATAATGTATATTATGTTAAATGAAGTATATGTTCATCGCACACCACTTCGCAAACCGTCATACAACTCCACAAATCTGCGGACGATTTCCCTCACGCCGATCCTCAACCGACCTAGCCGCCCACGCGACCAGATCGGCATTACTCAACACAACCCCGTTAACCGTGACAAGCCCTCGCCAACATCATTCGCGCTCTACCCAGCACCGGCGCATCGACCATTGCTCCATCAATCTTGAACGCGGCCTCACCAGACTCAGCCGCGCTGACCACGCGTTGCGCCCACGCTATTTCTTCAGCACTGGGTGCCAGCGCAGCATGCACCACCGGCACCTGGCGTGGATGGATGCACAAGGCGCCAGCCATGCCCATGTCGCCGCCACGGCGCATGAACTCGGCCAGTCCGCTGTCGTCCTCGAAGGCTGGATAGACGCTGTCCATTGGCGGTTGCAGGTGGTTCACCCGCGAATGCAGCAACAGCGTAAAACGGGTCTGGTCGAACACGGTTTCAGCGCCTGGGCTGCCAGGTTTTAAACCCAGGTCAAGCGCGAGGTCGAGCGCCCCGAACGTCAATCGCTGCACGCCGGCACACGATGCAATGGCGCCTATTGAAAGCACGCCCAGAGCGCTCTCGATGATCGGCCAAACAAGTTTCCCGCTGCTTGCAACGTGGTGCACCTGGGCTGCAGATTCGGCCTTTGGCAGCACAATTGCGATCACTCCAGGCTGCTGGCGACAGAGCTCCAGGTCAGCTTCATGTTCAGCGGTTCCCGCCGCATTGATCCGTAGCAGAACGCGGGCATCCGGCTGCTGCTGGAAGAAAGCCGCCAGATGCTCACGGGCCGATGCTTTATCCGCCTGAGCCACCGCATCTTCGAAATCGACAATCACCACGTCGGCACCACTGGCCAACGCCTTGGCAAAACGCTCAGGACGGTTGCCCGGCACAAACAGCGCCGAGCGCACCAACAGACTGGACATAAATACGCCTCCCTCAACCGTTTTGGACAATGCCTGCTTCGCTCAGGCGTTGAATGTCTACTGCGCTGTAACCCAGCTCGGCGAGGACGGCGCAGCTGTGCTCACCCAGCCCCGGTACCGCCGCCATGCGCGGTGCAAATGCGTTGCTGTTGGCCGGCGGCAACAGCGTCGGCAGGTTGCCTACCGGGCTGGCGACTTCTGTCCAGCGGCCTCGTGCCTTGAGCTGCGGATGCTCCCAGACACCCGACATATCGTTGACCTGGGCGTTGGCGATTTGCGCGGCATCCAGTCTTTCGATAATGGTCGCGGCGTCCAGCTGTGCGAAGACATCGAGGATGATCGCGCGCAAGGCCTGGCGGTTGTCCGAGCGTTTGAAATTGGCGCTGAAGCGTTCGTCGTCTCGCAGCTCGGGACGTTGAAGCACTCGTTCGCAGAATTGCCCCCATTCGCGCTCGTTTTGCAGGCCGATCATCACCGTACCGCCGTCGCCTGACGGGAACGGTCCATAGGGATAAATCGTCGCGTGGGACGCGCCTGTGCGCTGCGGCGGCGTGGCGTCTTCGAAGGCGTAGTACAGCGGGAAGCCCATCCATTCCACCAGGCTTTCCAGCATCGAAATCTCGACACGACTGCCCTGCCCGGTCCTGCCCCGCAGCAGCAGTGCCGAGAGAATGCCGCTGTAGGCGTACATGCCGGCAGAAATGTCGGCGATCGAGCAACCCGCCTTGGCCATGCCCTCCTCCGCGGCGTTACCGGTCACGGAGAGAAAGCCGCTTTCGCTCTGGATCAGCAGGTCGTAGGCCTTCTTGTCCTGGTAAGTGCCGCCTTCGCCATAGCCGGAAATGTCGCAGACAATCAGTAGCGGGTAGTCCTTGTGCAGTGCCTCGAACGATAAGCCCATACGCGCGGCGGCGCCCGGTGCAAGGTTCTGTACCAGCACGTCCGCTTGCTGCAAGAGTTGCTCGAGAATGACTTGGGCTTCCTGCTGTTTGAGATCAAGCGCGAGGCTTTCTTTCGAGCGATTGGTCCAGACGAAATGCGAGGCCATGCCGCGCACGCGCTGGTCATAGCCACGGGCGAAGTCGCCGCTGCCAGGACGCTCGACCTTGATCACCCGTGCACCGAGATCCGCCAGTTGCCGCGTGCAGAATGGCGCGGCGATCGCGTGTTCCAGACTGACAACGGTAATGCCATCGAGAGGGCGTAGATTCAGGGTCTTATCAGTCATGAATAGGGCCCTCAAAAGCTGCGCGGCAGTTCGAGCAGGTGCTCGGCGACGTAGGACAGGATCAGGTTGGTCGAGATCGGCGCGACCTGGTACAGGCGTGTTTCGCGGAATTTGCGCTCGACGTCGTACTCGCAGGCGAAACCGAAACCGCCGTGGGTTTGCAGGCACGCATTGGCGGCTTCCCATGAAGCCTTCGCGGCCAGGTACTTGGCCATGTTGGCGCTGGCGCCAGCGTTGATCCCGCTGTCGTACTCTTCACAAGCACGCCAGCGCATCAGGTCGGCCGCTTCGATTTCGATATGAGCCTCGGCAATCGGGAATTGCACGCCCTGGTTCTGCCCGATGGGACGACCAAACACCACGCGGTCGCGGGCATAAGCGCTGGCCTTCTCGACGAACCAGCGACCGTCGCCGATGCACTCGGCCGCGATCAGGGTGCGCTCGGCGTTCAGGCCGTCGAGGATGTATTTGAAGCCCTTGCCCTCCTCCCCGATCAGGCTGTCGGCAGGAATCTGGAGGTTGTCGAAGAACAACTCGTTGGTCTCGTGGTTGACCATGTTGGCGATCGGCTGCACGGTCAGGCCGTTGCCGATGGCTTCACGCAGGTCGACCAGGAAAATCGACATGCCCTCGGACTTTTTCTTCACCTGCGCCAGCGGCGTAGTGCGCGCCAGCAGGATCATCAGGTCGGAATGCTGGATGCGTGAGATCCACACCTTTTGCCCGTTGATCACATACTTGTCGCCCTTGCGCACGGCGCTGGTCTTGATTTTTGTGGTGTCGGTCCCGGTGGTAGGCTCGGTGACGCCCATCGATTGCAGGCGTAATTCGCCGCTGGCGAGTTTCGGCAGGTAATAGCTTTTCTGCGCCTCGCTGCCGTTTCGCAGCAGGGTGAACATGTTGTACATCTGCCCGTGCACAGTGCCGGAGTTACCACCGCAACGGTTGACTTCCTCGAGGATCACCGAGGCTTCGGCAAGGCCCAGGCCCGAGCCGCCGTATTGCACCGGGATCATCGCCGCCAGCCAACCGGCCTTGGTCAATGTCTCGACGAAGTCTTCCGGGAAGCCTTTTTGCTCGTCGATTCCACGCCAGTAGGCGGCATCGAATTCAGCGCACAACGCACGCACACCTTCTCGGATCGCATTGAGTTCATCACTGTGGGGATTCATCGATTTTCCTCGGTTCTTGTTAGGGGGTTGCCAGGCAAAAGCAACCCATCAGTCGAAAGTCAGTTCGGCGCGTTGGGCTATTCCGGCCTCGTTGCCGGCCCACAGTTCAGCTTTGCCGGGCGCGTAGAGACGCCCGCCAACGATGAAGGGTTGCGGCGAAATCAGCGGTCGGATGCCGCGATATTCAAAGCGACGGATATTTGCCTGCGGATTGGCCCGGCAAAAGGCGCGCAGGTTGAGTGTGGCGATCAGAGGTCCTTGCACCACCAGGCTGGGGTAGCCTTCGGTTTCCGTGACATAAGGCCAGTCGTAGTGGATGCGATGGCCGTTGAACGTCACGGCGCTGTAGCGAAACAACAAGGTCGGCGTGGGCGTGACCGACTCCTGCCAACCCGCCAGGGGCAACGCTTCGCCACTGTCGAGTTTGGGTGGGGTCGGATCGCGGTAGACAATGTCCTGCTCCTCGCGAATCGCCAGTTGCCCGTCCTGCATGTAGTCATGACGCAGGGTTGCGAACAGCAGCGAGCCGCTGCGTCCGGTCTTTTCCTCGACCTTCAATACGGTCGTGATACGGGTGGCTTCAGCGCCGACGCGCAGTGGTTGCACAAACTCCACGCGTCCGCCCGCCCACATTCGGTTGCGATTCTGCGCAGGCGGCAGGATTCCACCCCGGGCCGGATGGCCGTCGTCACCAAGACCAGCCTCATCTACCGCAGGTTGAAAGAATGCCCAATGCCACAGCGCCGGCAATGCTTGGCCCGCAGCAGGAGGTTTTTCGCCCAACGTTGCAGCGATGCGCTTGACCAGGCTGACGCTCAGATGCTCAGTCGTCTGTTCGCTGCGCCCGATCAAGGCGGCATAGGGGGAGTCGGTCATGGAGTTCATGCACAAAAATCCTGTCAGGGCGCGTATGCCCTATGCTCGGATGTTCGTGCGTCGCGCAGAACTCCCCTGCTCGGGGGGGGGTACGACAAGCCGTCGTTGAAACGGCTACGGGATAGACGGGTACTCAGCTTTCGAATTGGCTGAGCGTGCAATACAGGTCGAAAGCCAGGTAACGCGACTGCCTGTCGCGCATGACCTTGGCCATCGCCACGTCCGGATCGCGACTGAAAAAAATCCGCCCACGCTGGCTGACGAGGTGATCGAGCAAGCGCTCTTTCTCGCCGATCAGGCATTCGGGGTTGCGGTCATAGCCGCTAGTGACCGCCAGTTCCAGCCAATGGCTACCGGGGATCAAGTCACCCGCGAACAGCACCGGCCCACCCGGCATAGCGATTTCCGGCAGCAGTTGCCCGGGGGTGAAACCATCACTGAGGTGAAACTGCCAGCCACTGCCAAGCAGGTCACTGTCGACGCCATTGAGCAACGTCAGGCGAGCGCTGTCTTCCAGTCGGTGAAGCAGTGGCGAGATGAACAGTGCGCGGTCTCGAGGATGTGGCCGACGGGCACGCTCCCAATGACGCTCACCCACCAGGTAGCGGGCGTTCGGGAACAACAGTCGCGGCATGTCGCCGTCCTCGATGGCGCTCAGCAACTGGGATGATAGCCGGGCGTGCAGGTGAACCAACATCACGACATCGATATCGGCCTCGCCCAAGCCATGCTGGGCCAGCGAATCGAGCAGGCCCTTGGGGTGTTGTTGGCAGCGACACGTTCTGGGTAACGGTGCCAGCAGTGCTTCACTGCCAGCCAGCACCAGAATGTTGTTGCCGTTCTCTTGCACCAGCAAGGCACGTGAGGCGAGGCGGATCTGGTTGTCGTGGTCGGGGCGGACCCAGTCGGCCCAGCGCGAGCGCGGAGTATTGCCGAACATCACCCCGCCATCGAGCCTGCGACCCGGGCCGTCCAATGCGCAAATGCGACGGTTCATTGAGTGTTGTACCTTGCGTGAGGACGTCGATCGAGACTTCTTTGCACCAATGCTTACGAGCGCCAGACAGCCGCGAGGTCGTCGCCCTCAAGGCCGGCCATGACCTGGGCCGTGTGCGCGCCGCGAGTCGGAATCGCCCCCGGTGTCGCGACCTGGCCATCGAAGCGCGGCGCAGGGCTGGCTTGCAGCATGCCGTCGCGCTCGAAGTACACGCCCCGCTCCACCATGTGTGGATGCTGCGCGGCTTCACGTGGGCTCAACACCGGGGCAAAGCACACATCGCTGCCCTCGAGCAGGTGACACCAGTGGGCGCGTGGCTGGCTGGCAAATGTCTCGGCCAGCAAGCCGCGCAGTTCGTCCCAACGTTTCACATCCCACTGCTTGGCGAAGCGCGGATCATCCTGCAGGCCGAGTTTTTGCAACAACAGCGCGTAGAACTGTGGCTCCATCGAGCCCAGCGCGACATATTGGTCGTCGGCGCAGCGATAAGTCGCATAGAAGTGCGAGCCATCGTGAACGCTCTTGCCGCGCTGCTCCTGGAGCAAGCCGCGCCGCGACAGCGACATCATCAACTGCATCATGTGCGCCGAGCCATCGACGATGGCGGCGTCGACCACCGTGCCCTTGCCGGTCTGCCGGGCCTTGAGGACTCCGGCCAATACACCGACCGCCAGGTACAGCGCGCCGCCGCCGATGTCACCGATCAGGGTGATCGGCGATGAAGGCGCTTCTCCAGCGGTACCGCTGTGGTACAGCGCACCGGACAACGCGATGTAATTGTTATCGTGACCGGCGGCGCTGGCCATCGGGCCGTTCTGGCCCCAGCCGGTCATGCGCCCATAAACCAGCCGCGGGTTGCGTGCCTGGCACTCTTGCGGACCAAGGCCAAGACGTTCCATGACGCCGGGGCGCATGCCCTCGATCAAAACGTCAGCGCTCTCGATAAGTTTCAGCACCGCTGCGCGCCCTTCAGGGCTTTTCAGGTCAGCCACCACCGAGCGCTTGCCACGGTTCAGTGGGTTGGCCGGCGCGTTGGCTTCGCCAGTGATCGAGACGGATTCCGCACGCTCGACAGCGATCACCTCCGCGCCCAGATCGGCCAGGTGCATGGCACAGAACGGCCCCGGGCCGATGCCACAGATTTCTACGACTTTGATACCTGACAGCATGTTTTTTCCTTATTTGTCGGGACCTGACAACCGGGCATCGAACGCCCGTGATTGGCCAATAACGTCACCAATACGCTAACAGAGCCCCCCTATCGAACATCCCCCCCGGCATGGGTGGCTACAGGTACAAGTAGGCGTCGCTACTCTCGGCCTTCCTCCGCTGGCAATAACAACAAGACAAAGGAAGACGACATGTTTGCTCTACGTTCTCATTGGGCGCTTCTGGCCACCTGCATGACTGTCCCGGTATTGGCAATGGCCGGCCAGAGCGCGCCGGTCAACCCGTATCTGGCACAGTCCTACAACAACCAGACACACTGGAACGACGGCGCCTCGGACAGCACCGATATTGCCGTACCACGCGGCACCTTCAAGATCACGCCGGACGCCTACCGCGTATTGCCCAATGAATCGGCGAGCCTGATGCAGTACACCGACAAGGTTGGCGACACTGACCTGTACTGGTTCTGGGCCGGTTTTTCGCTGCGCAAGGTGAAGATCGAGGACGACTTCAAACTCACTGAAGTGGCCCGCGTCGACCTGCCGGTCAAACTGCCCAACTACCAGCCGATCACCCCGCAACAGCGCTTGCAGCAGGCCGCCGAGACCCGCAAGTTCCTTGAAGCCAAGGACGAAAAGGGCTTGCTCGACTACATGAGCGCGCAACCCAACCGCATGCTGACCGCCACCGCCGATCAACTCCTCGGTGGGGCCATCTACTCATTGCTGACCCGCGAGGACGCGTTTATCGGCGCCAGCGCCCGTCGGGTATTCCGCATCGACCAGAATGACCACAAAGACCCGCAGTCGGGCATGAAGCTCACCCAGGAAGTGCAACTGCCCGACGCCTTGTTCGATAACGAGAAGACCAAGCGCGGGATGAATATCCCGGTGGACACGACTTTCGGCATGGGCATGACGCCGAACGGCTTCCTGGTGGTCAACACCATGGGCGGCACCGTAGCCACCCTTGATCGCACCACCCTGAAACTGATCGACAGCTACCGCGTGGAAGGTAGCGATGAGCTGTTCCTCAACTCCTTCGCCACCGGCCCGGAAGTCGATGGTGGCGCGGTTTACGTGGCGTCCAACCAGAACATGTATCGCCTGGTGGTCGACAAACAGGGCAAGATCCACGCCGACGAAGCCAGCGGTGCGTGGAAAGCGCCTTACGAGCGCGGACCGCGCTTCACTTCGATCAAGATCGCCGACGGCACCGGCGCCACCCCTACCCTGATGGGTTACGGCCCGGATGAAGACAAGCTGGTGGTGTTCACCGACGGCGCGAAAAAGATGAACCTGGTCGCCATGTGGCGCGACCAGATCCCGGCTGGCTGGAAGCAAAAACCCGGCACCTCGTCGCCGCGCGTTGCCGATCAGCGTGAAGTCGACCTGGGGGCAGACATTACTACCGTGCAATCGGAACAATCGGTCGCGGTGTACGACGGCCACGCCTTTGTGGTCAACAACATTCCGGCCGTGGAAAAACCGGTGCTGTCCAAGTCCGGCTACTACGTGACCATGCTCAACGGCATGACCCGTCCGGCGCCCAGTGGCGTGGCCATGTTCAAGTGGGACAACGCCAAGGACCAGTGGAGTACTCTGTGGACGCGTAACGATGTCGGCTCGATTTCGATCGTGCCAATGATCAGCGGTGGCAGCCGCATGGCACTGATCAACGGCTTCTACTCTGACCGCCTGGGCGAAGGCTTCCACCTCGGCATGGACCTCGATACCGGCAAGACCGTCCTGGAAATCGCCACCGGCAGCGACCCGATCTTCAACGGCATGTACGCGCCACTGAAAGTCGATAAACAAGGCCGGATCATGTACGGCATGGCCTTCGGCATGGTGTTGATGGACACCAACCGCATGCAGAAAGTCGACCAGGTTGCCAAACAGTAGGCGCAAGCCTGCTCGCGAAAAACGCCAACGATGACGCGTATTCCCTGGGTATACGCGCGCATTTGAGAGCATCGTCAAGTACGCCGGCCTTCGTTGAAGGCCGGCGTTTTCTATGACTGCTACATCGATGTTGGCTGTGCCGACCTCATCGCGGGCAAGCGGAGCGCCGCCCGGCCCGCTCCCACAGTGGTTCTGGGTGTTCACAGATTTTGGGTACACCCACTCAACCTGTGGGAGCTGGCCTGCCAGCGATAGCGGTATGTCAGGCACCATCGAAGTTGGCTTTGCCGGCCCCATCGCGGGCAAGCCCGCTCTCACAGTGGTTCTGGGTGTTCACAGATTTTGGGTACACCCACTCAACCTGTGGGAGCTGGCTTGCCAGCGATAGCGGTATGTCAGGCACTATCGATGTTGGCTTTGCCGGCCCCATCGCGGGCAAGCCCGCTCCCACAGTGGTTCTGGGTGTTCACAGATTTTGGGTACACCCACTCAACCTGTGGGAGCTGGCTTGCCAGCGATAGCGGTATGTCAGGCACTATCGATGTTGAATTGACCGGTGCTATCGCTAGCAGGCTAGCTGCTCTCACAGTGGTTCTGGGTGTTCGCAGATTTTGGGTACACCCACTCAACCTGTGGGAGCTGGCTTGCCAGCGATAGCGGTATGTCAGGCACTATCGATGTTGAATTGACCGGCCTCATCGCTAGCAGGCTAGCTCCCACAAATGGCAGTACCCGCTGCAAAATGGCCAATAAAAAACCGGGCACTAGGCCTAATGCCCGGCAAAAAGGACAACGCTCAGTCGCCGGCGCACTCCTTCAAGAATGCCCCGGCGGACAAATCAAGCGCGACCGTACAGCGTCACAACACAAGCACCACCCAACCCAAGGTTGTGCGCCAATGCGACATTCACACCTTCGACCTGGCGTTTGTCCGCATGACCGCGCAACTGCTGGGTCAATTCATAGCATTGCGCCAGGCCAGTCGCACCCAGCGGATGCCCTTTGGACAGCAGCCCGCCAGACGGGTTGGTAACCACCTGGCCGCCGTAAGTGTTGGCGCCAGCGAGCACAAACTTCTCGGCGCCGCCGACATCGCACAGGCCCAGGGATTCGTAGGTCAGCAGCTCGTTGTGGGCGAAGCAGTCATGCATCTCGGCAACACGGATATCCAGCGGATCCACGCCGGACTTCTCGTACACTTCCTTGGCCGCACGTTGCGCCATGTCGAAACCCACTACCTCGATCATCGATCGCGATTCAAAGCACACCGGCTTGTCGGTGGTCATCGACTGGGCAAGGATCACCACGTCAGTGCGCAGGTTGTGTTTCTTGGCAAAGGCTTCGCTGCAGATGATTGCCGCCGCCGCACCGCAAGTCGGTGGGCAGGCCATCAGGCGAGTCATCACCCCCGGCCACATCACCATGTCGTTCATCACGTCTTCAGTGGTCACCACTTTGCGGAACAGCGCCAGCGGGTTGTTGGCGGCATGGCGACTGGCCTTGGCGCGAATTGCCGCAAAGGTGCTCATTTGCGTGCCGTACTTTTGCATGTGCTCGCGCCCGGCGCCGCCGAACATCCGCAGGGCACTGGGGATTTCCACGTCAGCGGTCAGCTCATCGATGACCGACTGGGTCATGTGAGTGGTCGCTCGTGGGCGGTCGTCCCAATTGCCTTTCAGGGCACCGGGTTGCATCTGCTCGAAGCCAAATGCCAGGGCGCATTCGACTGCACCGCTTTCCACTGCCTGCCGTGCGAGGAACAAGGCGCTGGAGCCGGTGGCGCAGTTGTTGTTGACGTTGATTACCGGGATGCCACTCATACCTACTTCATAGAGGGCGGCCTGGCCACTGGTGGAATCGCCGTAAACGTAACCCGCATAGGCTTGCTGGACCAATCGGTAATCCACACCGGAATCCTGCAAGGCAAGGCGAATCGCCTGCGAGCCCATTTCAATGTAAGTACCGCTGGTACCGGGTTTGACAAACGGGATCATGCCAACGCCGACAACATAAGGTTTTTGCGACATTACTCTTCTCCAGATTCAGTGAAAGTGACTCAGGGGGCAGTCGTTCGCCCTCTTGCGAGGACGAACAGCGATGGGCCTGAATGGCTTAGCGGATGCCGGCGTTGCGCAGTGCTGCCGGGGTGAAGTCGTTCATGGACGGCTGGTAGGCGTAGTCGGGACCGCGCTTGTTCTCGTTGCCCAGGTTCGACACCAGGTACCGACCGGCCAGCAAGTCATAGACGCCCATCGCGGCGTACACCGCGACGCCCTGCTTGTAATCGTTGACCAGATACCCTTCGCTCACACGCCACAGCGCACCGCGACCGTCGTACTGGTCGATTTCAACCGCCGCCCAAGTGTCTTCGTCGAAGTACATGCGACGCTTGGCGTAAATGTGGCGCTGGCCAGGCTTGAGGGTGCCCTCCACTTCCCAAACGCGGTGCAGCTCATAGCGGGTCAGGTCCTGGTTGATGTGGCCGGGCTTGACGATGTCCGCGTACTTCAACTTCGGCGATTGCAGCAGGTAGTTGTTGTAGGGCACGTAGACTTCTTTTTTGCCGATCAGCTTCCAGTCGTAGCGATCCGGCGCACCGTTGTACATGTCGGCGTTATCGGCCACACGCATGCCATCCGCCGCAGTCCCCGGACCGTCATAGGCCACTTGCGGTGCACGCCGCACGCGGCGTTGGCCGGCGTTGTAGGCCCAGGCCATGCGCGGTTCCTTGATCTGGTCGAGGGTTTCATGGATCAGCAGCACACCACCGGCCAGACGCGACGGCGCGGTTACGGTTTGCTTGGTGTAGAACAGGATGTTGGCGCTGTCCTCGGGCTTGGCGTCGCTCATTTTCCACGGCAGCCCCGTGGCAAACTCAATTTGCACCGGGGTGTAGTCACCGTTGACCTGTGGCGTGGCCTGCATCTGACGACTGATGTAGTTGTTGCCGCGAGAACGGGTCAGGTGGTTCCACACCACTTCAAGGCCCGTCTTGGGAATCGGGAATGCGTAGTAATGGGACTGCTCGAAGTTCTTCAACGAGTAGCCATCGTTGGTCGACTCGGTGGTCACCGCGCTTTTCTTCGCCGCGTCGTACACCTCTTGCGGCGCCGAGGCGGTGCGCTGGGTTTTGTACACCGGAATCTTGTAGGTGTCGGGATAGCGCTGGAACATCGCCTGTTGCCCGGCCGTCAGCTTGTCCTTGTACTGCGCGGCGTTGGCGGCGGTGATCACGAACTGCGGTTTTTCCCCTTCGAAGGGGTTGCCGAGAAAGTCATTGGTCATCGGCGCGGCGTCGGGCTTCAGGCCACCGGTCCAGGCGGGAATGGTGCCGCTGGCATTGCCGGCTTTCTCGCCGCCAAGGGGAGTCAGTGTGGTGCCCAATTGTGCGGCTTCCTGTGGGGAAACGGCCGCCATGACGCTGGAAGCGATCAGGCTGAGGGTCAAGGTGCAGGCTTTCATCAGAGTGCTGGATTGCATTTTTATTATCTCCGTCTGATCAGTGTCAGAAGTTCACGCCGAAGCTGAGGGCGACATAGTCGCGATCAGTGTTGGTATTCCACTTTCCGCCGAAGTAGTCGGTGTAACTGAGGCTTGCGGTGTAGGTGTTCAAGTAGTCGGCATCGAGCCCGAGGCTGATGGCCTTGTTGCCCTCCTCGAAGTTGGGCCCTACGCCGTCGACGTCATGGGACCAGGCCAGGTTGGGCGAGAGGTTGATACCGGCAATCACGTTGGGGTAATCCAGCTTGCCGCGCAGGCGATAGCCCCAGGAGTCGCTGGTGTAGAACCCATGGCTGTTGCATTCCTGCTGCGGGTTGCTTGGGCGGGTGGCGCCGGGCTGACCTGGCACCGGCGTGTTCTGCCCGACGCAGACAGCCTGGTTGACCAGTTGCCCGGCGCCGAACACAGTGTTACGGCCAAAACGCTCTTCAGTACCATCACTGGCGCCCAGGCCATTGATGTGGTTGTAGCCCACCTCGCCTACCAGCGTCAGGCGCGAGGAGCCAAGGATCTGGTCGAAGAATTGCGTAGCGCTCATCTGCGCTTGCAGCACGGGCATGCGTTTGTAGCCGTCGACACTGGCCCCGGCGACATTGGAGGACTGGCCACTGATGAACAGCGGCGAAGACGCGTTGCCCACGGCCGCCAGGTTGATGTCGGCGCCGTTGAGGTTCAGCGGCATGTTCGGCCGGAAACTCACCTCGCCCCCCAGCGACGTGCCCATTACGTTGGTCGCGAAGCTCAGGCCATACAGGCGCACATCCTCGGGATAGACCACGTTGTAGCTAGCGCTGCGAATCGCCGCTACCGCGTTGGCGCTGCTGGTAGCGCGGGTGAAACTCAGGCTGGGATTGCGGCTGTGGTAGTTCATGACATAGGCACCGAACTCGGTGTCGTTCAGTTCGGCGGCAAACCAGCGCAGGGCCAGGCCGAACTGGCCGCTGTCGCGGGCATCCTGGGTCTTGGTGCGCGGAATGTAGGCATCGTCGAACAGTCCAGGTGCGCCGGTGTTGTTGGCCACACCGGGCGGCAGATCGAGGCCAGCCAGCACGGCGCGGTCATTACAGCCTTCAGGCGTCACATCATTGCCGAAAAAGGTGCCGCAGTTGTCGATCACCGAGGGCGCCCATTCGATCTGGTAGAAGGCTTCGGCGGTAACGTTCTCAGTCAGTCCCTGGGATACATAGAGCATGTTCACCGGGATCAAGCCTTCCTTGACCTCGGCCCCCGGGCGGCGCAAAGCAGCGACGTCGATCGGGTTGATGCTGTTGATCGAGTTGCCGATGAAGGTGCTTTCGCCCCAACTCACCACCTGCTTGCCCAGGCGCACGTTGCCCTGCAAATCGTCGAGGGTGTAGTTGTGATAGACAAAGCTGTCGAGAAACATCGCCCCCGACGACTTGGCGGCACGCTGGCGGCCATGATCGTCGATGTCATAGAACGGACGGCTCTCGTCCATCAGCTCAAAGTCATACCAGTACTTGCCACGCACGAAGGCGCCGCTGTCGCCATATTTCAGTTCCAGGTCATGCACACCCTTGAAGATCTTCGAGAAGGTCTCGCCCTTCTTGAAGTTCAAGCGATTGTCATCGTTGGTGCGTGCTGACGCGTTGCCCCTGGTGCCTTGCGAATTAAAGTTGGAAATGAAATCGGGGTCAGGTCCGCGAACCGCCCAACTGGCGCCAACGGACAGTGACGAGTCGAAGCTGCCCTCGATCTCACCGATGCTGAAATCCTTGGCAAAGGCCTCTGGGGCAATGGTTGCAGCGACGGCGACTGCCAGCAGGTGTGGATAGCAAACTCCACGCATTTTCGAAATGCTCATGCGTTTTCTCCGGTGCATTGGCGTAGGGAGATCTAGCCACCTACTAGCGGGCGGCTTTTATTGAGGTGTTGTAGGTAGCGAGAGTCGATCAGGCGATGCCGCGCTGCCGGTTATCCCAGAACGGCTTGCGTAGCTCGGTCTTGAGCACCTTGCCAACACTGGTCAGCGGCAACGTCTCGCGGAACTCGACGCTGCGCGGCACCTTGTAGCCAGCGATCCGCTCGCGGCAGTGGGCGATGATCTGTTCCTGGCTGGCGTGGACACCGGGCTTGAGAATGATCACCGCATGCACCGTCTCGCCCCACTTGGTGCTCGGAATTCCGATTACCGCGCTTTGCGCCACAGCAGGATGACTGCCGATGGCTGCTTCAACTTCACCGCAGTAAACGTTCTCGCCGCCGCTGACCACCATGTCCTTGAGACGGTCGCAGACGTAGATGAAACCGTCCTCGTCCATGTAGCCGCCGTCACCGGTGTGCATCCAGCCGCCACGCAACGCTTCGGCGGTGGCTTCGGGTTTCTTCCAGTAACCGAGCATCACGTTCGGGCCACGCACGATGATTTCGCCGACCGTACCGCGCGGCACTTCGTTGTCGTTGGTATCGACGATGCGGATTTCTACACAGAGCACTGGCAGGCCCGCCGAATACATCTTGCCGCTGGCCTGGTGCTCGGCGCTGTGGTACTCGGTGTCGAGGATTGCGGCGGCCGGTGACAATTCGGTCATGCCGTAGCCCTGGGAGAATTCAGCACCGGTGAACACTTTGCAGGCGCGGTCAAGCAAGGCCGGGGTGATCGTCGACGCCCCATAGACGATGCGTTTCAAGGAACTGACATCAAGTGCCTGTCCGTGCTCCTGGTGCCAGTCCAGCAGCATTTGAATCATCGTCGGTGCCAGCAGGATTTCATCGGCTTTCTCGCGCTCGATGGCTTGCAGAACCCCCTGCGCAGAGAACGTCTGCAGCACCGCGTGGGTGCCTCCAGAGATGAACAGTGCTGACATCGCCGCAAAATCGGCGAGGTGGAACATCGGCATCGCGTGCAGGAAAACTGCGCCTTTTTGGCAGCGTCCCATCGTCAGGGAGTTCAACGCCGAGAATGCGACGTTGTTATGGCTGAGCATCACACCCTTGGGATCGCCCGTGGTGCCGCCGGTGTAGAAAATACCGAGCAAGGCGTCACCGCTGCGGCGGGCATCTTCCACCGGCTCGCTGATCTCGATCAGCGTTTCATAGTTGAGCATTCCTGCCGGGGTCTCGCCGTCACCGGCGTAGATCACCACGCGCACGGTTTTCGCTTGTGCCTGCACCTGGGCGCCCAGGGTTTTGTGGTGATCGTCGACGATCAGCACGCTGGTTTCCGAGTCGTTCAGCGAGTAGATGATCTCCGCTGCACTCCAGCGAAAGTTCACCGGGTTGACCACGGCATCAGCCCACGGCACAGCCTGGTAATACTCGATGAACCGTTGCGAGTTGAACGACAGCATCGCCACGCGATCGCCGCTGGCGACCCCCAGGCCTTTGAGCGCACTGGCCAGGCGCGCCACGCGGTCACCAAACTCGGCGTAGGTTATGCTGCGGCCCTGGGAGCGGATCGCCACGGCATTGGGACGTTGCTGCAGATGACGGTGCAGCCCTTGAGTGATGTACATGAAAACTCCAAATTGCTTTTTTATTATTCAATCGATTTGGAAATGTCGACGCCTGGTACGCTGGCTCGCCGGTTACAGCGACCGCGCAACGACTTCGCGCTGAATCTCGTTGGAACCGCCGTAAATGCGCGCCACCCGGGCATCGGCCCACATGCGGCCAATCGGGTATTCGTTCATGTAGCCGTAGCCGCCGAACAGCTGCAGACAGCGGTCGAGCACCTCGCCCTGGCGTTCGGTCAGCCAGAACTTGCCCATCGAGGCCAGCGTGGTATCGAGGGTGCCGTCGATCCAGCGTTGGATGATCAGGTCGACAAAGGTCCGTGACGCGAGCACGGTTGCTTTCACATCGGCCAACACGAAGCGGCTGTTCTGGAATTCGATCACCGGTTTGCCGAACGCCTTGCGCTCCTTGGTGTACTCCACGGTCAGGCGCAGCGCGCGCTCCATCACCGCTACGGCGCCGACACCGATTTGCGCCCGCTCGTACGGCAGCTGGCTCATCAGGGTGTAGAACCCCTGCCCCTCCACTTCACCGAGCAGGCAGTCAGCCGGCACTTGGACGTCGTCGAAGAACATTTCCGAGGTGTCCTGGGCGTGCATGCCGACTTTGCTCAGCAGTTTGCCGCGACGGAAACCCGGAGTATTGGTATCGACCATGAACAGCGAAACGCCTTTGGCGCCCTGACTGATGTCGGTCTTGGCGATCACCAGCACCATGTCACTGGTCTGGCCGTTACTGATGAAGGTCTTGGCGCCGTTGATCACGTACTTGTCGCCCTGCTTCACCGCGCGGGTGCGCACCGATTGCAGGTCGGAACCGGCACCGGGTTCGGTCATGGCGATGGCACAGATGATTTCGCCGGAACCGATCTTCGGCAGCCAATGCTTCTTCTGCGCTTCGGTGCCGGACTCAAGGATGTAGTGCGCGACGATATGGCTCAGGCCCAGTCCCAGGCCGCTGCCATTGGCGTTCATGGCGTTGATCACGCACACGTAGTGGCCGATGCTGCCACCGGCGCCGCCGTACTCTTCTGATACATCAGGCAGGATCAAGCCCAGCTCGCCAGCCTTGAGCCAGGCAGAGCGATCGGCATAGTGCTGCTCACGCCATTTCAGCTCATTGGGCTCCATGTATTCCTTGGCGAAGCGCAGGACCATGTCATTGAACGGTTCCAGGTCTTCGGTCATCCAGGGTGAGCGATAGTTTTCCAACATTAAAGATTCCTCGGGTTCTGGGGCCTGTCGACCGACGAGGGTCAACAGGCGCGACAACGCATTGGCCCTGCGTTTCAGGGCAGAAACCGCAACGACCTTAGAAGTTGGAACCTGGACCGCCGCCGCAATAGATGACCTGGCCGGAACAGAAGTTGGATTCCGGCAGGCAGAACATCACCACCGCACCCGCGGCTTCTTCTGGCTTGCCCACACGGCCCAACGGGATGGTGGCAGCGACACCATCAAGGCGTGCCTGTTGCACGCCGACCTTGATTTCGCGACCTTCGATGTTCACGGTCTTGCTGTCATCACCGGCCAGGGCCTGGGTCAAGCGAGTGTCGATCAGGCCGAAAGCCACGGCGTTGACGTTGACCTTCAGACGGCCCCACTCCTTGGACAGGGTCTTGGTCAGGCCCAGGATCCCCGACTTGCCCGAGGAATAGTTGGACTGGCCGACGTTGCCGCCAGCGGCGCCGGAGGAAATGTTCACCACTTTGCGCAGTACTTCGCGGCCTTCGGCGGCCTCTTTCTTGGCCAGGGCACTGATCACGGGTTGCGCGGCACGCAGGATGCGGAATGGCGCGGTCAGGTGGCAGTCGATGACCGCGTACCATTGCTCGTCGCTCATCTTCTGGATCACGTTGTCCCAGGTGAAACCGGCGTTGTTGATGATGATGTCGATCGCGCCATAGTTCTTGACGGCGGTCTGCACGAAACGATCGGCAAAATCAGCGGCGGTCACGCTACCGACGCAAGCCACGGCTTCACCGCCGGCGGCACGGATCTCGCTAACCACGGCCTCAGCCGGCTCGGCGTCCAGGTCGTTGACCACGATCTTGGCGCCGTAGGCTGCCAGCTGCAGGGCGACTTCACGACCGATGCCACGACCGGAACCGGTCACCAGAGCTACTTTGCCTTCAAGCTTTTTCATTGTTGTTTTTCCTGTGAAATAAAGGTTTTGGGGTTAGGCCAGGGCCACGACGGCTTCGCCTGCCAGCTTTTCTTCGCCGTACTGGTTGGCGCAACGAATCGCCAGGCGCACGCGTTTCTCACCGTGTTCTTCGAACTTTTCGGTGATGGTTCCGGTACAGGTCGGGATATGCCCCAGTTGGGTGATGCCGGTAAAACGGATCGACAGGCTGCGCACTTGTTGCTGCGGCACCCATTGGGTCAACAGGCGACCGAGGTAGGCGGCGGACAACATGCCGTGGGCAAACACGTCGGGCATGCGCGACTTGCGAGCGAAATCGATGTCGATATGGATCGGGTTGTGGTCGCCCGAAGCGCCGCAGTACAGCGCCAGGGTGGTGCGGTTGACCGGTTGCAGCTTCAACAACGGGATCTCATCGCCGACCTGGATATCGGAGAACTGCGCGTGGGTGGTGTTGGAGAGCGTCATCGAGATTTCCTCAGCGCTGTACGAGGGACGAGCGGACATCGGCGATGTGCACGCCGTCCTGGTTGGTCACACGCGATTCCATGACCACGAATTGCAGGGCCCCGCCCTTTTTCTCGTAGACATCGGTGATGGCGGCATCGAACGTCAGCACGTCACCGGCGTAGGCCATGGCGTGATAGACGAAGGATTGTTCGGCGTGCAGGATCCGGCCGAGGTCGAAATCGACCAGTTTCAGGAACGTGGTCAAGTCACGACCTTCACCTTCCAGGCACTTGAGAAACGTCGGTGGCACCGGCAGGGTTTTGTGGCCAGCGGCAACAGCAGCCGCTTCGTTGGTGTAGACCGGGTCGGTCTCGCCGATTGCCTTGGCGAAGAAGCGCAAACGGCCCTTCTCCACATCGACGCTGAATTTATCGAGCTTGTGCCCGATCAGACTCTTGTCTGCCATTTGCCTCACTCCTCTTGTTGTTATGCGTGCCGTTCCAGGCACGCGCTTGGAAAGACTCAGTTGCGCCCGTACATCGTGACTACGCAGGCGCCGCCCAGGCCGAGGTTGTGTTGCAGGGCGATGTTCAGGCCTTCGACCTGGCGCTTGTCGGCGGTGCCGCGCAGTTGCTGGGTCAGCTCGTAGCACTGCGCCAGACCGGTGGCGCCCAATGGGTGGCCCTTGGAAAGCAGGCCGCCGGACGGATTGGTCACCACCTGACCGCCGTAGGTGTTGTCACCATCGAGTACGAACTGCTCGCCGCCGCCGACACCGCACAAGCCCAGGCCTTCGTAGGTGAGCAATTCGTTGTGGGCGAAGCAGTCGTGCAGTTCTACCGCGCGAACGTCCTGCGGACCGACGCCCGCCTGCTCGTAGACCAATTGCGCGGCGCGCTGGGTCATGTGGAAACCGGCGTAGGCAATCATCGACGGCGGATCGAACGACTCGACCGGGTCGGTGACCATCGATTGGGCAAGAATCACCACGTCACTGCGCAGGCCATGCTTCTTGGCGAAGGCTGGCGAACAGATAATTGCAGCCGCCGCACCGCAAGTCGGCGGGCAGGCCATCAGGCGAGTCATCACACCCGGCCACAGCACCTGGTCGTTCATCACGTCCTCGGTGGTCAGGACGTTCTTGAACAGTGCCAGTGGGTTGTTCGCAGCGTGGCGGCTGGCCTTGGCGCGGATGGCGGCGAAGGTTTCCATGCGGGTGCCGTACTTCTGCATGTGTTCGCGACCAGCACCGCCGAAGGTTTTCAGCGCGCGCGGCAGGTCGACGTCGCGGGTCAGGCCTTCCATCACGTGAACCACACTGGCGCGGGTCTGCGGACGGTCATCCCAATGCGATTTGAGGGCGCCGGCCTGCATCTGCTCGAAACCCAGCGCCAGCACACACTCGGCCTGGCCGCTCTGCACTGCGGCGCGGGCCAGGTACAAGGCGGTGGAACCAGTGGAGCAGTTGTTGTTGACGTTGACGATCGGGATGCCCGTGCGGCCGACTTCGTAGAGGGCGGTCTGCCCGCAAGTGGAGTCGCCGTAGACATAGCCGGTGAACGCCATTTGCACCTTGTCGTAGCCGATGCCGGCGTCCTTCAGCGCGAGGCGTACAGCTTCGGCGCCCATGTCGGTGTAACTGGGGCTTTTGCCCGGCTTGGAGAAGGGAATCATCCCGACCCCGGCGACGACGACTTTTTCACTCATGGATGAATTTCCTTAGGCATACACGTTCGGTTGTCGTACCTGCCGGCCGGCGGGTTCTTGTGGGATTCATCCTAGGTTTGCCCATCGGCACGCTTCGACCGTCGAAGGGATGAAGTTGCGGAGGTAGTGGGAGGCGTTCCAAGGAACGATTGGAGGGAGTAATGCCGAGGTAGTCAGGCGGGGTCAGCCACAAATCCTTGTGGGAGCGAGCAAGCTCGCCCCCACAGAAAAGCAAAGGCAAACAGGTGTACTCCCCCACGGCATCCTTTCGAACGATCCCGCACCTACTCCGCAGCATCATCCCTTCGGCTCTCGCTGAAAATCCGCACTACGCCCAGCATTGCAAGAGTCCCTGTCCCCTGACCTACCGAGGATTGAAATGAGCGAATACAGACCCGCGTGGCTAACTGAAGACCTGGCGATCTTCCAGGAATCGGTTCGCCGTTTTGCCGCCGAAGAATTGGTACCCCACGAGGAACGCTGGGCGCAGCAGAAGCATGTCGACCGAGAGACGTGGCTGAAGGCTGGCGCAATGGGCTTGCTGTGCCCCGCCATTCCTGAAGAGTACGGCGGCAGCGGCGGCAGCCACGCCCATAACGCAATCATTGGCTATGAGCTGGCCCGCGCGATCGCGACCAGCCTGGGCACCAATGTGCACAGCGCGATCTGTGCTCACTACATCCTGCGTTATGCCTCTGAAGAGCAGAAACTGCGTTGGCTGCCTAAGATGGCCACAGGCGAAATGGTTGCCGCCATCGCCATGACCGAACCGGGCGCAGGCACCGACTTGCAGAGCGTCAAGACCAAGGCCATCCGTGACGGTGATCAATACGTGATCAACGGTTCCAAGACCTTCATCACCAACGGATCCCAAGCCGACCTGGTACTGCTGGTGTGCAAGACCGATCCGAGCCTGGGTGCCAAGGGCATGTCGATCATCGTGCTGGAGGTCAACGATCTTCCGGGCTTCCGGCGTGGTCGGATCCTCGACAAGATCGGCCAGAAAGGCCAGGACACCTCGGAGTTGTTCTTTGATGACGTGCGCGTGCCGGTGGCCAATTTGCTTGGCCCGGAGGAAGGCAAGGGCTTCGTCCAGCTGATGCAGCAATTGCCCGAAGAGCGCATGTTCATCACCATGAACGCCCTGGGGTCCATGGAGCGCGCGGTCGAGGAGACCATCAAGTACACCAATGACCGCAAGCTGTTCGGCAAGCCCTTGCTGGACATGCAGAACACTCGTTTCAAACTGGCGGAAATGCAAACCACCGTGACCATTGCGCGCACATTTGTCTTCGATTGCCTGGACAAAATGGTCAAGCACGAACTCGACCCGACCACTGCCGCCATGGCCAAGTGGTGGTCCTCGACTCAAGCCTGCCAGATCATCGATGAATGCCTGCAACTGCATGGCGGGTACGGCTACATGATGGAGTATCCGATCGCCCGCCTGTACGTCAACACCCGACCGATGCGCATCTATGGCGGCTCCAACGAAGTGATGAAAGAGCTGATTGCCCGCACCCTGTAACTATCCCCAATCCCTGTGGGAGCGGGCTTGCCCGCGATGACGGAATCGCATTCGACATTACTGTTGACTGACACACCGCTATCGCGAGCAAGCTCGCTCCCACAGGTTTTTTTTGCGCCTGTGAAAACGAGCACATGTCCATGAACTCAATCCCCGAACCCTTTGCAGCGGCCACCCACGAGGACCGGCCACCCGCCGGCTTCCTGCCAATGGGCCGCGTCGGTTTCGTCGTACATTGCACCGGCCTGTATGTCCACGAAGAACGCTCGGTGCTGGCCGCACGCATCCGCCCCGAGCACCTCAACCCGCTGGGCATTGCCCACGGCGGTTTCCTCGCTACCCTGGCAGACACGGCATTCGGCCGGGCGCTGAGACTGGCCTCAGCCAGCGAACTGCCGCCAGCGACCATCAACCTGAGCATGGACTACTTGAGCCCGGCCAATCTCGGTGCCTGGGTCGAGGCCCACGTTCAGGTACATCGGGTCGGACGC
This sequence comes from Pseudomonas sp. Irchel 3H3, assembly GCF_900187635.1. Classification (NCBI taxonomy): domain Bacteria; kingdom Pseudomonadati; phylum Pseudomonadota; class Gammaproteobacteria; order Pseudomonadales; family Pseudomonadaceae; genus Pseudomonas; species Pseudomonas sp. Irchel 3H3. The sequence continues at coordinate 52,228 of NZ_FYEC01000022.1, read as the reverse complement.
TCGCTGTCTCACGCTAGCCTGGACCTGCTCGATGGCGAGCGTCTGGTCGCCCGGGGCAAGGCGACGTTTATCGCCAACACCCCAAGCCTGCACGGCAAGCGCCGCCAGGACTGATCAAGGCTGCGGGTTGCCAGGGAGTTGCAGTTCCAGGTCGCGGACTTTGGCGATGGCCTCGTCACGCCCGGTGACGCCCAGCTTGTAGAAGATGTTCTTCATGTGCCATTTCACCGTTTCCGGTGACAGGTTCAGTACCCGGGCGATCTTTTTGTTCGGCAGTGCCTGGGCTACCAGGCTGAGCACATCCAGTTCGCGAACGCTGAGTACGTTTGCGGTGCCTGCTGCAGGGGCCTGCTGGTCGTTGCCGTCGCTGGCGCAGGCAATGTCGAGCAGGCGTTGTGCGTAAAACGTCAGCACCGGATCCAGGACCTTTTCGGCCATCAACGCTTCAAGCATCGATGGCACTCCTGGCCATGCATCCAGCAAGCTGCGAACCAGTCCAAGTCGATGTCCCTGGCGCAACGCCTCGATAAGCTGCTCGCGGGCCTCGGTTGGCCGTCCCCTGCCCTGTTCGATCACGGCCATCTGCACGCGCATGGCCACGACCCGACGCCAACGGCGGTTGCTCTGTGAGACATCGATAAGGTCCGGCAAGCGCTCAGCCGCCGACGAGAAGTCTGCGCGGTGCAGGTGCCGCTCAATCTCGGCCCGACGGGCGATGATCCGCACTTCCAGTGGTGTGCCTGATTGCAGCTCACTCTGATGCTGCGCCGTTTGCAGGATCCGCTGCAGTGCACTTTCAGCGCCGGGCTCATCCGCCGTCAATTGCAACCAACGCATGCGCACCAGCAACGCACAGACCAGCAAGCGGTCCAGGTCATAACGGCTGGCGTATTGTTCCAGGCGATCGAGCCAGCTCAGTGCTTCGGTCTGTCGCCCGGCCAGCCAGTGCGCCATGGCCAGCGTCTGCATGCACTGCAACACCGTGTCGGGGATCGCCACCTGTTCCAGCAGCTTCATCCGCCGCTCAAGTAACAGGCAGGCAGCATCGAAATCGCCTTGTTCATACAATGCGGTGCCGAGCAAACCTGCGGCCATGGTGCTGACCACGAGGTAAGCCACCCCGTGCTTCTCAGCTTCTTCCAGCACTTCACGGTAAAGATGCTCGGCCTGGGTCGCGCGGCCTTCGAGGGCCAGGCTCATGCCGCTCATGCATCGCCCCAGCAGGCTGCGGCGCGGCGAACCAAGGCGCTCGCCACCCTCGAGAATCTCGCGGGCCTTCTCGAACTCGCCCTGGTACATGTACAGCCAGGCCAGGGTGTTACTGCGTCCGGACCAGGCAAAATCGTCGGCATTGGCAGGGATTGCCAACAGTTCGGGCAAGATCGCCAGCATCGCGCTCGTGTCGTCCTGATGGATCGCCTGACTGCCCTTGAGCACGGTCAGTGCGTGACGCTGCCTGTGGTCGAGTTTTGCGTGATGGTCTTGCAGATGCTCCAGGGTCTGGTCCAGTGCCTGGAAGTTGCGCGAGTACAGTTGCAGGTGAGCCATGACGATCTGCAGCCCGAAACGTTCGGCGGTCTGCTCCGGCGGCAAGCCCTTGAGCAATCCGGAGATCTGGCTGAGGTTGCCTTTGGCGAGCAGGTCATAGGCGCAGGCTTCAACGATATCCGCTGCGGCCTCGGAGTCACCCGCGCGCACCGCGTGACGTACCGCTTCATCAAGGTGTTCATGCTCGGTGAACCAGCCTCGTGCGACGGCATGCAGGACCTGTTCCTGCTGCGGTCGCGCCGCCAGTCGCGCACGCAATACGCTGCCCAGCAGCGGGTGCAGGCGATACCAGGTTTCGCGGTCGTGGCTCTTGACCTGGGTGATGAACAGATTGTCGGCATCGAGACGTGCCAGCTGGATCATCATGCCGGCGATGGCGTGCGGCTGGCCGAGCAAGGTTGCGCACAACGAGGCGCAGAAACGTTCACAGATCGAGACGCAGGTGAGCAGGCGCAAATCTTCAGGCTCAAGGCGCACCAGCACTTCACGTTCGAAATAGTCGGCAAACCCGACCGCATCGCGAATCTGTACCCGGTCAAAGCGCGTCATCTGTTTGGCTTTGAGATCAACCGCAAACAGCTGTAGACCAGCGACCCAGCCATCGGTCAGTTCATGCAGCGTCGCGGCGTCACGGGCGTCGATAGCGCCCAGGTGCTCCTGGAGGAAGCGTTCTGATTCGGCGCGTGTGAAGCGCAGGTCGCGCAGATCGAATTCACTGACCTGGTCTTTTGCCCGCAAGCGTGCCAGCGGAAACGGCAAGGCGATCCGCGTGCCGAACACCAGGTGCAGGTTGGGGGGGGCGTAGTCGATCAACCATTGCAACGCCTGGATAATTCGCGGCGCCTGCAAGTGCTGCATGTCATCGAGCATCAGCAGCACTTCACGCGAGTGCTGGGCGATGCCTTGAACCAGGGTGATGACCCAGTGTTCCACGGCCATTTGCTGATTGTCGCGACCGAGCAGCACACCTGCGTCGCGAACCTGCTCGGGCACCACTTCAGCCAGGCTGGCTTGCAGGCAATGGCAGAAGCGCCCGATTTCGTCGTCCTCGGCCGCCAGTGACAGCCAGGCGACCTCGAAATTCATCGCCAGCAATTCCCGGCGCCAGGCCAGCAAGGTGCTGGTTTTGCCACTGCCGGCCGGCCCCTGGATCACCACGCAGCGCTGTCGCCGAACGTCCTGCAGTCGCGCCATCAACCCCTCGCGAGGCACCAGCCGACGAGCCCCGCGTGGCGGGACGAGCTTGGTGTCGGCAATCGACTGATCGGCGTCGATCGAGGAACGAAGATCGGTGTCTTGGATAGGAGGTAACGACATTGGAGAACGCTTCCGGAATGGCGAGCCAGGCGACAAACGATGCGGGACAGACGGTGTCACGACTGCATGATATTTCGCAGTGCATTGTAGGGCTTCAGCGCGTTGGCTGCGATCTTTTGATCTGGGGATTGTGGGCTTATCCGTTGGTGGGGTTGTGGCGGGTAATGGTTCCGCCCTTACGGCGGGTCACTTGGAAAAGCCCCAAGTAACCAAGGGCTCTTTCCCCAGGCGTACGGCCCCTCGCTTAGGCTCGGGGTACCTTCGCTACGGTATCCATCCGGGGGCATCGCCTCCGGTTTGCTGCGCTGCACCTCCTCTCGATGTGTGCGGCTTCGCCGCACGGCGCTACGCGCCTCCCCCCAGATGGATACCTTCGCTCAGCCTGCCGATGGGCGTGTGGATCAAGATCAAAAGCAAGAGCACGGCGACCTGACAGTCGGCCTGAGTGGTAAAAGCGGGCGAGGCGGCCTGACAGTCGGCCTGGCTTTTCCTGGTGTACGAGTTTCCCCTGTGGGAGCGAGCTTGCTCGCGATGGGGGCGGCACAGCCAACATTTATGGTCCCTGACACACCGCCATCCAGAGCAAGCCCAGTTCACAGGGGTGCTGGCCGTACGCAAAATTTACGGGCAGCCAGATTCACTGTGTGGCGAACCTGCTAGCAATAAAGTCAGGCGCGCCGCAGTTATCCAGGATCGCAGATCAGGCCTCGGGCAAGCCCTGTGGCCACAGCAGCCGAACGGCATCGCCATCTTCGCGATAGGCATGGCAGGTGCCAATGACCCACGAGCGCACGGCGACGACCTGTTCGGTGCTTGTGGCCCTGCGGCGGGCTGCCTCGGCCCGGTAGGTTGAAAACATCGTCTGCATGGCGGTGGAAGCCATGCGTTCGAGTAGTTCGGTCATGTGCGTGCAACCGTTCACGCCACCGACGATGGCCTTCATTTTCTGTTTGAAACCCGCGGCGATTTTCAACCCGGTCAGCCGCGAATACGCCGCTGCGGCTTCGCCACAAAACTGGCTGGCACCGGTGGCCGTTATCGCTGCGATGTGCTGGATCACTAGATCGGCATCAAGGGTCATCACCAGGCGCATGTCATGGATCGTGCCACCGCTGGGAACCCGGTGAAACGGCAGGTCGGTGGGTTCATTGGTCAAGTCCTGCAAGCGCCCTTCGATGTCGAACAGGCCATCGCTGCGTTGGTAGCCCTTACAGGTGATTTCACGGGTATGCAGCAAAGTCCGGGTAGGCGAATCAGGGGGCGTGGTGGTCATCGATGAAATCCTTCTTTGAACTACTCGATACGCTCAAGAGAACGCCGCGCCAGGCGCGGCGCTGCAGATCACTCAGTTTTTGCCATAAAGCGTGACGACGCAGGCCCCACCGAGCCCGAGGTTGTGCTGCAAAGCGTGTTGCAGGCCGTCGACCTGACGCGCACCGGCCGTGCCGCGCAGTTGGTGGGTCAGCTCGTAGCACTGCGCCAATCCCGTGGCACCCAGCGGATGGCCTTTGCACAACAGGCCGCCGGACGGGTTGGTCACGACCCGGCCGCCGTAGGTGTTGTCGCCATCGAGGACGAATTTTTCCGCTTCGCCGACCGGGCACAGGCCAAGGGCTTCATAGGTCAGCAATTCGTTGTGGGCGAAGCAGTCGTGCAGCTCCACCACACGAATGTCCTGCGGGCCGACGCCAGCTTTCTCGTACACCGCACCGGCGGCGCGTTCGGCCATGTGCGCGCCGACGAAACCGATCATGGTTTTCGGTTCGAACGACTCCACGGGATCTGTCACCAGTGACTGGGCGAGGATCGCCACGTCGGTGCGCAGACCATGTTTTTTGGCAAACGCCGGCGAGCAAATGATCGCCGCTGCTGCGCCGCAAGTCGGCGGGCACGCCATCATGCGGGTCATCACCCCGTCCCACATCAACTGGTCGTTCATCACCTCTTCAGTGCTGACGATTTTCTTGAACAAGGCCAGCGGGTTGTTGGCCGCGTGACGGCTGGCCTTGGCGCGGATCGCGGCGAAAGTGCTCATTTGCGTGCCGTATTTGCGCATGTGCTCGCGTCCGGCACCGCCGAAGGTGATCAGGTTGCGCGGGATGTCGCCGGCGTCGCCACACAGCTCATCCTGAATCGGCAAGTAATCGCCACGGGGCAATGGTCGATCATCGAAGTTGGAACGGGTCGGGCCTGGGCGCATCTGTTCAAAACCAACTGCCAGGGCGCATTCGACCTGCCCGCTTTCCACTGCAGCACGCGCCAGGAACAAAGCGCTGGAGCCGGTGGCGCAGGCGTTATTGACGTTGAACACCGGAATCCCGGTGCGCCCGACCCGATACAGCACGGCCTGGCCGCAGGTGGTGTCGCCGTAGACGTAACCGGCGAATGCCATCTGCACCTTGTCATAGCTCAGTCCGGCGTCGGCCAGCGCCTGGCGCACCGCTTGGGCGCCCATGTCGATGTAGCTTGGGCTCGCGCCTGGCTTGGTGAAAGGGATCATGCCGACCCCGGCTACTAATGCGTTCTGACTCATGGCTAGGTCCTTACTGGTTTGAGGAGTGTCACAGTGCTTGCGCGATGATTTCGTGCATGGCCTTGCCGGTTACCCCGTGATCAAGCGTGGCGTGGGCAATGGAATGAGTGCGTAAACGGCCTTGGGCGGCGCGCAATCGCGAGAGTTCGTCAGCGCATTTGCGCAGGGCTTTACTGGCGTACAGATTGGCGATTGCCGCGTGTTCGGCGCTCAACGGGTGGCGCATGCGCCGGTCCAGGTAGTGATCGACCAGTACGCGCAACGCGACGGCGCGAGCCTTGATGTCGGCGATTTTGTTGCGGGTGTGCGCCAGCTCCCACGAACAATGGCCGCTGGCATCGGGTTGCCGCAGATGAATCAAGGTCAGGTCCAGCAGGTGTTCGAGGCGACTCGCGGCAGAAATAGCCGCCAACAGGCGCTCCTCGTCGCCTGCCCGGTTCAGGTAGTGAAGGCCCCTGCCCGCTTCACCCAGCAGATTGCTCACCGGCACACGTACGTTGTCGAAGCACAATTGAGCGGCACTCGGTTGCAGACTACTTTGCGGGCTGCGGCTGCGTTGCACGCCAGGGCGGTCGGTTTCGACGATGATCAGGCTGATGCCCGTCTCGCCGTCAGTGTCTTCGGTGCGGCAAGCGAGCAGGACCAGGTTGCCGGTCATGCCATTGCCGACCGCGCTTTTACTGCCGTTGATCAGGTAACCGTCGCCGTCGCGCACGGCCTGGGTTTGGATTCTTTTGAGCCCGCCGCCAGGTTCGTCGACCGCCAGGGCCAGGACCACCCCGCCGCTGCAGATGCCCGGTAGCCAGCGACGCTTCTGCTCATCGGTAGCCAACTGGGCGATGCACGGTGCGATGATGTCCGAGTGCAACGATAACGCCCGGTCGCAGACCCCGACCCGGGCAAATTCTTCACGCAGCACCGCAGCGTGGCCAAAGTCACCTCCGCCACCGAATTGCGCCGGCAGCGTTACACACAACAACCCTTCACGGCCGGCCTTCAACCAAACCCGCCGTTCCACATCTGCGGCATGTTCCCGACCATTGAGCTGAGGCAGGTGTTCGCGCTCGAGAAAGCGTCGCACGGCGCTGCGAAACATTTCATGGTCTTCACGGTAGAGAGTGCGCTCAACGTCCATCCGGAACCTTTGGCCATCGCCCGATTGCATAGGGAAACGGGATAGCCCGCTCCAATTTGTCGAGGCAATCGTTGCATGGGACCGGGTGGATCGAGAGCCACCCTCACAGGGGGGGCGGGTTTGCAAGACACGGTGCGCGCACCATAATCGGCCGAGCTCATTGCATGACACGGCGGCTCAACGGTGCGCCTTGAGGGTTGCGTTAGACCATAGTCTCGGGCAAAGGCCAAACGTGGCACTATGGCCGGATTTACAAGAATAAAAAGGTCACGTTGCCATGCGCTAGCGTAAGGCGAGTGATCCGTAGGGAGGTACTTTCAATGCCAGTTCACTGGGACTACTCAACGGCCGGATCTGCCGGCCCTGGTCTCTCTGCCGCCTCGGGTGAGCCGTCAGCCTCAAGAAGTGGCTCCATCAAGTTCGCCAGTCCGAAGTCGGCCGACAGCCACTTGTCGCGTTCGCGCCTGCTAGAGCAAATGGCCAACGCCGATGCGGCCCGCCTGGTCCTGATTCGCGCCGCCGCCGGCTTCGGTAAAACCACGCTCATGCAGCAATACCGCGAGCATTGCCTGACCCGCGGCAAGCAAGTGCTGTGGATCAACCTGGAACCCGCCGATAACGACCTGCAACGGTTCATCAACCTGTTGGACAAGGGCATCGGCGGCCTACTGCCCATGGCTGGCGAGCAGACGCTGCGCAACGATCCACCCAGCGCCGAGGAAATGCTTGAACAACTGGTCAGCAGCGTTTCGCCATTTGCGATCCTGCTCGATGAAGTCGAAGTCATCCAGAATCCCGAGGTGCTCGATTTTCTCCAGCAGCTAGTAGAACAACTGCCTTCGGGCAGCGTTGTGGTGATGGCCTCGCGTTCCACTCCGGGTATCGGTCTGGGGCGTATTCGGGCTCGCGGGCAATTGCTGGAAATCCGCCCGGGCGACCTGCGTTTCACCCCTGAAGAAGCCATGGAATTCATTCGCGGCAAGCGGCAAATCCCGCTGCATGACGACGAACTGGCCACGCTGTACCGACGCACCGAGGGCTGGATCGCCGGGCTCTACCTGGCCAGCCTGTCGCTCAAGGACCGGGACGATCACAGCGCCTTTATTGCTTCTTTTTCCGGTTCCAATCTGGAACTGGCCGAATACCTCACCGAAGACATCCTGGCGCGACAAAGCGAGGACTGCCGGGTATTTCTGATGCAAACCAGCATCCTCGAGCAGTTTTGCGTGCCGCTTTGCGAAACGGTGACTGGGCGCAAGGACAGCCGCGCGATGATTGATCACCTCGACCGCACCAACCTGTTCCTGGTGCCGGTCGACAGCCAGCAGCAGTGGTTTCGTTATCACCACCTGTTTGCCAGCTTCTTGCGCCACGCCCTGGATCGCCTTTACCCCGGCATGGCGCAAACGCTCCATGAAACCGCCGCACAATGGTTTTTCGACGCTGGGCAACCGATCCCCGGAGTCGAGCACCTGTTCAGCGCCGGGCTTCTCGATGAAGCCGCCGAAGGACTCAATCGCCACCTCGATACCCTGATCGACAGTGGCCGCACGCGCTTGCTGTTGCGTTGGCTGGACCGAATCCCAGAGGCCACTCGCGACCGCTATCCGTCGCTCAATCAAGCCTACGCGTGGCTGCTGGCGAGCACGACCCGCCTCAAGGACGCGATGCAGGTGGCCGAACGTCTGGAGCAACAGTCGGGACCCGCCTATGCCTATGTCCCCCAGGTCGTTCAATGCCTGCGCCTTGGGGTGACCGATCAGGCCGAAGACTGTTGCCGCAGGGGCGTCGAATTGCTCGCGCGCATGCCTGCCGACGAAGTGAATTTGTACATAGTGCTGGCCAACTCGGTCGCGATGAACATGGTTGCCAGCGGTCGCTACGATGAGGCGCGCAACCTGTTGTCCAGCGCGTTGCAACGCGACTCACGGGTTCATTCGAGTTTTCTGCGCCACATCTTCCGCGTCAACGAGAGCACCCTGGACTTGATCCAGGGCCGCTTGAGCAGTGCCCTCGTGCGTATGCAAAGCACGCCGGAGCGCCCGCAAACCAACGGCCAACGCAAACCGCACGAAGCCAAGCTGTCGATGGATATCCTGCATGGCTTGCTGTTGTACGAAAACGGCAACTTTGAACAGGCGCAAAGTCATCTCTCCCGCTGCCTGTTTTTTGCCAAGCAAGTCAGTTCCCCCGAGAACCAGATCGTCACTCACGTACTGACTGCGCGCATCGCTTACAGCCAGGGCGACCGCACCACCTGGACCCGATGCCTGGTGGAACTCGAACAGATTGGCCGCCAGGTTGGCTCGCGGCGTGTCGAGTGCTCGGCATGGCTGGAGCGAGTCCGCGTAGCGCTGCTCGAGCAGCGCCTGGACACTGCGACGCAAGCCCTGCATTCGGCGGACCTGGCCGGCGATTGGGACCGCCCCGACTTCATCCGGCTCGCCAACGACGTAGATACCCCCAGCATCGCGCGACAACGCTTGCGGATTTTCCAGGGTGAAGGCGCGGCGGCAGCCAAGGCCTTGCGCACGGCAATCGAGCAGGCGCGGCACTGGCAACATCACCGCCGTGAACTGAAGCTGCAAATACTTCTGGCATTGGCATTGGACAGCATTCAGCAGCCGCAAGAGGCCTTTCAGGCACTCAACGAAGCACTGCGCCTGGCCAGCCAGGACGGCTTCCTGGCCACGTTCATTGAAGAAGGCGAGCGGATGGCCGGACTCCTGCAACGCTGGGCCACGACCGGCAAGGCACGCTGTAAAGAGCTGGGGATCGAGTGCGGATTCGTCGACACGCTGATGCAACATTTGGGGGTCAGCGACGGCAACATGGAAGATGCCCGTACTGACAACGGTGCCCACGAAGTGCTGACCGTGCGCGAGTATCAGATCCTGCAACTGCTGGCTGCCGGGCATCGTAACCGCGAAATCGCCGAGAAAGTGTTCCTCTCCGAGTTCACGGTCAAATCCCACCTGCAAAAGATCTACGCGAAACTGGAGACCAACGGACGCACCGAAACCCTGGCCATTGCCCGCTCGCGGGGTTGGATTACCTGAAAGCAGCGCTCATCGCGCGATCTACCCGCGATGAGCTGGCCAGCATGACTACGGCTTCGCGCGTTCCTTCAAGTGACTGGCCGGAATGGCTACCAGCAACACCACTGCGCCCAGCACCAACACACCGGCGATCACATCGAATGCCAGGTACAAGTCCCCGGTTGCCGATTTGATCGCACCCACTACGACCTGGCTGATGACCCCGGCCATACCACCGATGCAACTGATCACCGCGATGCCCACCGCCGCTGCCGAGGGGGACAGCAAGGCTGGCGGAATGCTCCAGAACAGCGAGAGCGCGGACATTGCGGCGGCGGCCCCGATGCTCATGAACACCACGGATAACAGCAGATGGTCCTGAACCGGCCCCAGCAGCAAGAAGCAGGTGGCGCTGAGCAAAAGGGTCAGGCTCACATGCCAGCGCCTTTCCAGGCGTTTGTCTGAACTGCGGGCCAGCAAGTACATGCCGATCAAGGCGCACATATACGGCACACTGGCCAGCAGGCCAATGGTTTTAAGGTCATGCACACCAAATCCGCGAATCAATGTCGGCATCCAGTAAGACACCGTATTGGAACCGCTGTAGATGCAAAAAAACACCAGGCCAGCCACGTACACCCGGGGATTACGCAGCACTTGGGCCAGGGTTGCATGGGCTGTGTCCGCCGGGCGCCCCTGTGCCAGGCCGGCTGCCAGCAGGCTTTTTTCCTGCGCGGTGAGCCAGCGCGCATCGTCCGGTTTGTCCACCAGCCAGAACCAGCCGAACAGCCCCAGCAGTATGGCCGGGATGCCTTCCAGTACAAACAGCACCTGCCAGTCGCGCAGCCCCAGCCAGCCATGGAAGTGACTCATGATGGTCCCGGCGAGTGGCCCGCTGATGATGCCGGCGACCATGGCTGACATCAGGAACACAGCGGTGATGCGTGCACGCAGGGCGGCTGGGAACCAGTACGTCAGGTACAGGATGACGCCAGGGAAAAAACCGGCCTCGGCCACGCCGAGCAGGAACCGCGCGACAATCAACTGATTCGCCGTGGTAACAAACGCCGTGGCCACCGTGACCAGGCCCCACAGCACCATGATGCGAGTCAACGTGGCCCGAGCGCCTATGCGTTGCAGATAGATATTGCTGGGGACTTCGAACAGGATGTAACCCAGGTAAAAAATGCCGGCACCAATGCCATAGGCAGCATCCGTCAGCCCGATGTCTTCGGCCATGCGCAACTTGGCGAAAGACACGTTCAGCCGGTCGATGGTGTTGATGGCATAGGCCAGCACCAGGTAAGGCAACAAGCGCAGGATGACCTTGCGATAAACCGCGCGGGTTTGTTCGACGGACGCCGGCAGGTAGTGCTCAGCAGCATGACTCATGCGGCTCTCCTTTCTTATGGGTGATCCCCATCCACTAATGTAGGAGCGAGCGCCCGCTTGCGGCTTGCTCGCGATGGACTCAAGGACAACGCGTTAAACCAGAACAAACGCGTCATCGTTGACGTCCATCGCGAGCAAGCTCGCTCCTACAAGGGGATGTGGTGTTTGTTAGAGGGCCCGTTCCAGTTCCGGGACTGCCTCGAACAGGTCAGCCACCAGGCCGTAGTCCGCCACCTGGAAGATCGGGGCCTCTTCGTCCTTGTTGATGGCGACGATGATTTTCGAGTCCTTCATGCCGGCCAGGTGCTGGATCGCACCGGAGATACCGACGGCGATGTACAACTGTGGTGCGACGATCTTGCCGGTCTGGCCGACCTGCATGTCGTTGGGTACAAAACCGGCATCGACAGCAGCGCGCGAAGCACCGACACCCGCGCCGAGCTTGTCGGCCAGCGAATACAGGTATTGGAAGTTGTCGCCGTTCTGCATGCCACGCCCGCCAGATACCACAATCTTCGCGGCGGTCAGCTCAGGACGATCGGACTTGGCCAGTGCTTCGCTGACGAAACTGGAAATACCGCCATCGTGAACAGCGGCCAAGGCTTCAATGGCGGCCGCCCCACCAACAGCCGCTACCGGGTCGAAACCGGTGGCGCGCACGGTGATCACCTTGACCGCAGCGTTCGACTGAACGGTGGCAATAGCATTCCCGGCATAAATCGGCCGCTTGAACGTATCCGGGCTTTGAACCGCGATGATCTCGGAGATCTGGTCGACGTCCAGCGCAGCGGCAACGCGTGGCAGAACGTTTTTGCCATTGGACGTGGCCGACGCCAGAACGTGGCTGTAGATGGTCTGCTGCGCGATTACCAGGTTGGTAACCAACGGGGCCACGTTTTCCGGCAGTTGGTGAGCGTAGGCGACGTTGTCGGCCAGCAGCACCTTGGCCACACCAGGTATTTTTGTGGCGGCTTCAGCCACGGCGCCAGCGTCAAGACCTGCGACCAGCAGGTGGATCTCACCACCGATTTTCGTCGCAGCCGCAACGGTATTCAGCGTGGCCGTGGCCAGCGAGCGGTTGTCGTGCTCAACGATTACCAAAATAGCCATCAGATCACCTTCGCTTGGTTTTTCAGTTTGTCGACCAGTTCTGCCACCGACTTGACCATGATCCCCGCGCTGCGCGTAGCCGGGGCTTGGACGTTGAGGATCTTGTTGGTGGAGCCCGTAGCAATGCCCAGCGCGGCCGGAGTCAGCACTTCAAGAGGCTTTTTCTTGGCTTTCATGATGTTCGGCAAGGATGCATAACGCGGTTCGTTCAAACGCAGGTCAGTGGTCACGATGGCCGGCAGTTGCAGGGATACGGTCTGCATGCCGCTGTCGACTTCGCGCGCAACGATCACCTTGTCACCGGCAATCTCGACTTTCGAGGCGAAGGTGCCCTGCGCGAACCCGGTCAGCGCAGCGAGCATCTGGCCGGTCTGGTTGTTGTCACTGTCGATGGCTTGCTTGCCGAGGATCACCAGTTGCGGTTGCTCCTGATCGACCACGGCCTTGAGCAGCTTGGCCACCGGCAACGAGCTCAGCTCTTCATTGCACTCGATCAGGATGGCGCGGTCGGCACCCAGTGCCAGCGCGGTGCGCAGTTGCTCCTGAGCGGTGCTCGGACCGACGCTTACCACCACGACTTCAGTGGCAATGCCCTGCTCTTTCAGGCGTACGGCTTCTTCCACGGCAATTTCGCAGAAGGGGTTGAGGGCCATTTTGACGTTGGCCAGGTCGATGCCGGATTGGTCCGCCTTGACGCGGACCTTGACGTTAAAATCGACCACGCGCTTGACGGCTACGAGGACTTTCATCAGAGCACTCCAGAAAATATGGGAATCAGCTGTTTTTGTAGGAGCGAGCTTGCTCGCGAAAAACCTGAGCGCGACGGGTTTATCCAGACAGTACGCGTCATCGTTTACGCCCATCGTCGGAACGCCGCGCGGAGCAGGCTCGCTCCCACAGTTTTTTGTGCAATGGCTGCAATACCTGCGAACCCCTCGCCCACTTGCTCCCTGTGTAACCGCATTGTCCTTGAGTCGTTCGCAAGCAGGCCCCCCCGCAGTGGGTAGCGGCAATCAGTTCGCCGGTGCGGGTTTCTGCAAGCCCATCAGCGCTTTTTTCACTGCCAGGCTCTGGTAGTTGATGTTGCCGGGGTTCAGGCTGACGCCTTCCTGGAACGGGTATTGGCTCAACGTTGCGAGGAACGTCTTGACCTTGTCCTGGACCGGGACCAGTAACCACGCCTGGTCAGCAGCCCAACGCTTGGCCATCGGCGATTCCTTGCGCGCGGTCTGGAACGGGTCGGCCAACAGATTGGTCAGCACCGGCACATTGGTGACCTTGCGTGACGCGCTGGCGAAATCCCCGGTCATTTGCGCAAACGCCAGTCGCCACTCCCGCCAGCGGATCGCATCGAGATCGCCGCCCATGCTGAAATAGAAATACTCCTCGCGCGGACTTTCCTTGACCTCGCCCTTGAAGAACGGCAGGAAGTTATAGCCGTCCAGATGCACGCGGAACTGCTTGCCGTTGAGTTGGGTGCCCTTGGCCAGGTCCGCCACCAGATTCGGTGCGCCCGCCGCGGCAGCCAGTGTCGGCATCCAGTCGTTGTGGGCAATCAGGTTGTTGGCGTGAGTGCCGGGTTTGAGCACCTTGGGCCACTTCACCAGCAACGGAACGCGATGCCCGCCTTCATTGGAAGTACCCTTCTCCCCCGCGAACGGTGACGTGCCGCCATCAGGCCAGGAGAATTTCTCCGCGCCGTTGTCGGTGGTGTAGATCACGATGGTGTTGTCGGCGATGCCCAGGTCATCCAGTTTCTTCAGCAACTGACCAACCTGCCCGTCATGCTCGACCATGCCGTCCGGATACAGGCCGACGCCGGTCTTGCCATCGGACTCAGGCTTGAGGTGGGTCCAGATGTGCATGCGGGTGGCGTTGAACCAGACAAAAAACGGCTTGTCGGCCTTGTGCGCCTTGTCGATGAAGTTGCCGGTGGCCTGCACCAGTTCATCATCGATGGTTTCCATGCGCTTGCGTGTCAGCGGACCGGTGTCTTCGATCTTGCCGTCGGCGTAGGAATGGATCACGCCGCGCGGTCCGTACTGTTTACGGAACGCTGGGTCCTTGGGGTAGTAGTAGGTTTCCGGTTCTTCCTCGGCGTTCATGTGGTACAGGTTGCCGAAGAATTCATCGAAACCATGGTTGGTCGGCAGGTGCTTGTCGCGGTCTCCCAAATGGTTCTTGCCGAACTGGCCGGTGGTATAGCCCTGCTGCTTCATCGCGTCGCCGATGGTCGGTGCCCAATCGGGTATCCCGTGTTCCGAACCGGGCATGCCGATGGTCAGCAGGCCGGTGCGAAACGGGTGTTCGCCCAACGCAAAAGCAGCGCGGCCGGCGGTACAGGACTGTTCGCCGTAGGCATGGGTGAACAGCACACCTTCCTTGGCGATGCGGTCGATGCTCGGCGTTTCATAGCCCATCATGCCCTGGTTGTAGGCGCTGATATTGAAGATGCCGATGTCATCGCCAAAGATGACCAGCACGTTCGGTTTGTCGGCGGCAGAACTGCACAGTGATACGGCCAGCAAGGCACTCGCGACGCTCAGGTCGCGCAGCCGCTGGCATAGCAAACCCCATGATGTAGCCATGACATTGTCTCCCTTATTGTTGTGTGATCAGGTTCGACGAACCTAGGCTTCCTGCATGAGCTCGCTGTACGCCTGCAAATGATGATCATCGTCACCAAACTGGCGGGCGATCATCAGCAGGTGCTTGGCGTGGTGCGACAGCACGTATTCCCAGGTCAGGCCGATACCGCCGTGTAGCTGGATGCCCTGATCGGCGACAAAACGCGCCGCACGGCAAACGACATACTTGGCGGCGGCCAATGTGCGACTGCGTTCCAGGCTGTCCGGCTCGTCGGCGACACACGCGGCAAGCAGGGTCATTGAGGTCGCCTGATCGAGTTCGATGTGCATGTCGACCATGCGGTGCTGCAAGGCCTGGAATTTGCCGATGACCTGGCCGAATTGCTTGCGGGTTTTCAGGTAATCAAGGGTCAACGTGCACGTCGCTTCCAGGCTACCGACCGCTTCTGCGCATTGCGCGGCGATGGCGCGGCCCTGCTGATAGCGCAATGCACCAAGCGCCTTGCCGTGTTCGCCGAGCACCGCGGCGCTGCTGACAAACACCTGGTCCAGGAACACGTCGCAGGCCCGGCGGCCGTCCATGGTCGGGTATTCGCGGACGCTCACGCCCGGGGTCGCCGGATCGACCAGGAACAGACTGATGCCCGCCTCGGCACGGTCATCACCGGACACCCGCGCCGAAACCAGTAGCAAACCGGCGCTCTGCCCGCCCATCACCATCGACTTGCGGCCGCTGAGCGACCAGCCATTACTGACCGCTTGGGCGCGGGTCTGCACATCGTGCAATTGGTAGTGGCTCTGCGGCTCCTCGACGGCTACTGCCAGTTGCAGGCCGGCACTGGCCACTTGCGGCAGCAGTTCGCTTTTTTGCGCAGCGCTGCCGAGTTGATCGATCAAGCCACCGGCGAAAATCACCGATTGCAGCCAAGGCTCCAGGCACAAACCACGGCCGAACTCCTGGGCTACCAGCATCACCTCCACGCCGTTGCCACCGAAACCGCCGAAGTCCTCGGCAAACGGCACCGACGTCAGGCCCAGGTCACCGAGCTGTTGCCAGAACTCGCCACTGAAACCCTTGGCGCTGTCACGAAACTGTTCGCGCTGCTCGAAGCCATAGGCATCACGCACCAGTCGGGCAGCAGTGTCTTGCAGCATTTGCTGCTCTTCTGAAAGTTTGAAGTCCATGATCTGCCCCTTAGAGTTCGAGAATCATCTTGGCGATGATGTTCTTCTGGATTTCAGTGGAGCCGCCGTAAACCGAGGCTTTGCGCATATCCAGGTACTGACAGGTCGACGAGTTGCTGAACTCGCTGTGCAGCAGCTCTCCTTCATAGTCGTAGCCCAACTCCTCCTTGAGGAACGGGTTGGCATAGGCCCCGACCGCCTTGCTCAGCAAATAAGTAATCGCCTGGCGGATCTCGGTGCCCTTGATCTTCAGGATCGAGCTTTCCGAACCCGGCACTCCGCCGTCACGGGCAGAGGCAAGGATGCGCAGGTTGCTCATGCCGATGGCCATCAACTGGATTTCCACGTCGGCGATCTGCGCCCGGAACTGCGGGTCTTCAAGCAACGGCTTGCCGTTGCGTTGTTCAGTACGTGCGACCTGCTTGAGACGCGTGAGCATGGCCTTGGCGATGCCGATCCCGGCGATCGTCGTACGTTCGTGGGTCAACAGGTACTTGGCGCAGGTCCAGCCCTCGTTTTCACGGCCGACCAGGTTGCTGACCGGTACGCGCACGTTATCGAGGAACACTTCGTTGACGTAGTGACCGCCGTCCAGGGTGATGATCGGCCGTACGGTGATACCAGGGGTCTTCATGTCGATCAGCAGGAAAGAGATGCCCCGCTGCTGCTGCGCTTCGGCATCGGTGCGCACCAGGCAGAACATCCAGTCCGCCATGTGTCCGGTGGAGGTCCAGGTCTTCTGCCCATTGACCACGTACTCGTCGCCTTCACGCACCGCGCGGGTGCGCAGGCTCGCCAGGTCGGAACCGGCACCCGGCTCGGAATAGCCCTGGCACCACCAATCGTCGCAGTTGAGAATGCGCGGCAGGTAATGCGCCTTTTGCGCTTCGGTGCCGAACTTGATGATCACCGGCCCGACCATGTTCACGCCGAACGGCACGATTCGTGGGGCGCCGGCAACCGCGCACTCTTCATCGAAGATGTGCTTGTGCACGGCACTCCAGCCTGTGCCGCCGTGCTCCACCGGCCAGCTTGCCGCCAGCCAGCCTTTTTCGTTCAAGGTGCGCATCCACAGCACCTGGTCGGCTTTGCACACCGACTTGCCCTGATTGATCCTGGCCGCGATGTCTTGCGGCAGGTGAGCCTTGAGAAACGCCCGGACTTCCTCGCGAAATGCCACTTCCTCAGGATTGAAATGAATATCCATCTGCTACCTCAATGGTGAGTCGCCAGCCTGTGGCCGGTCTTGTTTGGGGACCGCATGCACAACCCACTCACTGGTCGAAAAGAATGACCGAGCGTGCCAGCTCACCACGGCGCAGTTCGTCGAAGGCCTCGTTGATCTGTTCCAGCTTGATGCGCTGCGAGATCATTTCGTCGAGCTTGAGCCGGCCCTGCATGTAGAAGTCGGTCAGGCGCGGCAAGTCCACCGGGAAGCGGTTGGAGCCCATGAACGAGCCCTGGATACGCCGCTCGTGCAGCATGGCCATCGGGTCCAGCTCCAGTTTTACCCCGGGCTTGATCATGCCGATGATCGTCGCGGTGCCGCCGCGGGCCAGCATGCCGAAAGCCTGCTCGGCGGTTTGCTTGAGGCCGATGCACTCGAACGCGTGATGCACGCCGCCTCGGGTCAACTCCAGGACTTGCGCGACGGCGCTGCCGTCCTTGGCGTTGACCACATCGGTGGCGCCAAACTGCTTGGCCAGTTCCAGCTTCGAATCCAGCATGTCGATGGCAATGATCCGCCCGGCACCGGCCAGCGCCGCGCCGTTGATGGTCGACAGGCCGATACCGCCGCAGCCGATCACCGCCACCGTTTCACCCGGACGCACCTTGGCGGTATTGAACACCGCACCAGTGCCGGTGGTGACCGCGCAACCGAGCAGCGCCGCGCGGTCGAGTGGCATGTCACGACGAATCGCTACCAGCGCGTTTTCGTGCACCAGCATCTGCTCGGCATAGGCCGACAGGTTGATGAACTGGGTCATCGGTTTCTGGACGTAGGTCAGTCGCGACTCTTCATCCGCGCGACGCTTGGTGTCCGGTGACACGCACAACGACAGGTGCCCGGTGACGCAATGCTCGCAGTGGCCGCAATAGGCCGACAGGCACGTCACCACGTGATCGCCCGGCTTGACCGTGCGCACCTCTGAGCCAACTTGTTCGACAATGCCGGACGCTTCGTGACCCAGCACCACCGGCATCGGGTATGGGTAGGCACCATCGACAAAGTGCAGGTCGGAGTGGCAAACGCCCACCGCAACGGTGCGCACCAGCACTTCCCGTGGACCGGGTTTGCTGATACCGACTTCTTCAATGGTCATTGGCGAGCCAGGGGCGTGCAGAACGGCAGCTTTCATATTGTTATTCTCTTGTTAAGCAAGATGTGGAGGACGAAGGCGCACGCAGCCAGCGCGTGCGCTATGCCGGTGGGTATCTCAGCGCTTGATCATCGAACCGAGGAACTGGCGTACCTGTTCGCTGTACGGCGGGCGCATCGCATCCGGTCCGTCGACCGAGCGCAGCACCGATTTACCGTGGCTGAAGGTGCGGAAACCGTCGATCCCGTGGTAGCAACCCATGCCGCTGTTGCCGACTCCACCGAAAGGCAAGGTCTCGACGCCACCGTGGCGCAACACGTCATTGAGGGTGACCCCGCCGGACGTGGTGCGATTGAGCACGAACGACTCCTCCCCGGCATCGTTGCCGAAGTAGTACAAGCCCAGCGGACGCGGGTGCGAGTTGATGTAGCTGACCACTTCGGCGAAAGACTGGTAGGTTTTGAACGGCAACAGCGGACCGAAGATTTCGTCCTGCATCACCTGCAATTCGTCACCGGGATTGCGCAACAGGCTCGGCGCCATTTTATGGTGTGGCTGAGCGCTGAAATCTTCATCGGCCGGGTTCAGTTCGATCAGTTCGACGCCGGCGTTGCGCGCCTCATTCAGGTAACCGTGCAGGCGCTCGAAGTGACGGGCGTTGATCAGCGAGGTGTAGTCGGGGTTTTCCAGCAGAGTCGGGTACAACGTGGCGACCACTTCGCGAGCCGCTGCAACAAACGCTGCTTGTTGCTCCTCGGGGACGAACACATAGTCCGGCGCCAGGCAGATCTGCCCAGCGTTGTGCAACTTGCCGGTGAGGATTTTAGTGACCGCGACTTTAAGGTCGGCGGTGCGCGAAATGATGGTCGGCGACTTGCCGCCCAGTTCCAGGGTCACCGGCACCAGGTTCTCGGCAGCAGCGCGCATGACGTGCTTGCCGATGCTGCTGGCGCCAGTGAACAACAGATGGTCGAACGGTTGCTGGCTGAACGCATGGCCGATGTCCGGGCCACCGGTGATGATCGCGACTTCGTCCTCGGCATAGACCTCGCGGAAGATCCGCGCCAGCAAGGCGGAGGTTTTCGGGTTGTATTCAGACACCTTGATCATCACTCGGTTGCCTGCCGCCAGAGCCCCCGCCAGACCATTGAAGACCATGTTGCCGGGGAAATTCCAGGCGGTGAGAATGCCCACCACGCCCAGTGGCTGATACTGCACCCAGGCCTCGCCACGGTCGGTGGCCCTGTGGTCAGGCTGCATCCATTCGGCAATTTTCGCCTTGGTATACTTCAACGACGCCAATGGCCCCAGGACATCGACCATGCGCGAGAAGTCATGGCTGCGATGACCGAAGTCCGCCGACAGGGCTTCGATGATTTCATGCTGATAGTCGACCAGCAGGCCGATGGCCCGGTCGATCAGTTCGCAGCGCTGTTCGGCCGTCCATGGCTCACTGGCGAGGAACGCGGCACGTTGCTTGTCCAGGATCACGCGAATATCGGCGGCATTCAGATTTTCGTTGGCACTCATGGTGTTCGGACTTCCATGCAAGGGTTGGCGGTCGGGGAGCTGCCAATCCGGTGTCGGCCCGTTACACTGGCGGGCTCGAACCATGAATCGGGTGTCGCTCATGACAGGCGATACTAGAAAGGGCCGCACCGGCGCGACGACAACCAAAGGTAGGATGCATGGAAGGTTTCGAACGTAGTTCCAACGAACCAGCCCAGGGAGTAAAGCCGCCCATTCGTGCGGGTAAATTCCTGGCGCCGGCCAGCCTGCCGGGTCAATTGGAACGTTCGCCTTTGCTTGCCCAACTGCAACCGCGCGATGGCTTGCGGCTGATCCTGATCAGTGCCTGCCCCGGCTACGGCAAGACCACGCTGTTGCAGCAGTACCGCGAACGGTGCCTGGCCGAAGGCCGACGGGTGTTGTGGTGCAACCTCGATGTCCTGGACAACGATCCGCAGCGCTTGAGTCAGGTGTTGCTCAGCGGCTTGCGCGATATCGACCTGATCGATGCCGGCGATAACCCCGTTGCGCACAGTAGTCCCGCGCAATGGGAGGATTGGTTGTTTGAGCGCATCGCCGCTTGCAATGAGACGTTCACCCTGCTGATGGACGAGTTTGAAGTCATCGATCAGTCGCCGGCCCTCGAATTTATCCAGCGCCTGCTCAAGGCGTTGCCGATGGGTGTGACGCTGGCCATCGCTTCGCGCACGACCCCGGATATCAATCTGGGCCGCTTGCGCGCGCGTGGCGAACTGTTGGAAATCAATACCGAATCGCTGGCCCTGAGCCTCGACGAGACTGCAACCTACATCTTGCAAAAGCGCCAGTTGCCTTTGGACCTGAGCGATATCGAGAGCCTGCACGAGCGCACCGAAGGCTGGGTTACCGGGGTTTACCTGGCCAGCCTGTCGCTGCAAAGACACAGCGACCCGGCCGCGTTCATTGGCTCATTCAACGGTTCCAACCCGGCGCTGGCGGAGTACTTCGCCGAAGACGTGCTGGCCCGGCAGACCGCGCAATGCCAGCAATTCCTGTTGCAGACCAGCGTCTTGTCACGATTGTGTCCGGCCTTGTGCGATGCCGTCACGGGGCACAGCGATAGCCAGGCCATGATCGAGGCACTGGAGCGGGCCAATCTGTTCGTGATTGCAATGGACGACCAGCGCCAATGGTTTCGCTATCACCCGCTGTTCGCCGACTTCCTCCTGCAAACCCTCAAGCGACACCCGGAGCAGTTCGAGCAGCAGCATCAACAGGCTTCGGGCTGGTATTTCGCCAATGCCCAGCCGGTCGAGGCCCTTGAGCACCTGTTTGCTGCGCACGCCGTCGACGATGCCGCCACGCAACTGGTATTGCACATCGACGAGTTGGTGGAAAACGGCCATGCCAGCCTGCTGATGCGCTGGCTCTCGCGCATTCCGGTGCAGATACGCGATTTGCATCCCCGGCTGGGCATTGCCTATGCGTGGGCACTGCTGCATGCGCGTCGTCACAAGGATGCCTTGCACGTACTGGAAAACCCGGCGTTGGCGGGAGAACACCACTACGTTCATCCGCTGTTGCTGCTGATCGGCGACCGCGTCGATGAAGCCCTGGTAGCCGCCACCGAGTTGCTGTTGCAGCTCGGCCCTCAGGACAAAATGCAGTATCGGGTCACGGCTTTTGTAGAAATCAGCTCGCTGTTCTATACCGGCCGCTTCGACGAAGCGCGGAAAAAACTTGCCAGCGCCGGAATCCGCGAGGCACAACAAGAGTCGGCCTACCTGCGCGACGTCACCGATGCGCTGGAAGCGATGCTCGACCTGACTCAAGGGCAACTCGACAGCGCCCTGACCCGCGCGGAGACGGCCATGCGCCGCAGCCGCGAGACATTGGCGGGTACGCCACCGGTAGGTTATCCGGTTTTGCAGACCATTCATTGCGTGGTGCTCTACGAAACGGACGCGGTGGACGAAGCACGGCGACGTCTCACTGAGCTGCTGCCCTATGCCAGGGAGCACGCGGCACCGGACTCGCTGATCAGCACCCATGTGCTATTGGCTCGCCTCGCCTACCTGCACGCCGACCGCCCGGCCTGGATGCGTTACCTGGCGGATCTCGATCAACTGGGCCAAGTGTCCGGTTCTACCCGCATCCTCTGCTCCGCCTGGCTGGAGCGAGCGCGTGTCGCCACCCTGGAAAAACGGCTGGACACCGCCGATCACGCGATGCGCGCCGCCGAGCAACTGAGCGACTGGGAGCAACCGGGCGTGACATTGAGCGCCAACGACGTCGACACGCCCTTCATCGCTCGCCAGCGCCTACGTATCGCGCAAGGTGAACAAGGTTGCGTCGAACCGCTGCGTCAGGCCATGGATCAGGCGCTGCAACAACATCAGCATCGCCGGGCTTTGAAACTGCGTTTACTGCTGATCCTCGCACTCGATGGTGCGAAGCAGCACAAAGAAGCCCTGGAACACCTGACGGCGGCTTTGCGCTTTGCCAGCCACGTCGGGTTTGTCCGCACCTTCCTCGATGAAGGCGCGCCGCTGGCAGCGGTGCTGGAGCGCTGGTCGGTGACGTTCCACGGCCAGGAGCAAGCGTTGGGCATTCACGCAGGATTCAGCGCCCGGTTGCTGCGTGGTGAGAGCAGCAGCAAGAAGGCCGAACCCAAGCGCGAAGACGAGGCACCGACCAATCTCTCGATCCGTGAATTGCAGGTGGTGCGCTTGTTGGCGCTGGGTTACCGCAACCGCGAAATCGCGGAAAAAATGTTCCTCTCGGAACTGACGGTGAAATCACACTTGCGCAAGATCAACAGCAAACTCGGTGCCGGCGGCCGCACCGAGGCGGTGTCCATTGCAAGGGCTCAGGGTCTACTGGACTGAACGAGCCCGCTCCTACAAGCTCCGTGTTGACGACAGTGCGTTTTCAATGAAGGCCAGCATCTGCGTGTGCACCAACTCCAGGTCGACGGCCGAAGGGTTCAGCAGCACCTGCAACATCATGCCGCGCAACGTTCCAAGGAATAGCAGCGCGCCCATCAGCGGGTCCACATCCGCGCGGATTTCGCCGCTGTCGATCCCCTGGCGGATATAGCGCGCCAGATGCTTTTGCACCGAAGAATTGTACTCGGCAAGGATTTCCACCGTTTCCGAATCCTGGGTCACGGCTTCGGCCATCAGCGTCAGCAATGCGCGGGTATTGACCCAGTCGCCGTCAGGGCGCGCCAGGTATACGCTGACAAAGCCCTTGAGTGCGTCCATCCCCGGGCGCCATTGCGGTGACCGGGCTTGCACCAGCTCCATGAAGGTTGCATTGACGAAACCCGCCAGGGCACGCAGCAGACCGGCCTTGTTGCCGAAGTGATGCGTCGCCAGGCCACGGCTGTAGCCCGCCTCCTCGCCCACCTCCGATAGCGTCATGCCGACCCAGCCCTTGCGTGCGACGATCTGCCGGGCAGCGATCAACAGACGTTGTTCGGCCTCGGCGCGCCGCTCCAGCTGAGTGCGCCGCGAAGTCGACTGGGAGGTTTTTTCAACGGGTTCCATCGAGCAATTCCTTAGTGTCCTGTAAAAACCGGCGTGCGACGTTCAGCCATGGCGCGAGTGCCTTCGGCAAAATCGGCGCTGACGATCTGCCACTCCTGCTCGGACGCCTCGCGGTCGATGATCCGGTCAACCGCATCGGCCAGCCCCATGCGCAGGGTTTCCCGACTGGACATGACCGCGCCGGGTGCAGACGCGGCGATCTCCTCGGCCAACTCACGGGCTTTGTGGCGCTCCGTGCCCGGTTCTGCCAGTACATCCGCCAAACCGATACGCACCGCTTCACGGCCATCGATGCGCCGTCCGGTGGCGATCAGTAGCGAGGCCATTTGCGGGCCGACCAAACGCGGCATGGTAACCGAAATCCCGAAGCCCTGATGAATCCCCAGCCGGTTGAAATTGGCCGAAAACCGCGCTTTTTCACTGGTCACCCGAAAGTCCGCGACCAGCGCCAAGCCCAGGCCGCCACCAATCGCGGCACCTTCCACCACACAGATCAGCGGCTTGCGATTGCGAAACAGGCGCACCGCAGATTTATAGACACGGCGCGGAAATTGCGGGTCGTGCTGATCGGCACCAGAGAAGTCGGCACCGGCACAAAACACCTTGCCTTCAGCCTGCAGGATGACCACGCGGCACTGCGGCAAGTCATCGAGGTATTGCAGTGCGTCAGCCAGGTCTTTGATCAGTTCGGCATCAAAGAAATTCAGCGGCGGACGACTGAAAACGAGGGTCGCGACATGGCCTTCAAGGCCCAGCGCAAGGCCGCGGCCGGGGGAAAAACAGGTGTGGGTCGACATGGTAGCTCCGGGGCTTTGGCGTTTTTCAAGAGTGGCAGCGGCTTGATCCGTTGCCAAGGTTGCTGGTAGCTTATTTACTTGTTGGGCGTTCAGCAAGTTAGAAAAACAACTCAATCACCCACTCTTCACATGAGCAAATGCCATGCAGGCACTCGATATCCGCCCCTGTCAATTGGACCCCAAGACCCAGGCTTTACGGGCCGAAGTGCGCGAATTCGTCGCCGAGGCATTAAAGGACTACCCGGCCCACGAACGTGCGAAAAACTGGAACGGCGCCGACCCGCAATTCAGCCGCAAGCTGGGCGAGCGCGGCTGGCTGGGCATGACCTGGCCCAAGCGCTACGGCGGACACGAGCGCAGCGCCCTGGAACGCTACGTCGTGCTCGAAGAACTGCTGGCCGCTGGCGCACCGGTCAATGCGCACTGGATCGCCGAGCGTCAATCCGGCCCGCTGCTGATGAAATTCTCTCCCGATGTACTTGCGCCACGGTTGATGCCAGCCATCGCACGCGGTGAGCTGCTGTTCTGCATTGGCATGAGCGAGCCGAATGTCGGTTCTGACCTGGCGTCGGTGCAGACCCGCGCGGTGCAGACCGAGGGCGGCTGGATCGTCAATGGCAGCAAGGTCTGGACCACCGGCGCCCACCGCTGCCACTACATGGTCACCCTGCTGCGCACCGGGCCGAAGGACGCCAGCAACCGCCACGCCGGTCTGTCGCAACTGTTGATCGACATGCACGCCACTGGCGTCACGGTACGCCCGATCTACAACATGCTCGGCGAGCACGACTTCAATGAAGTGTTCCTCGACGACGTGTTCGTTCCCGACGACTTTGTCATCGGCCAGCCCGGTGATGGCTGGAAGCAAGTCGGCGCGGAACTGGCACTGGAACGCAGCGGCCCGGAACGCTACTTGAGCAGCACCCAGTTGTACCTGGAAATGCTCGACGCTGCTGACCCACAGAACGCTCGTCACAGTGTCAGCCTCGGTCGCGTTGCCGCCCGCTACGCAGTGCTGCGCCAGATGTCCCTGGGTGTCGCCGGCATGCTCGCGCGCGGCGACAACCCGGCAACCCCGGCAGCGCTGGTCAAGGATCAAGGCGCCCTGCTCGAACAATCCCTGCCTGACCTCGCCCACGACCTGTTTGGCGGCACCCGCGAGCCCGGTTCCCCACTCGACCAGGTGATGCGTTACCTGACCCAGACCGCCCCGTCGTTTTCCCTGCGTGGCGGCACCCGCGAAATTCTTCGCGGCATCATTGCCAGAGGATTAGGACTGCGATGAACCAGGCCACCCACTATCAAGCGATGGACGACAGCGCGCCATCCGAATTGCAATCGATCATCGCCGACAGCGTCGAGCGCCTGTTCGCCGAACAGATCAGCCCTCAGTTGCTGGCACATTTCGATGCGGGTCATCGCGCGACAACCTTGTGGCAACAGGTGGTCGAGCAAGGTCTGCCCGGCGCCCTGATGGCCGAGGAAGCCGGCGGCAGTGCGGCCAGTTGGCTGGAAGCCAGCCCGGTGTTGCGCGCCGTTGGGTACTGGAGTGCACCGCTGCCGTTGAGCGAGACCATGCTCGCTTCGCTGTTGCTGGCACGCGCCGGCCTGGAGGTACCGGATGAGCCGATTACGCTGATTCAGGCCGGCCGTCTCGGTGACCTTACGTTGACCGCTGACGGCCAACTACACGGCCGTGCATTCAATGTGCCGTGGGCGCGCAGCAGTCAATGGGCGGTGGTAGCCGACGGCACTGGTCACGTGGCGTTGGTGGATCTGCGCCAGGCCACTGTCAGCCTGGAGGCCGGCAGTAATTTTGCTGGCGAGGAACGCGACAGCCTGCACTTCGTCAATGCTCGTGCTCACGCCATCGGCCACCTGCAGATAGCCGATGTGCAGGAGCCTGTCTGGCTGTTCGGCGCGCTGATCCGTGCCTGCATGCTGGTCGGTGCGCTGGAGTCGAGCCTGGACAAGGCCGTCAACTACGCGAACGAGCGTGCCCAGTTCGGCAAGGCAATCGGCAAATTCCAGGCGGTGCAGCAGCAACTGGCGCAAATGGCCGGCGCCATCGGTGCCGCGCGCATGGCGACGCAAGTCGCATTGCGCAGCGCTTGCGAGGCCCAGCAGGCCGAGGCAGGCGCGCGCAGCACGCTGGCGTTCGACGTAGCCGTGGCCAAAATCTGCGCTGGCGAGGCCGCGACCCTGGCCACGTCGGTGGCGCACCAGGTTCACGGGGCGATCGGCTTCACCCACGAACACACCCTGCATTTCACCACCCGCCGCTTGTGGTCGTGGCGCGATGAATTCGGCAGTGATTCCCAGTGGGCCGAAGTGCTTGGGCAGGCGGCAATTGCGGCTGGCGGCAAAGGCTTCTGGGCAGGTTTGACGCAACGCCAATTCTGACACCACAGGCATGAGCCCACAAAAAGGCTCATGCCCCTTCGTAAGGGTCTTTCGAATGTCGTTACCTGCTGTGTTATCCAACCGCCTGCGGCTACCGCTGGTTGCCGCACCGCTGTTCCTGGCTTCCACGCCCAGACTGGTAGAAGCGCAATGCCACGCCGGTATCGTCGGCTCCATGCCGGCACTCAACGCGCGCAGCGCCGAGATGCTCGACGACTGGCTGGCGCAGTTGAGCGAGCGCTTGTGCACTCCCCTCGCGGCGCCGTTTGCGATCAACCAGATTGTCAGTCGCTCCAACCGACGGCAGGAGCAGGACCTGGCGCTGCTGGTCAAGCACAAGGTACCGGTGGTGATCACCAGTGTCGGGGCCCCGGGGGAAGTGGTCGATGCCGTTCACGGTTACGGCGGCATTGTCTTTCACGACGTGATCAGCGTACGGCATGCCGAAAAAGCCGTTGCAGCCGGGGTCGATGGCATTGTCGCCGTGTGCGCGGGTGCCGGCGGCCACGGCGGCACATTAAATCCACTGGCGTTCGTCAACGAGATCCGCCGTTTCTACACCGGCACCGTATTGCTCTCCGGTGGCTTGACCACCGGCAAGGACCTGGTGGCCGCGCAGATCATGGGCGCTGACCTGGGTTACGTCGGCACGCGCTTTCTCGCCACACAAGAATGTGAAATCGACGAGGCCTACAAACAGATGCTGCTCGCGTCCAACGCCGATCAGATCGTCAACACCGCATTATTCAGTGGCCTGCGGGCCAACTACCTCAAGCAAAGCATCGCGCGTGCGGGGCTGGACCCGGACAACCTGCCGCCACCACCGGCGCAGGGCGGTACGGGCGGACACAAAGGCGCGAGGTTATGGAAAGACATCTGGGCTGCGGGCCAAGGCGTCGGGAACATCGATGACATTCCCACCGTGGCGCAATTGATTGCACGTTTCGAAGACGAGTACCACGCCGTGCGGTTGCCCGCACAGCGTGCTGCTGCGGTCTGATCGGGCCGGATTCAACTCACTTTGCGACCGGCCATTGATACAGCGCCGGTTCTTTGCGCAGGAACCGCGCGGTGGCTTGCTCGACATACGAGGAACTCATTGCCACGGCCTGGGCGCTGGCTTCGCAATCGAGTTGCGCCGCCAGATCGGTCTGGAAGGTCCGCGCCAACAGGCGTTTGGTCATGTCGAAGGCAATCATCGACAGGTTGCTCATACTGCGTGCCAATTCTTCTGCCCGCGCACGAAACTGCTCGGCGGGATGTACCTCCAGGGCGATGCCCAGGGTCAGGGCTTCCTGGGCGCTCACTTCACGCGCTGAGTAGATGATTTCCTTGGCTTTTTGCAGGCCAACGATGCGCGGCAAAAGATGCGACGCGCCCATGTCTGGAATCAGCCCGATACGCGCAAACGCCATGCAAAAGCGCGCCCGTTCCGAGGCGATCAGAAAGTCAGCGGCGAGTGCCAGGCTGAAACCGGCACCGAAGGCGACTCCGTCCACCGCAGCAATCACCGGCCGGCTGAAATCCGCCAAAGCGCCAAGCAACTGGTTGCAATGGTCCATGCGCTCGCGAATATCGCTGGCATCGACTCCGCCGCTCATCCTGCTGACGTCGCCGCCGGAGCAGAAATCCTTACCGCTTCCGATCAACAACAGTGCCTTGACCTCTGGGTTGCCACACAACTGATCGAGCGCTTCACGCAACTCCTCGGCCAATTGCCGATTGATCGCATTCTTGCGCTCGGGCCGCATCAAGGTCAGGGTCGCCAGGCCATCTGCTATGGATAAATCAATAGTATTGAACATGTGATCCCATTGAGTGAGCGCGGTCTTGAAGGTCGCACTTGAGCTCTTCGCTATTAGGATGGACTGCTGGCAACGGGTCCCGGGGAGAATTGGAAGCTATGCCAGCCAATGAAGTGCCATCCCACGGTAAGGATCGAACGCCTCGTGCAGTACTCCCTGAAACGGGGGGCAAGGCGTAATGCTGTTCAGTTAAGTGAGCGCAGTACTTTGTAGGAGCGAGCTTGCTCGCGATGGACGCTAACGATGACGCGTATTACCTGAATAAACGGGTGGGATAATCAACTGGCCTCGCACAAAGGCGCCAAGCGGTCTAGTGGCCTGGCGGATTATCCAGCATGGATTGATCGGCGCTTATTCCTCCCCACGCTCCACCAGATGATGATGCATTGCTCTCTCGGCACCCGCTGGGTCATTTGATTTGATAAAACCAAGAATGGTCCCGTGCTCCTTGAGCGTCATCTCGCGGCCTTTGAAACGCAACATGTCCTCGCGGTAGTCGGCCATCCACTCCAGGATTGCGTGAGAAATCGCAATGTAGATCGGGTTCCCGGAGATGCGTGCGATTTCGGCATGAAACTCCATGTCGGCGGGAATAAACTCATCGCTGTCTCGGTACTTGTGCATCTTCGCCAAGGCCGCTTCGAGCCTGACAACATCGGCGGGCGTGGCCTGCTGCGCGGCGATCTTGACCAGCCCGGTCTCAAAAAACTCGCGAGCCTGACGCAGGTGGTCGACGTTTTTCGCCGAGCTGGAAAGCAGATGGCGAGCGGCCAGGTCGATCTGGTTGATCATGGAGTGCATGTCCACACGCCCGACCTTGGCTCGTTCTCCGTGCTGAATGGTGATCATGCCCATGCCCGCCAGCCGCTGCATTGCCTCGCGGACCACTGGGCGACCCACGCCAAAGGTTTCCATCAGCTCGCGTTCCGCCGGCATTTGATCGCCGGGCTGCAGGTTTTCCTCTTGGATGAGTCCGATCAGTTGCTCAAAGACGATGTCAGAAAGCTTCTTGCGTTGAATAGTGCGTTTCTTGATCTCTGACATTAATCGACATCTCTATCGTGAAAGCGTAAATAGCGCCAACGTTAACGTGATTATAAGCCACTCTCAACATTACATTGGCAGTCCAGAACGAGCACGCCATAAGGCGCAATGACAGGCAGGCCGTAGCCAGGGCTGAATCTTCGGTGAATGAAGCCCGGATCGTTCTGTGCGCTGCTACAGGTATCGGCATCCAGGCGAGTGATGCCATCAATGCCCATCCCGGTCAACTCGATGGCCTGCTCACGGCCTGTCAGGTTGGCCACCCATACCTCAATCCCTTTCTCCTCTCGCCAGGCCAGCACGGAAACGGCCGCCGAAGAAGCGCCAATATCCAAGGCGGTTTTACCTCGGCCTCGGTTCAACCCTCGCAAGGCATGAAAGATCGGCCACAACTCGCCGGACTCTGCGACCGCAAAAGGCTGATTGACGGCCCACAGCGCGATGGCGTCGACGCCTGCACGCTGGACGGCGGCGTAGTGCGCCACCGTCCAGGCAGCCGCAAACTGGCCTCGCTGACGTGGGTCCTGGTCGCTGAGGGTCACACGCTCGCGGCGTGGATTGGGCGTCAGTTGGCCGCCGTACGGGTTACGCCAGGCACCGATGGCCGTGGTGGTCAGGCGATAGGGTTTGCCGTGGGCCAGTTGGCGCGCCGAGCGGGCGATATCGCCCAGTGATTGCAGGGACTCCATCACCGACAGGTCATCGGCTGCATGCACAATGGGCGAAGTCGCGTGGGTCAGATAATCGAATCGTTCGGCAGCCGGGCGACAGCGATTCAATTCAGTGAAGTAGGTTGGAACGCCGCCACCGATCAGGTAGCCAGGCAGCAGTTCGGCGGTGAGCGCGGCAATATCGTCGGGGGTTGGGCCGTTTGGCCACTGGCCGTTGGGCTGGTAACTCTCCAGATAGGCTGCCGGCGTGGCCAGAATGCCTCGCGGGACACAGGGCGCGGTTGCCAGCATCCGGGCCAGGTCGCGTATTTGTTTCTCTGGCGTCTGGTCACTGACAATCACCAACAACCAGGCCTCGGTCTGGGTACGCTGACACACCGATAAAGCGTCGCGCAGCTGTTCAAGACTGCCGGGTTGGCGAAGATCGACCAGCAACTCCAGGTGCGCACCACCGAGTTGCTCGATCAGCGTTTGAACGGCGTCCACGTCTTCCAGGTGGTTGACCCACAGACCATGGCCCAGTGCAGGCAACGGATGTGCGGATGTACCTTCGATGGCGATGCGGATGGTGCTCATGGCCGGTAGTCCTGATTGCGTAGCACGGTCAGTTCGATGCGCTGTTCGACGCGCTGACCTGCCTCAATGACGTACGGGCAAGGCAACGCCAGCGGCCGGTTATAAGTCTTGAACGAGGCATCGGACCAATTGCGCTGGTCCTCCATTTCAAACACATCGCCACTCAGGCGCCAGTCCAGCACCAGGCCGGGCGCAGGTGAATGCACCAGGCCGGCGATATCGAAAAAAGGCTGACTCGCACTGATCAGGTCAGGGAAGACGCCCTCTTCTTGCTGGTTATCGCTATGGATCACAGACACCGGTGCTCCGACGACTCCGTCGAGTGGGTGCAGCAGCATCAACCCGGCGCGGCAGGTGGAAAAATCCCGGCGCGCACTCAACTCGGCCTTGATCGATAGCCTGTCGCCACGGATGTCCATCTCCAATCGCCAGTCCAGCACCGGCTTGTCGTCGTTAGAAGCCACTATCCCCTCGACCTTCCTCCACCATTGTCGATGCTCCGAGCGGGTTTCCAGGTGTTGCTGGAGCAGGTGATGCGTCCCCCAGAATTCATCACGTATCACCAGGCCGACACTGCGCATGATCTCCCGTTGGTCGACACAAAAGCGCCGTAACTGCGCACCTTCGGCAACAAAGGTCAGGTCCAGCATCGCTACGTGCTGCCCCTCGGCTGGCGGCTGCGAAGTGCCGTAAAGACGGTAATCCTGGGCTTGCGATGAGCTCATCGACGAGATTCCTGCTCTGGTTATGGTTGGCATCAAGGTAGGACCCAATGCGCACAAGTTTAGGAAAAAGACTCTACCTTGAACTGGTATGATGATGATATATAGTGATGACTGAACCTCCTAACAAGTACAAAAAAATCGCCTTGAGGCGAGGAGATCTGCATGGGCTTGACTGTATCCGGTAAACCTTCGGGGTTTTCCCGAGGCGTCCCAGCTGTTGCGATAGTGGCTGTCGTGGCTGCAGCGCTGGTGGCCACGACGTTGATTGGCGGCCCGCTCGTCAGCCTGCGCCCCCTTGATCCGGCCACCGGCCGAGTCGTACTCAACACGGCGCAGAGCGCCAACGCCAAAGGGCTCAACCAGAAATTCGCGATCAACAGTTTTAATCCCGAGCAGTTTGTCGAGCAGCAATGGGCCAGCGACGTGCAACCGGTGCTGGACAAGGACGCCGTCGACCTGCCAACCGTGCTCGCTGCCATCGCCGCAAACCCTGCTGATGCAGCCACACGTTTCGCCGTTCCCCATCCAGGCGCGACAAAAAACTTCGTGGTCAGCGGCACCGCGCGCGTTGCCGAGGCCAACCTGAAGTCACCCTTGGGGCTGCTCACGCTGGAGTTCCCCGACAACCCTGAGCTGGTCGGGCAAAAGATTCAACTGCTGACCGGCCCGTTAGTCATCAGCACTGCACTGCGCGATGTCGCCAGCAATATGTCGTTGAACGCATTTACCAACCAGACCCAATACGCCGACGTGGCCGCCGCCCTCAACAAGCAAGCATTGGCCCGTGCCTACGGGCAGGTTCCGGCCGTCAGCCTGGCAGGCAAGACGGTCACGTTCAGTGGTGTGTTCAACCTGCAATCGCCCACCACAATCCGCATCGTGCCCGTCAGCCTGACGGTGGAGGAGTAGCCGATGAACGCGCACTCCCCCGCCCTTACGCTAGCCATGCGCCTGAGGCAGATACGCAAGGTGTACCAGGGCACTACCGCGCTCAAAGGCGTGGATTTTGATGTGGTGCATGGCAAGGTCAATGTGCTGATTGGCGAGAACGGCGCCGGCAAATCGACGTTGATGAAAATCCTCGCGGGGATCGAGCAGCCAACTTCCGGGCAGATGTTCGCCGGCGAACAGGCATTGACGCTGAACAGTCCCCGCGAAGCCATGGCCCGTGGCATCGGTATCGTGCATCAGGAGCTCAACCTGTGCCCGAACCTCAGCGTTGCCGAGAACATGTTCATCGGCAAAGAGCGACGCACCCGCTTTGGCCGGGTCTTGCACGGCGAGCAGCGCCAATTGGCGCACGCCACCCTGCAGCGCATGGGCCAAGACATCGACGTCGATGCGCTGGTGCAGGATCTGAGCATCGGTAAGCGGCAGATCGTCGAGATCGCCAAAGTGCTGGTAAGTGATGTGCGGGTGCTGATCCTCGACGAACCCACCTCTTCGCTGAGCGAAGCCGAGGTCGGTATTCTGTTTTCGCTGATCGCCGACCTCAAGCGTCAGGGCGTCTCGATCATCTACATCTCCCATCGCCTGGATGAACTGATCGAGATCGGCGACCACTTCACTGTCCTGCGCGACGGCCATCTGGTGGGCACTGGTGTGCGCGACACCGTCACCATCGACTGGCTGGTGGAACGCATGATCGGCAGCCAGATGAACAGCCAATTGCGCACTGGCACCGACCCTGCGGTGCATCAACTGGCACCTGTCGTACTACGGGTTTGCGACCTGGAAGTGGCGAGCGATCAAGGTTCGCTGTTATTGAACAAGGTTTCGTTCAGCATACGACGCGGCGAGATCGTCGCGTTCTATGGGCTGATGGGCGCAGGCCGCACCGAACTGTTCGAAACCCTGATCGGTCTGCGACGCGCCATCGGCGGACGCATCGAGATCAACGGCCAAACCCTGCCATTGGCGCAGGATATCGCCGGTCGCATACGCGCCGGTATTGCCCTGGTGCCCGAGGACCGGCAGAAGCTCGGGCTGGTTGCCAGCGCCAGCGTGCGCGACAACTTGTTGCTGGCCAATCTAACCCGCTACAGCCGCGCCGACGGTCTGGCTCGCCAGCCGATGGACGACGACGTGGCACGGATGATTCGCGAACTGCACATCAAGGCCGAGCATGCCGACGTCGCGATTTCTTCACTGTCCGGCGGCAACCAGCAGAAAGTCGTGGTGGGCAAGAACCTGCTTACAGAACCCCATGTGTTGCTGCTCGACGAGCCGACCCGCGGGATCGACATCAAGGCCCGGCGCGAGCTGTTCGAGGTGCTGGATAGCCTGGCGAAGAACGGCCTGACAATTCTCTATGCCTCCAGCGACCTGACCGAAATCATCGGTGGCGCAGACCGGGCACTGGTGATGTGTCAGGGCCGCATCACCGCCAATCTAACCCGCCAGCAACTGGACGAACCCACACTGGTGGGCTGGTCGCAAGTCTCGCGCAAGGACTCGACAGCCTTGGCGCCCACTGAAAAGGAAACTGCATGATGGCCGATTCTCTTTCCATGCCTGCCCGAAAATCTACCGCGTTGAACATGCGCTCCCTACCGTTGTTGCTGCTCCGACTGCGCGCCTACCTGGCGCTGGCGCTGCTGGTGGTGCTGTTCTCCTCCATTGCGCCGTCGTTCCTGTCGGCCCGTAACC
Organism: Pseudomonas sp. Irchel 3H3; assembly: GCF_900187635.1. Taxonomy (NCBI): domain Bacteria; kingdom Pseudomonadati; phylum Pseudomonadota; class Gammaproteobacteria; order Pseudomonadales; family Pseudomonadaceae; genus Pseudomonas; species Pseudomonas sp. Irchel 3H3. The sequence continues at coordinate 18,352 of NZ_FYEC01000022.1, read as the reverse complement.
TGGTCATCGTGACCGAGCAGGTGGCGGTGTTCGCAATCCTGGGTATCGGCATGACGTTCGTCATCCTTGCGGCCGGCATCGACCTGTCCGTTGGCGCAGTGGCGGGACTGGCCGCGATGGTCGCCGGCTACTTGATCACCGAGGGGCTGCGCCTGCCATGGCTGGGCGTCTCGGCGTTTTTCAGCATTCCGGTCGTGTGTATCCTGAGCCTTGCGCTGGGGACCCTGGTGGGCGCGGTCAACGGCTGGTTCATCACGCGCCTGAAAGTCACGCCGTTCATCATGACCCTGGGCATGCTGTACATGGCCCGTGGCGCGGCGCAGCTGGTGTCCGGTGGAGCCACGTATGGCGACCTCACGGGCCAGGCCGAACTGAACAACAGCGGTTTCCTGCTGCTGGGCACTGCGCGGCTGTTGTCAGTACCGGTGTCAATCTGGCTGATGATCCTGTTGACCCTGGTGGCCGTGTACATCAGCCGCAAGACCGTTTTTGGTCGCCAGGTGTTCGCCATTGGCGGCAACGAACGCACCGCCGAGCTGTCGGGTGTGCGGGTCAGTCGGGTGAAGATTGGCACCTACGCTATCTCCGGCTTCTGCGCCGCCCTGGCGGGGCTGATCATTGCCTCGCGCCTGGGCGCCGCCAACCCGGCCATCGCCACCTCCTACGAACTCAACGCTATCGCCGTGGTGGTGCTGGGCGGCGCCTCGCTGTTCGGGGGCGTAGGTACCATTGGCGGCACGATCATCGGTGCCTTTGTCCTCGGGGTGCTAAGCAACGGGATGGTACTGGTGGGTATTTCCGACTTCTGGCAGACCGTTATTACCGGCGCGGTGATCGTACTGGCCGTGGTGGTCGACCAATTGCAACGCCGTGTCGAAAAATCAAGCGCAGAACGCCAGGCCAAAGCCCAGGAAGACCGGGGTACGCCGAGCACCACTGCGTGACTTTCAATCACATAAAGGGATGACTACAACAATGAAAAAACTCTTCTCCCGTCAGTTGCTTTCCCTGGCCATGTTGTCCGCGTCGATGTTGCCGCTGGCGGCCACCGCCGCAGAATTCAAAACCTCGGACCATCTGATCGTGGTCATCACGCCGTCGCACAGCAATGCCTTCTACAAGGCCGAATCCGATACTGCCGTTGCGGCGGCCAAGAAGCTCGGTTATCGCACCAACGCACTGGTGCATCAGGACGATCCGGACATCCAATTACGCCTGGTGCAGACCGCCATCGGCGACAACGCCTCTGCGATCATTCTCGACAACGCCGGTTCCGACGCCTCCATCGCAGCGGTGAAGCGCGCACAGGAAGCGAAGATTCCGGTGTTCCTGATCGATCGGGAAGTCAACGCCAACGGCATTGCCACGGCGCAGATCGTTTCCAACAACTCACAATGCGCGACGTCAGTTGCGGAATACTTCGCCGAGCAGGTCGGGTTCAAGGGTGAATATGTGGAGCTGATCGGGCGCACTTCCGATGTCAACGCCCATGCCCGCTCGGAAGGTTTCCATCGCGTGCTCGACCAGATCCCGGATTTGAAAATGGTCTCGCAGCAGTCAGCCAACTGGGACCAGACCCAGGGCTACAACGTCATGCAATCGATCATCCAGGCTCACCCGAACATCGTCGGCGTCCTGGCCGGCAACGACACCATGGCACTGGGCGCCGCCGCGGCGTTGAAGAACGCCGGCAAGGGTGAAGTGAAAGTCGTCGGCATCGATGGCAACCCCGATGTCGTCCGGCAGATTGCCGGTGACGGCCCGATCATCGCCACCGGCCTGCAACAGGCGACGCAAATGGCGGCGATGGCCATGGAACAGGCCGATCAACTTCTGCGCACCGGCAAGACCGACAAACCCGAGAAGCAATCGGTGGATTGCGTAATGGTCTCCAGAGACAACAGCAAGCAAGTGCGTGAGGGCGGATTCGGCATGCGCTGAGTGGCCAATATCCCCACGCGGTGCGTGGGGACATCCCTGTTCAACCAGCTACAAACCTGGCGGGCACCACCGTGGTTCCTCTGCTCGCAGATTCATACGCAGCCTCCACCAACGCCTGGGTGTTGAAGTTATCCGCACCCGAGGTCTCCGACTCCCGGTTGCCACGTCGATCAGCCAACCACTCACGCTGCAAGCGCAGCACGCTTTCCTGTATCGGCTGCCAGGGGGCATCACTCCAGGTAGGCGCATCCGGCGAGACATCCAGTGTTTCGACATTCCCCTGGGCGTCGTGGATCTGCAAGCGAAAGTCCGCCAGCAGGCGCAACGAGCCGCGATCGCCGTCCACCTCGAGCAGACTCTGCGGGAACGGGTCACTGGCCAGTTGGGTCGCATAGCTGAAGTCCACCACGCTGGTCGCCCCCTGCTCGTGCGCCAGAAGCACCGTCGCGACGTCCTCGCCTACTATTGCGCCATTGACCCGACGGGTCTCGCAAGTCAGTCGCGAGACATCGCCAAACAACGCCCGGGCGATGTCCAGCACATGCACGCCGAGGTCCTCGATGATGAAGCGCGGAGCCTTCGCCAGGTAAGGTTGCAAGCGATAGACATCGAAGCCGCTGCGAAAGCTCACGCGGCCAAAAAAGGCGGTGCCGATCACCCCGCTGCGCAGCTGTTCGATCGCTGCCCGAACCGGCGCCTGCCACCGGAAATTCTCATGCACGGTCAAGCTCACACCCAGGGCCGCACAGGTGTCGATCATCAACCGGGCATCGTCCAGCGTTGCCGCAAACGGCTTCTGGCAGATGATATCGACACCCGCCTCGGCGCCCATCAGCACCAGCGCCTTGTGCGCCGAGGTCGGTGTCGCGATGTCGACAAAATCCAGTTCCAACTCGCCCAGCATGGCCTGCGCATCGGTATAGGTCGCCGCGTCCGGCGCATGCTCGGCGAAGGCCGCTAGCCGTTGCGGGTCGCTGTCGCACAGGGCAACGATCTGCACGCCACTGAGGTCCTGCCAGGCGCGCAGCTGATTGAGGGCGAAAAAGCCACAACCGATCAACGCACCACGCAACGGTGGACGGTCCATTGTTCATCTCCTTGGCTGCAGATAAAAAAAGACGCCCGGAGGTGTTCACCGCCCGGACGTCAAAAAGTACTTGGTTTTCAGTATGGATCAAGCCGCATCGGCTTTGCGCACTGCATCGATTTTCAGCATGCGGGCAATGATCAGGTCGAGTTCTTTCTCGTCGAAGATCTTCTTCCAGTCCGGCTTGATGATCTTCTCGCGGCCATATTCCATGGCAATCATGCAGGCATCGGAGAATGGGTTGGTACTGCGGAAGGACACCGCCAGCGCAATCTGGATATGGCCATAGAGCATGGCCTTGGCCGCCGCTTCAGGGACACCGATGCGGTTGATGGTCTCGTCCAGCGCTTCTTTCATGAAACTACCGACCATGCAGGCGACGGTTTCCACCAGCGTTGGCTCCAGATAGGCCAGTTGCTTGACGGTTACCCAATGCACTTCGCCAACCGGGCCGTACATTACCGCGATGATGTTGGCCAGTTCCGAGCGCTGCTTGTCGTTGCCGGTTTCAAACGCGGCGCAGACATCCTGCACCGCCGCGTTACCGCCGAAGGCATCGGCGTGTTCTTCCTTGGTGTAGCGCTCCAGAAATACCGAGGGATGGCAAGGGTGCGCCACGGCCTGGTGAATGCCATCGCGCTGGGCCAGCAGTCCGGCATAGGACGCCGCCGGGTCGAGGGTCAGCAGGATCGCGCCGCTCTTCATCTGTGGCACGACCTGTGCCGATACGGCTTCGAGGGCCACGTCCGGCACGGCCAAAATCACCACATCGGCCTGCGACACGACATCGTTGGTGGCCGACAGGCTGCGCCCCGCCGCGACAATCTGCTCCTGAGCCTTGGGCGAGTTTTCGCAGTAGGCAACGCTGTAATGGCTGCCTTGCAGGTTTTGCGAGATGCGCATGCCCATCTTGCCGCCGGCACCCACAATCGCAATTTTGTTGAGTTCGTATGTCATGGGGTCATTCCTCGGTTTGCTTTGCATTCAGGTAGTTCAGGTTATGTCGGGTCCACTGGTCTTCGAGCGCGCAGGTGGTGGCCGCGTCGAGTTGCCAGGGGAGCCAGTGTTCGATGATCTGGTTGATATGCCGGCTGTTCGGTCGAACCTTGCCGCGCATGTAGGCGTAGTCCAGCAGGCCCTCGCCCATGGGGCATCCTGCGAAGGTAAAACCGACCCAGCCATCGCGCCGGGAAAAGGCGAAATCCTTGACGTGCAGGTTCAGTACCCGTTCCGCGGTCATGTCGATGACCTCGCGCGGATTTTCCAGCGCTGCCACGCAATTGCCGGGGTCCAGGCAGATACCCAGCCACGGGCTGTCGATACGTTCGACGACATCCAGGACGGTGCGCGTCGGCACTTGCTCGTAGGTCTCCAGGGCCAGCTTGACGTCCTGCTCGACGAACTGCGGCATTACCCTTTGCAGCAGTTCGAAGGCCTGTTCGGACGTCGGTTTCAGGCTGTTGCTGTTGAACATACTGCGCAACACGCGCACATCCAGGGCCTCGGCGATACTCAGGTACTTGCGCAGGTGTTCGGTGTCCAGGCCACGAGTACCCAGTTCCAGCACCAGTCCGAGCTCGTCGGCCTGGCGCCTGAGGTCGGCCAGCTCGCTGGCACTCAATGCTTCAAGCGCCTTGTAGTCGCAGATCTGGAAAACCCCGGCGCCCAGTTCGGCGGTCTGCTGCAGCATTTGCGGCAGATACAGCGGTTGCGGGACTCGCTCGCTGGCACGCCAGAAGAACGAATAGGTACTCAGGCCGATTGCCATGATGCGCCCTCCATTTCACGGGCAGACGTAGGGCCGCAGAGCTTTGCCGCCTCGTCGAGAATCGATTGAAAAGCGCCTGGATCATGGGCGAAGCGCCCCAGGAACAGGCCGTCGACCTGGCCACCCAACTGGCTCAGTAATCCGGGGCCGGCGCTGCCGCCATAAATCACCCGAGTGCCGCTCCCGGCCACGGCATTGCGCAACGCCTGGCACACTTGACCGATGTACTCGGCGGACGCTGGTTGAGCCGCGCCGATGGCCCATTGCGGTTCGTAAGCGAGGATCAGCTCGCCGCTCAGACCGGCCTGGCGGGCCGAGGCCAATGCAGCATCGAGCTGTTGCAGACACACCTGCACCGCATCCTGCACCCGACCGTGACGTTCCTCGCCCAGGCACAGCACCGGGGTCAGGTCATTGCGCCAGGCCGCGGCGGTCTTGTCGGCAATCTGCCGATCGGTCTCGGCGAAGTACCGACGTCGCTCGGCGTGCCCGATCTCGGCGACGCTGCAGCCCATCTCACGCAACATCAGCGGACTGACTTCACCGGTGTAGGCGCCTTGATCTTCCCAGAACAGGTTCTGCGCACCGACCCGGGCCAACCCGTCGAAGATCTCCAGCACAGGCGCCAACGTCGGGTGGCTGGGAATCACGAATACCTCGATCGCTGCGCTGCGCACATCGGCATGGGCGCTCAGTTGCCGGGCAATGGCCTGGCACCATTCCAGGGTTTGGCGATAGCCGAAATACATCTTCAGGCTGACACCGAGCGTGATGACGGGTGCGCTCATCGTGCGCTGACCCGCTCGTAATCGGTCAGGGTCTGGACCTTCTGCGCAGACGCCGAATGCTCGTCGAAGCGATAGGTCAGCCACTCCTTGAGCAGGCGCCGAGCCAACTCCAGGCCAATCACTCGTTGACCGAGCGTCAGCACCTGGGAGTTGTTGCTCAACACCGCGCGCTCCACCGAAAAACTGTCATGGGCGGTCACTGCGCGAACCCCCGGCACCTTGTTGGCGGAGATGGCCATGCCCAGCCCGGTGCCACAGATCAGCAGCGCACGGTCAGCCGCACCGGATGCGACCTTTTCCGCAGCCGCGATGGCCACCAGCGGATACGCGGTGTGGCTCTGGCTGTCGACGCCGACGTCTTCGATCAACTCGACATCCGGGTTGGCAAGCAGGTCGCGCTTGAGCGCTTCCTTGTATTCGTAACCGGCGTCATCCGAGCCGATGACGATGCGCAGTGGGTTATTCATGAACTGTCTCCTCGATACGACGGGGTGCCAGCGTGCCGGCCCGCAGGACGGGCTCGATGGCATTGATGATCAGGGAAAGCGACACGGCGCCGGCATCCGGTGTACCGAGGCTTTTTTCCGCCAGAGGGCGGGCGCGGCCGATACGTGGGCGCAAGTTGGCGGTGGCAGCTGCTGCCTCGGCGGCCACCTGGGCAGCCAGTTGCCAGGCGTGATGCAACTCCAGGCCGCGGGCGGCGGCGTCGCTCAGCGCTGAACTGAACGGCACCAGGACGTCGACCATGGTCTTGTCGCCCACCTGCGCCTTGCCAAAGTGCTGAATGCCGTCGCTCGCCTGGCGAATCCCTTGGGCCACTAACCTCGCGTCTGGATCCAGAACATCCCCAAGCGAGGTGCCAAGCGCCGTCAGGAGTACACCCCAGATCGCCCCCGACGTCCCCCCGGCCTGATCGGCCCAGGCATCGGCGGCCATGCGCAACAAGGTCCCGGCACCCGCGTCCATGGCCAGGACTTCGCGCGCCCTGCCCACTGCGGCGATGATTCCACGCTGCATGCCGATGCCATGATCACCGTCGCCGGCCACCGCATCGATACGGCCGAGTTCATCGACCTGTTCGATCAGCACTTTTTGCGCTGCCTCCAGCGCCTGCATGACGCAATGCGCCGAGCGCCGAGACTTGGTGCTGGAGGGTGGAATCACCGTTACCGCTACCACGGGCGCGTGCTCTTCGCTCAAGCGTTCGGCAACGCTGGTCACGCCCTTGCGATAAGCCGGGGTCGATGTCGGTGCGCACCAAAAGCCTTCCAGCTCCTCGTCCAGCCAGCACAGGGTCAGCGACAAACCCGCCATGTCGAAACTGGTGACCAGTTCACCCACTTCAGGCTCGACCACGGTCAGCCCGCTGGCTTCGAGTAGTTGCGCGACCCGCCGATAGAGCACGAACAGCTCTTCGTACTTGACGCTGCCAAGACCGTTGAGGATGACCGCGACACGCTGCCCGGCCACCTCGGCGATACCTTGCGGCAGCTCCTTGAGCAGCGACGAGACTAAAATCTCGGCTAGTTCATCGGCACTTGGCACCGGGCCTTCGCTAATCCCGGGTTCACCATGAATGCCCATGCCCAGCGCCATCTGGCCCTGCGGCACGTCGAATAACGGATGGTCGGCGCCCGGCAACGTGCAGCCAGAGAACGCCACACCCAGCGAGCGGGTGCGAGCATTGGCATACCGTGCAACACGCACCACAGCATCGAAGTCATATCCCGCCTCGGACGCCGCGGCCGCCGCCTTGAACACCACCAGGTCACCGGCAATGCCACGACGCTTGTGCAGCTCGTCACTGGAAGCGCTGGAGATATCGTCCGTGACCGCGATCACCTCGCAGCGGATGCCTTCGGCGTTAAGTCGATCCTTGGCCAGGCCGAAATGCAGCACGTCCCCGGCATAGTTGCCATACCCCAGCAACACCCCACCGCCGGTCTGCGCGGCACGAGCGACAGCGTAGATCTGCTGCGCGGAGGGCGAGGCGAACAGGTTGCCCATCACTGCCGCGTGGGCCAGGCCCTGGCCAACCAGTCCCGCGAACGCCGGGTAATGCCCCGAGCCACCACCGATCACCACGGCTACCGAACCCTCTTGAGAGCGGGTGCAGCGCATCACTCCGCCGGGCACCTGGCGTACTTTGTCGCGGTGCGCGGCGACAAACCCCTCCACCAGCTCACTGGCGAAGGCTGAAGGCTCATTGAACAAACGGGTCATTTCTTATTCTCCCTGGAGGACCTGTTGCGTAGCGGCCAGCGGTGCTGCATCGACAACCCGCCGCCGCGTGCCGAGCGCCACCATCAGCACAGCGGACATCAGCATCAGTGCGCCGACCACCATCATCGGAACCGCGTAGGTACCGGTGTAATCCTTGAGGGCGCCAGTGATGAAGCCCGCAGAGAAGCCCGCGACGTTGCCGACGGTGTTGATCAGTGCCACAGCAGCCGCAGCCGAGGCCCCGGTGAGGAACTGGGTCGGCAGCGTCCAGAAGTTGGGCAGCGCAGCGAAGATCGAGCAGGCGGTAATCGTCACCACGGCCACGGTGGCTGTCGGCGAGCCCATGGCCATGGCCAGCGGAATGCTCACTGCGCCGGTCAATGCGGGCAGCGCGATGTGCCAGGTGCGGCAGCCACGACGGGTCGCATCACGGGACCAGAGGTAGAGCGCCAGAGCCGCCGGCAGATACGGAATCGCGGTGATCAGGCCCTTCTCGAATACCGTGAACGTGGTGCCGAACTGAGCCTGGAAACCGCCGATGATGGTGGGCAGGAAGAACGACAGCGCATACAGCCCGTAGATAAAGCCGAAATAGATCAGGCACAGCATCCAGACTCGCCCGTTGAGCATTGCCGCGCGCACACCCATGTGGTGTGGGCTGCGACGGACATCGACACGCTCGCGGTCCAGTTCGCCGACCAGCCAGGTTTTTTCATCGGCGTTCAGCCACTTGGCCTGGGACGGGTGATCGACCAGATAGAACCAGGCAATCAAGCCCACCACGATGGCCGGCAGCGACACCCCCAGGAACATTACCCGCCAGCCGGACAGACCGAACAGACCGTCATGGCCGATCAACCACGCGGCCAACGGTGCGCCGATGACGATGGTCAGCGGCTGGGCGAGATAGAACAGCGAGAGGATCTTGCTGCGATAGCGGGCAGGCACCCACAGGCTGAGGAACAGGATCGCTCCAGGGAAGAAGCCCGCTTCCGCGATCCCCAGTAAAAAGCGCAGGGTGTACAAGCCCTCGATACTGCTCACCCAGGTGAACAACAGCGAAACGATGCCCCACGACACCATGATCCGCGCCAGCCACTTACGCGCGCCGAACTTGTGCAGTGCGAGGTTGCTTGGCACTTCCAGCAGGATGTAACCGATGAAAAAGATCCCCGATGCCAGGCCGTACTGGATGACGCTCAGACCAAGGTCCTGATTCATGCCATTGGGTCCGGCGAAGGAAATCGCCGTGCGGTCGAGGAAGTTGATAAAAAACATCAGTGCCACGAAAGGCACCAGGCGCAGCGAGATCTTACGGATAGCCGATTGCTCGGCCGGAGATGCGGAGATGTTCTGCATTGCGGTTCTCCGGCTCATCTACAGGTCCTTTGGCAGGACTGGTGTGATGAGATGACGTTCTTATTAGGACCGCTCAAAGGCGGCGATCCAAACCTGGGCCTGGCTTCATCAACGAAGCTCAAGGGCTTGGGCTAATTTCTAACACGGGGATTTTCATTTGTATACTGTGATGATGGTATGATCTCTATACCAGGCCAAAAAAAGGCCTCATCGCCGCCCTAAGCGTGAGCAGCCAGCGCTATTTTCCGAGCCTTTTGCCATTCATCGGAACAGAGTCAACACGCAACGCCGAGGGTTCGCGCTGACAAAGCGAGCATCTGCCCAGGTGCTATGCACTGGCGTCTACAGAGCCGCGAAGGACCCTAAGGATCTGCGCAACCACCTGCATCGTTGCGACTTCGATCGTTCCTTCATTGCGGCACAAAACCCAGCCGTGATCTGCAATCGCGCGCTCGAACGCCTGGGTACAAGCGACATGTTCTTCCAGCTTATGGATCACGGTACTGCTCAGCCCACGCTGGCGTGCCGCGGCCCTCGCCCATGAAACCTCTGGGTCGGTAACAACCCCGACATGCAGGTCTGGCACTTGCACGCCTCGATCAATGTTCAACTGCAGGATCTCTGCAAACGGGATCTGCCGGCGAAACGCGGCATCGGACGGGTACCAGCGATCGATCAGGATGATGCTGTCCTGTGGCTGTTTAGTCAGCACGTGCTGGGAAATCCAGCGGCGACTATCGGCAAAGCGCTGGCAAACCTCCCACTCCAGATCCCGTATGGGATTTCTGACGAACTGGTTTACCAGGGCCATGGTTTCACCCCTGTAGGGATCGCTTTTACTCTCGCAAAGTCGGATCACCTTTTTGTTGTCTGCCCGCAGTACTTTCGTAACGGCCTCCAACAGTGTGGTTTTACCGGTTCCCTTGGGCCCATCTAGAGAAACAAACAGCGGACGATTCATTCTTCACTAACGATTGATATACGGTTGTTTTGCCCGGTTCGTTCGCTGGAAGCGCTTGGCGCAACTAAAGCGAGTCGAGTGGAGGGAGCATATGAACAGGCGTGGATGAGCACTTTAACCCGGTTTCTGGGTATCTATCGGCTTGTCGTTCGTCATCAGGGGATCGATGCCCCAGTCACCAGGAAGATGCCAATCGTCGCCAAAAAGTTCGGCCGGATGCATCGTACGGTCAGAGCCATTGCCGCAGGCCAGGGACTTCGCCGGGCAATAGCGGTCGCACCCCCAACAGATCCGTTCGGGGTGCTTAGGGTTGATGGGGAAATTCTTGGCCATGCCGATCTCCGGTCATTGGGAGGCGTTCTTCCAACCTACAGCCCTTACGCAAATCCAATCTTGATACGCGTCAAGAATCGACGTCGGTGCCTGCGCGCACCTCCTTCGCAATCCTGGAGCTAAGCTAACGCCTGAATAGACTGGGGACGTCACTCATGCTCAATAAAAATCCTTTGTCAGGCGGTCATCCAACCCTATCGACTTGGGACGACCAGAACGCCGCGACATCTCTCGGTGACGAAGCGTTTACCGCACCGCCCGCCATGACCAACGCCGGTTTGGCGGCCAGCCATTGGTGTTGATTTTCGAACTCCACTTGAGGAACTCAGCGATGTCATCCACCTCCTGGTCACTTAACTTGAACTGAGGCATCGCGCGACGGCCCGGTATTCCCAGTGGCTGCATCTTCATCCAAGCGTGCAGGAAGGGTTTGAAACCCTCCTCTGCGCCGCGTCGCTGGAATACGTTGCCCAACTCGGGAGCAAGCAGGCGCCCTCCCCCAGCAGCGTGTGGCAGCCAATGCAATTGTTTTGCTCCCAGACCTACTTGCCGCGCTCGACCGATTCGGTTAAAAACGCCTCATTGCTGCGCTCTGGAAAGGTCTGTTCCGTGTGATAGGTCTGCCCGATGGCGTTTAATCAACGTGCGGCCTACCACCTTTATTCCTACGCAAATCACTTACAAGATCAGAGCCCTCGACAACCACCCGGTTTAACGGACGCGTCCTACGCTAAATATCGATTCATCTGACTGCGCCAATTTGTAGATCCACGCAAAGTCCCGTGCCTAAAAATAGACACAGGGACATGTGGATGCAAAGCGATGCCAAGCAGGTCGTTTTCAAACTCGACATTGAAGGTTTTCCCCACGATCTTCAGGTACTCGAATTCCGCACCAAGGAGAGGCTCAACCAACCCTATGCAGTCAAACTCGAACTGGTCAGCGAACGCCCGGACCTGGACCTCGAGTCTCTGCTGCATCGCCCAGCTTTCCTGCGCTTGGGTCCTGATAACTCCGGCCTTCACGGGCAGGTCTATCAAATCGCCCAAGGCGATTCAGGCAAGCGCCTGACCCGCTATCAGATGACGTTGGTGCCCCGACTCGCCTACCTCACCCACTGCCACAATCAGCGTATTTTTCAGCACTTGAGCGTGCCGCAGATCATCGCCAGCGTGCTGAAAGACCAGGGAATGCAGCCCGATACCTGGCGCTTCCAGCTAAGCGCCGAGTACCGGCCACGGCTCTATTGCGTGCAGTACGAGGCCGACCTGCATTTCCTGCAAAGGTTGTGCGAGGAAGAAGGTCTGCACTTTCATTTCGAGCATAGTCCCGACGGACATGTGCTGGTGTTCGGTGACGATCAAACCAGCTTCTCGAAACCCTCCCAGTCAACCGCGTACAGGCCAGGCAGTGGCATGGTCGCCGAAGCGCCGTTGATCGATCGTTTCAAGCTGCGACTGGAAACCCGCCCGACCCACGTCAGCCGGCGTGATTACGACTTCGAGAAACCGCGTCTGGAGCTCGACAGCGAGGCCAAAGCCCCGCTGCTGCCGCACCTTGAGGATTATGGTTTCCCAGGGCAGTTCACCCATCGTGAGCGCGGTAAACATCTGTCCAATCGGGCACTGGAACGCCACCGCGCCGATTACCGGCAAGCCGAAGGGCGCGGTGATCAGAGCGCCATGCGCTGTGGTCATTTCGTCGACATATCCGAACACCCCCGCACTGACTGGAATGGCCTGTGGCTTCTGACTGAAGTCGAGCATGTTGGCCTGCAACCCCAAGTGCTTGAGGAGTCGATCATCGACGCCAGTCCGCAGGACGGTTTCAGTCAGGGCTACCGTAACCACTTCGTCGCGACACCTTGGGACGTCCCGTTCAGACCGGCTCTTGAACACGCCAAACCGCGAATAACGGGTAACCAGCATGCCATCGTCACAGGCCCGCCCGGCGAAGAGATCTACTGCGACGAATACGGTCGGGTCAAGGTTCAACTGCCGTGGGATCGCGAGGGTCAACACAACGAACAATCGAGCTGCTGGCTGCGGGTCGCTACCGGTTGGGCCCATGACCGCTATGGCAGCGTGCTGATCCCTCGGGTCGGCATGGAAGTCCTGGTGGGATTCACCGATGGCGACCCCGACAAACCCTTCGTCCTTGGCTGTATGCCCAACGCCTCAACCCCCGTGCCACTGGATCTGCCGGCAGAGCACACCCGCAGCATTTTCCGTAGCCAAAGCAGCCCCGGCGGTGGCGGTTACAATGAGTTGCGCATCGAGGACAGGCAAGGCGCCGAGGAAATTGCCCTGCGTGCCCAGCGCGATTTCGTCCAGCACGTGCTCAACGACGAACGCATTCAAGTCGACAACCAGCGAACCGTGATCATCGGCGGCACCGCCAGCCACGACCTGCGCGGTGAAGAACATCACCTCACCCACGGCAACCGCCTGACGGAACTCAAGCAGGACGATCATCTGTTGGTTTACGGCGACCGCCACGTCCGAACCACCAATCACCTGCTCAATGCCACCCAGCACATTCACCTGAGCGCCGGGCAGCAAGTCGTCATCGATGGCGGAGTGCGCCTGTCACTCCAGGCTGGCGGCCAATGGCTGACGCTGGGGCCGGAAGGCATTTTCAGCAGCGTGCCGATTCTACAGGGCGGCGCCCCGGCCGTGGGTCGACCTGCCGAGCCCCTGATGCCGGGCGCCTTGCCCCTGCTGAAAGTGACCTTCGATGCGGTCCAGCAACGCCATGCGTTGATTTCAAACCGCGCCTCGCGCTGCCTGATATGCGAGGCCGCTCAAGCATGAAGCTTTTGACCTCACTGCCTGAAGACCTGCCCTGGAGCGAGCAACAGGCTTTCCTGTTGCTGGACGGTACGACCTTGGGCGATTTGCCGGAACGCTTGAAACAACTGAGTCCCGGCGCTACCACCGTCGCGCTGTATGACTGCCCGTCGTTTACTGCGCTGCGGGATATCTCACCGCTGTTGGTGGCCGTTCAACAACCTGACGAGCCACTCGTTCAGTTTTATCTGGAGCACGCACACGAGGAATCGGGCGTGCTGTTGTTCAGCCCGGACTCGGCACAAGCCGTCGCTCAGCACTTGCGCAAACTGCTGACAGTTGAATTGCCCGAAGGTCTGCCGGTGGTCCTGCGTTTGGCCGATGCGGCAGTGGCGCAGGCGTTGTTCGGTAGCGGCGATCAGCGTTTGTTCGGTCCCATTGTCTGCGTGGTGATGGCCGACAGCGTCAGCACCGATTGGCAGCGTCATCAACCGCGACTGCCCGACTGCCCGGAGCTGACCACGCCCTATCGCCTGAGCCCTGAACTGAATGCAGCGTTGGACCGGGTTGATCGGCGCCGCGCGTTGCTCGAGCTCGACGCCCATTTGCTCAAATACTTTCCCGATCGCCATGGCGGCGAAACCGTGGCCCAGCGTTGGCCCATGCTCGAACAGCTAGAGGCCGAGGCTGGCGCCTTGGGCTTGAGTAGCCAATCCGAACTTTTCCACTACGCCAACGTCATGGCCTGGCTGGACGGCACAGCGCTCGAACAACATCCATCTATCGCCCATTTGCTCCGCACACCCTCACTGCAACCCCCTGGCGAGCGCGTGGCGCTGGCCGCTGATCTGGCTCAGCGCTGGGCCAGCCAAGGAGTACGCCCATGAGTCACCCTGCGAACCTTGCTGCGGCCGCCGCTTCGAAAACCGCCATCGGCTCCCCCGGTGCCTGCCCTCTGCGCCAAACCCACGTGCAGCTGATGCCCTTGCGTTACGGACTGGTGGAAAAGCCCCTCGACCCGAGTGCCGAACTGAAGCTGCCCTATGCCCTGACGACCCGCCCGCTGGGCATCCGTTTACTACGCGATGGCTGGTTGTACGTCATCGACAGCGTGACCGGCCACCTGCACGAATATCAGGTCCTTAACGGACTGGTCAGCGCCTTGCTGCACAAGGGCGCCAAGGTGGCAGGCGATCAGCGCACGCCCATCGAAGAGCGTCCTGCACTGGTGTTTTCAAGGCGCAGCACCCTGCATGTGACCTTCGCCGAAGTGCAGTGGACGGCGGCCAAATGCACGCAAGTGCTCGACAGCCGCGAGGAACGCGAACACTTCATGCAGGCCGTCGATCTTGGTCCGGTGCATTGCCAAACTGGCGGTGAACACCTGCTGACGGTCGCGCAAGGCAAACAGTGGCTGGCGGAGATTGCGACCGATCCGGCCCGGCAGGCGCAAACCGCCCAAGACCGTGCGGAACAGGAAGCCGAGTCGCCGTCGGACGCCGTTCTATTGCCGACGGTGCACGTCAGCGATGCCCCCGCGCACGAACGTGAACCCTATTTGTGGGAGCAGCCGCGGCGCTTTCGCGAGGCGCATATCGGCGAGTTTCTCGGGCGGGTGCGCCCGGCTTATCAGGACGACACGCTGTTCCTTGTGGTGCAGGACGACCTCGGCGTATTGCGTGATCTGGCCGAATATCAGGACACCGTGGTCGGCTGGGTCGACGACTGGAGCAACGCCGATAACAACGAACGCGATTACTTGCTGGCCAGTTACATCGAATCCCTGAGCCAGCTCAGTCCGGCGGATGTCGGCAATCTGGCCGACGCCAGCGACGATCCGCGAGTCCAGGCACTTTTTGGCGATCTGGAACAGTTGCCCGAGCCGGATCGGGAGCAGACCCGCAAAGCCTTACTGGATTACCTGAACAAAGGCGGCAAGGTCGAGCCTGTCGACGTGCCAGCCCCCCCGGAGCTGGTGCAGCTGCGCAAGGAAGCCCAGGCCGAAGTTCAGGAGATGCTCAAGTATCAGGGGGGCAATCCAGACATCACTGCACACCGGCGCGCCATTGACGACGCGGACCGCAGTTACTACACCCGCCAGCACTTTGCGAGGGCCCCCACCGACTTCGTTGAGCAGCACCTCAAAACCCTGATCAAGCTCGGCAAGGAGCAAAACAAACGCATCATCGATGTGCTCGAAGGCTCCAGCTTCAGTGGCAAACGCGGGGTCAACGATTTCATCGACCGCCCCGCCATGGACGCTGCGCTGTTTCAGCACCGCGACGACCTCGGGCGCTGGAACCGCCTGCTCGAGCGCATCACCGCCGACCGCACGATGCTGGTGAATGCCGGTCACTTCCATCGTTCGGCCTGGTATTACGACGCGCAGGATCAACAGCAACTCCACCAGGCGTTCGCCGCCGAATACGCCTGCCTCAAGGACATCTGCCGCAGCGATCACGCCAGCGAAATTCTCCTCGGTTATCTGGAGAAACACCCGGAACTGACCCGGCCGCTGTTCTACACCTTGCCGCTGCGTCTTCAGCCAGAACGGGCCGCGCAATACACCACATTGTTCAACGCCGGCATGGGGGTGTTCAACAACCTGCCGCACTGGTTGGGCGAGTTAAAGAAAATCGAACAGCCGCACCTGCCGGCCCTCGATGATTTACCCGAACACACCCGCGCCGTCGCGGACGCGGCGCAGCACAGTCTCAGCCCGGCGCTGAACCTGGGCCTGAGCCGGGCGCTGGAAGGGTTCGATCTGGCGGGAGGGAAAATCCCCGACCTCGACGAACTGTTCCGACGCCTGCCCAAGGCCTTGTCGGGGCGGATTCTCGATGCGGCAAAAACCACCGGCGTGACCTTTACTGTCGCCAGCCCGGCGGAACACGCGGCGCTGCAAACCAACCTCAAGGAACTGCTCAGTGAACGCGATTACCTCAGGACGCTGACCCGCGAACGTAACCTGTTCACCCACAACAAAAACCGGGCGGGGCACAAGACGCCCCGGGCGGTGGAATTACAGGGCGAGATCGTGCGGGTGCGCGGGCAGTTGACGCAACTTGAAGGCCGACTGGCCGGGGCGCTGAGCCCGATTGCGGAACTGCCGGATCAGTCTGTTCGGCTGTATGGCGCGACGCCGGCTCGGGCGGGGGTGACGGTGGTGTTTCCGCCGGCGCAGCAGTTGGAGGTGCGCAGTTTGTTGAAGGATATTCGGTTGGGGGTTCAAGGCGTGCCGAATACGAAGTTGATTCGGAGCGAGGGGATGGGGTTGTTGGTGTTTTTGGTGCAGGGGGTGAATTTGGTTTCGGTGTATCGGGAGATGATGAATCAAACCAAAAATCCCAAGAAACGGGCCGAGTTCTTTGCCGCGTTTGCCGCTACGGGTGCCGCGGGATTTACGGCGGCGCAAAGTCTGGCGGATACCGCTCTGAAGGCGCGTAGCACGGAACTCGTTGCCGGACTTCAACACCATGCTTTGCAGAATGTGCAGGTGCAAATGGGCAAGATGCATGTTGGACTGGGTTTCTTTACTTACCTTTTTGGTTTTGTGTCATCTCTGTCCAGCTTCAATTCCCAACAGCAGAAATGGCAGCAGGCGACGCGTACCGGAGATCGCTCGGCACAAACTAGTGCGGCGCTTGCCACATTGGGTGCGGGGGGCATGACGGCGGCTAATGCCTATGGCTTTGGTCACACCTTGCACGCGGGGTATACCGTAGCGATTGCCAGAAACGCTGCAGCAAGAACGGCTGCTTGGGCTGCTGCGGGGACAAGGCTATCCACCGTATTCTTCCGGTTCAATCTAGCCGGCGCCCTGTTCACCATTTTGGAATTGGGCGGAACCTGGCTGTACAACCGCTACAACATCAGTGCCCATGATAAATGGCTGAAAACCACACCCTGGAGCCTGGACACTGATCATCGTGGCGACCATACCCTGGATGAATATCAGCGTTATCTGGCCTATTTGCTGAACGCCCCGTACGCGCAACTTGGCCCGAATGAGCATGACTCGTGGCTGAAAAATTTGTTGCTAAAAGCCAGGCCCAGCGACATTCACCTGGTGCTGCCAAGGCTCAAGCTCAATGATTTACAGCCACCGTTGAGCGGTCAACCGGCTCATCGTCTTGGGATCGGCGCCCACCGTCTTTCCGTTCCCCTCCACAATCGTGGTGTACCCCGAGAGCGTAAGGACGTCATCAGCGAAGAAGTGGTGAACAGCCTGCGCATCGTGCAAACAGGACCGGACCGGCTGGTGTTATGCCTGCAATACCCGCTGGACCTTGATGCTGAATTTACCCCGGCGTCCGAAACGTTGGAGCTGGCGGTCTGCATACAGACCTTGAACGCCAAGGGGGTGTGGGAATCGCTGACTGACGTTATTCACCTCAACCCGCGCGGTAGGGACCATTTTCCTGCGTTGCCCCGTCAATCCGTTACCGAGCATCCACCGCTGTTATTGGTTGAAACCCATCTGCTGGAGTTGGCCGACCATGCCCACCAAGATTGAAAGCTCCCTGCCTGGACCGCACCTTGAGCAATCCCGCAAAGCCGGCGATGTCGAACCGTTTTCCAGTGGGAGAATCACCTATCTCGCGCCGTTGCCATTGCCGACACCGCTGCCGCCGCTTGGCCCTCATATCGGGGAACTAAATGAGGTGTACATGGACTTCGGATTGGGATCGCCGCAGGTGTTTATGTGGCAAGTAACATTAGGTGGACCATTCAGCGGTACTTTAATGCTCGCTTTTCTACCTCCAATGCTTGCTGCGTTCCTCGGGGTTGTGTTCGGTTACAGCCAAGTAGAAATCTGGGACTCTGTACTCGGCGTGTTTGATGAAAGCTATGGCTACGCGCTAATAGGTGGCTTTTGCTCTTTACTCATCGGCCTCGGCGTCTGGCACCACAACCACAAAAAACGCCTCCACATCATCCCCACCCGCTTCAACCGCCAACGTCGCGAAGTCTGTTTCATGCCCGAAGACGCCACCGAACCCGTCTTCGTCCCCTGGGAATCCCTCTCCGCCTGGGTCATCGAAGCCCAAGGCGCCACTCAATACGGCATCCACCGCCAATACGGCATGGGCATCGGGTTCC